>NZ_JBFBAM010000088.1:0-36774 GCF_040682195.1 Kutzneria sp. NPDC051319 | reverse complement strand
GGAAGGACGCCTTACCCTCGTTGAACGCAGGGAAGGACGCCTTACCTGCATGCGGCCATGCAGGTAAGGCGTCCTTCCCTGCATGAGGGCGGGGTCAGGACTGCTGGGCGATCAGCTGCCGCCAGCCGCGCTGGGCCGGCTCCCGCCAGGCGGCGTGGTTGTCGCTGAACAACTGGGTGGCCCGCGAGCCGCTCCACTTGGCCGGCAACAGCTCGCCGGGCAGTTGCGGGTCGAGGAACGGGAAGCGCCGCCACTCGTGGACCATGCGGGTCTGCGCCAGCAGGGCGTGCTCCGGGGAGCGCGAGTCGAGGCCGCTGAACTGGTCGATGAAGCTCTCGTACTTCTCGGCCACCTCCTGCAGGTCCCACGCGGCGGCGACCATGCGCTGCACGTCGCCCAGGGCGCCGTAGGTGGCGATGAACGACATGACCTCGCTGGTCAGGGCCAGGTCCTCCAGAATGGACTTGGCCTCGACCTCGGCGCCGACGTGCGGCGAGACCCAGACACCGGGCTCGGGCGAGCCGAAACCGGCCCAGCTCAGCCGGGTCCGCAACCGGTGCCGCAGCTCGCGCTTGGTCTCGGGCACCGACACCATGACCACCAGCCAGCGGCCGTCCCACTGCTGGTTTCCGCTGCCGAAGCCGTATATGCGCTCGGCGCCCTCCACCAGCAGGCGGCGGCCGGGCGGGGTGAGGGCCCAGCGGACGCGGCGGCCGACGCGCTCGGAGCTGAGCCAGCCCTCGGCGGCGACGCGGGCCAGCGCCTGGCGCGCCGACTTCTCCTCGATCTCGAAGCGCCCGAGCACGTCGACGATCGTCTGTGTCCAGACCGGTTCTCCTTGCGGCAGCACGTACTCTCCGAGCACCGTGGTCAGCAGCGAGCGCGCGCTGGCGTCGCTGACCTCCCGGCGTCGGGTGACCGTCGGGCGGGCGCCGCGGCCCGACCCGGTTGCACCAGAACCCATCTGAACCGTCCTCAGTGACCGCCGTGAATGCTCTACTCTGCCACGCATCGGCCGGGGACCGCGAACCTCGGGTCACCTGACCGTCGTAGTCGGGCCGTCGCACGGCGGCCGATCGCCCACGGGCGTTGCTCCCACCGGGTGACGCCGGGGGTGGCTGTTGGGGCGATTATCTACAGGACAGTGGCGTCACACCACCCCTCTGTCTAGGCCTGGGGTCGCAACGAGAACGAGGTTCGCCCGAACGTGCGGCCGTTGACCTGAAGTTCCACCGCGTGCTCGCCCGCGTGGTAGACGCGGGTGGTGATCGGCCGGAACGAGTGGCGACGGGAAATTGTCACGGATTCGCCGGCGGCCAGCGTGCGGGTGGTCAGCTTGAACACCTTCGGGGTGAGCGTGCCGTTGGCCTTGCGGTGGTGCACCACGTAGTCCACGGCCAGCCGCACGTCCTCGTCGCCTTCGTTCGTCAGGGTGAATTCGAACGGGAGTTCCTCGCCCACGCGAACGTTTGCACGGCCGAGCACGGGCCCGGTGACGGTCAGCGCGGCCGGCGGCGGAAAGCCCAGCAGCGCCAACGCGCCCGGGTCGGCCGCCTTGACCAGCGTTCGCAGCGCGTGCCGCACCAGCGCCGTTGTCTCCGTTGTCAGCCAACGGGTTGCGACCGCGACGGCCAGCGCCGGGTCGGACCGGCTGATGTCGTTGAGGTGGTTGGCCACCGACCGCCGCACGTACTCCGACGGATCGCGGTGCAGCGCGTCGAGGATCGGGACCGTCGACTGTGGATCGTCGATGATCGCCGGAACCCGCTTGGCCCAGGGCAGCCGCGGCCGGGTGCCCTCGCTGGCCAGCCGTCGCACGTGCTCGTCGGGGCTGGCGGTCCAGCGCAGTGCCGTCGCCAGCGTGCGGTCGAGGTCGGCCGCGAGGAAGGTCCGCAGCGCGAACTCCCCGGTCAGCCGGGACGTCAGGTCGGCGACCAGCTGGAGCCCCGCGTCGAAGGCGTCCGGCACGGCCCGGACCGCCACCGCCTCGGTGACGGGCCAGATCATCCAGCCCGTGAACCGCGGGTCCTTCATCGCCTTGCGGATCGCCCGTTCGAACGAGGGGTACTTGGCCGGCAGGTCCGCGAGCAGCGCGTCCCGCACCAGCCGGCCCCGCTCGCTGAAGGCCGCGCCGTCCAGGTCGACGGCGGCGACCGTCGGCGCCTTGCCGAGGATCTCGGCCAGCGTGCGCACCGCCGCCACGCTGAGCATTTCCTCGGCGGTGGGCATGCGCTCAACTGTATCGGGCGGTCAGCAGCTCCCGGATCTGCGGGATCCACGCCGTCTCGAAGTCGACGTGCGGGCTGAGCCGCAGCGTCGGCCGCACGAGGTCCATCGGCGCTCGCACGACCGCCGACACAGTGGTGACCATCTTGCGGGCGACCAGGTCGGCCCGCAGCCGCGGCAGGTCGATCTCCTCGTCCGGCAGCAGGGCCACGATCGAGCCGGGGGCGTCCACGTCGTCGACGAGGGACCAGCCGGGCAGGTCAGCCAGCCCGGCCCGCAGGGTGCGGCCGATCGCGGCCAGGCGTTCGCGGATCAACGCCGGGCCGACGTCGACGTACTGGCGGAGCGCGGTGGCCAGCCCGACTCGGCCGGCGACGTAGGCCTCGCGGCTCTCCAGGTTGCGCACCGGCCGTCCGCCCAGGTTGAGCGCCGGGGCGCGGGGGATGAGCCGCTGCTGCCACGGCTCGCGGACGGCCACGTAGCCGACGCCGCGCGGTCCGCACAGGTACTTGCGGCCGGTGCCGTAGACGGCGGCCGCGCCGGCCGGGATTTCGATGTGCGCCAACGCTTGCGCGGTGTCGATCACCACCGGCACCTCGGCGGCGTCGCAGAGCGCGATGATCTCCGCCGACGGCTGCGCCAGCGCCCGGTGCGCGGTGAAGCCGGTCAGGTGCACCATGTTCGGCCGCTCGGTGCGCAGCCTTCGGTGCAGGGCATCGAGGTCGATGTGGCCGCGGTCGTCCACGTCCAGGATCTTCATGTCGAGGCCGCGGTCGGCGAACGCCGCCAGGTTGGCGCCCCACTCGCTCGGCGCGATCCAGACCTCGTCGCCGGCTTGGCACGGCCACGCCGCCAGCAGCTGCGCCCCGGCCGCGGAGGAGCTGTCCAGCAGCGCCACCTCGTCCGTGTCGAAGCCGAGCAACTCGCCGAGCAGTCGCCGGGCGGTGATGGTCGTCGCCTCCGCCTCGGCCTCGGCGACGTAACCGCCGAGCTGCGCCTCCAGCTCCAGGTGCTCGGTGATCGCGGCCCGGGTGGCGACGCTGGTCCGCCCGCACGCCGCCGTGTCGAGGTGCAGCATCGGCGTTGCCGTCCGCAGCGCCGTCCACGCCGCCCGCACCGACTCGTGCGGCAGTCCCGTCGTCATGTCTCGCATCCTGCCTGTATGTCAGTGTTGACATGTTGAGTGTGGAACATACTCCTGCAACATGTCAACCCTGGAGTATGATGGCGGCATGAGCCTGCGCCACGCCGCCCTCGGGCTGCTCACCATGGGTCCCGCCAGCGGGTACGACCTGCTGCAGACCTTCCACGGCTCGCTGGCCAACGTGTGGCCGGCGACGCAGAGCCAGCTGTACGGCGAGCTGGGCAAGCTGGCCGACGCCGGCCTGGTGACCGTGACCGAGGAGGGCGCCCGCCGGCGCAAGGAGTACGCGCTCACCGAGGCCGGGCTGGCCGAGCTCCGGCACTGGATGACCGACGTCGAGCCGTCGGTCATCCGGCGCAGCGACCTGCTGCTGCGGGTGTTCTTCCTCGGCGTGATCGACTACGACCAGGGCCTCGACTTCCTGCGCAAGCGCGAGGAGGCCGCCGTCGAGTACGAAACCGGCCTGCGGGCCACCGAGGAGGCCATCGCCCCCGAGACCGCCGACCTCGCCGTCTACGGGCGGATCGCGCTGGAGTGGGGGCTACGGTTCACCGAGATGCAGCGGGAGTGGGCCGTGTGGGCGCAGGAGGAGCTGACCAAGGCCAAGAAGGCGTAAAACGCTGCTCACGGCGGCCGAAACACGATTGTGCAGTAGATGTAACGGCCGCAGCGGGCGGTGCAATCGCCGCGCAACAGCCCGTTCCTAGTGTTTGCGCCCGTGCCCGATTCGACGGTCAGGACCGTGTGCTCGTACTGCGGCGTCGGCTGTGGCATCGTGCTCACGGTCCGCGACGGCAGTGTGGTGTCGGTCACCGGCGACAAGGAGCACCCGGCCAACTTCGGGCGGCTGTGCACCAAGGGCGCGACCAGCCACGAGATGCTCGCCGCGCCCGGCCGCCTCACCACGGCCCTGGTCCGCACGGACCGGGAAGCCCCGGCCGAACCGACCGATGTGGACCGGGCGATCACCCTCGCCGCCACCCGGCTGCGCGCCATCCTGGACGAGCAGGGGCCCGACGCGTTGTCCTTCTACGTCTCCGGGCAGCTCACCATGGAGGCGCAGTACCTGATCACCAAGCTGGCCAAGGGATTCGTCCGCACCAACCAGATCGAGTCCAACTCCCGGCTGTGCATGGCCAGCGCCGGCAGCGGCTACAAGCTGTCCCTCGGCGCGGACGGCCCGCCCGGGTCCTATCAGGACTTCGAGCACGCGGACGTGTTCCTGGTGATCGGCTCCAACATGGCCGACTGCCACCCGATCCTGTTCCTGCGGATGATGGAGCGGGTCAAGCGCGGGGCCAAGCTGATCGTCGTCGACCCCCGGCGCACGGCGACGGCGGCCAAGGCCGACCTGTTCCTCCAGATCACACCCGGGACGGATCTCGCGCTGCTCAACGGTTTTCTGCACCTTGTTCACGCCGATGGAGCTATTGACTCGGACTTCATCGCCGCGCACACCGAGGGCTGGGACGGGATGCCGGAGTTCCTGGCCGACTACCCGCCGGACGTGGTTGCCGGCATCACCGGAATTCCCGAGCACGACATCCGTACCGCGGCGAAGTGGATCGGCGCCGCCGGCAACTGGATGAGCTGCTGGACCATGGGCCTCAACCAGAGCACGCACGGCACGTGGAACACCAACGCCCTCTGCAACCTGCACCTGGCCACCGGCGCGATCTGCCGGCCCGGCAGCGGCCCGTTCTCGCTGACCGGGCAGCCGAACGCCATGGGCGGCCGGGAGATGGGCTACATGGGCCCGGGGCTGCCCGGCCAGCGTTCCGTCCTGTCCACAGAGGACCGGGCGTTCGTCGAGGAGCTGTGGGAGGTGCCGGCCGGCTCCATCCGCACCGACGTCGGCCGCGGCACCATCGAGATGTTCGAGCGCATGGCCGCCGGGGACATCAAGGCGTGCTGGATCATCTGCACCAATCCCGTCGCCTCCGTGGCCAACCGGCGCACGGTGATCGAGGGCCTTGAGGCCGCCGAGCTGGTGATCACGCAGGACGCCTTTGCCGACACCGAGACCAACGGCTACGCCGACATCGTGCTGCCCGGGGCGATCTGGTCGGAGACCGAAGGCGTGATGGTCAACTCCGAGCGGAACGTCACCCTCGCGCCGCAGGCCGTCGCGCCGGCCGGGCAGGCCGTGCCCGACTGGCAGCTCATCGCCCGCGTGGCCGTCGAGATGGGCTTCCCGTTCCACTACGACAACGCCGAGCAGATCTTCGAGGAGATCCGCCGCGCCAGCAATCCCTTCACCGGCTACGACTTGAGCGGCATCACCTACTCCCGGCTGCGTTCGGGCCCCGTCCAGTGGCCCAGCGCCCCCGACGGCCCCGCCCGCAATCCCGTTCGTTACGTTGCCTCTGACGGACCGGTTTTTCCCACTGCCACTGGCAAGGCGTCGTTCTTCGCGCGACCGCACATGCCGCCGGCCGAGCTCCCGGACGACGAGTTTCCGTTCACCCTGAACACCGGTCGGGTGCAGCACCACTGGCACACCCTCACCAAGACCGGCAAGGTCGCCAAGCTGACGAAGCTCAACCCCGGCCCGTTCGTGGAGATCCACCCCGTTGACGCTCTGGCCATGTCCGTCGTGGACGGTGATCAGGTCGAGATCGCCTCCCGCCGTGGGCGTGCCGTGCTTCCAGCAGTGGTCACCGATCGCGTCCGGCCCGGGTGCTGCTTCGCGCCGTTCCACTGGAACGACTTGTTCGGCGAGTACCTCAGCGTGAACGCCGTGACCAACGACGCCGTCGACCCCATCTCGTTCCAGCCGGAGTTCAAGGTGTGCGCGGTGTCTCTGGCCAAGGTGGCGGTCTCCGAACCGATTGCCCTTGTTGAACAGCCCGTTTCGGTGGCCGCGATGCTCGGCGTCGACGACGTGCCGATGCCTGACTTCACTGCCGCCGAGCGGCAGTACCTGGCCGGCTTCGCCTCCGGGGTGACGGCCGGCGGCGTCGGTGTGCCGGTGTTACCGCCGCACGCCCCGATCGAGCCGACCCGTGCGGCCTGGGTCGACGGCCTGCTGGCCGGCATGTTCTCGCGCGGCGGTGCGGCGGCGGAACCCTTACCGGGCAAGGAGATCGCCGTACTCTGGGCGTCGCAGACCGGCAACGCCGAGCAGTTCGCCGCCGAGGCGGCGCGGCGGCTGGCCGAGAGCGGCTGGCGGCCGGTGGTGGTGAGCATGGCCGAGGCGTCCACCGACACCCTGCGGGCCGGCAATCCGGTGCTGATGATCACCAGCACCTTCGGCGACGGCGATGCCCCGGACAACGGCGTCACCTTCTGGGATCATCTGTCCACACAGGACACGCTGGCTGGGCTCCGGTACGCCGTGCTGGCGTTCGGCGACTCCAACTACGACAACTTCTGCGGCCACGGCAAGCGGATCGATGAACGGCTGCGGGATCTGGGCGCCACGCATCTCGTGCCGAGGACCGACTGCGAGCCCGACTACCAGTCGACCGCTCGGCGTTGGCTCGACCAGGTGATCGTCGCGTTGAACGCGTCCCCGGCCCGGCACCGTGAGGTCGAGCTGGTCGGCAATCGGCTGCTCAGCCTGCCCGGCGCCGGCAAGGAGGTGCGCGAGTTCACCTTTGACGCCGGCGACCTCGCGTACGAGACCGGCGACGCCCTCAGCGTGTTGCCGGTGAACAGCCCCGCCTTGGTCGATGAGTGGCTCGGCATCACCGGTCTCGACGGCTCCGGCGTGATTTCCCTCGACGGCGCCGACTTCTCGCTCGGCGAGGCCCTCTCCGAGGAGCTGGAGATCGCGCGGATCACGCCTTCGCTGCTGCATTTCGTCGCCGAGCACAACGGCGACCGCGAGCTGCGGCACCTGCTCCGTCCGGACAACAAGGGCGAGCTGGCCAAGTGGACGTGGGGCCGGCAGGCCGTCGATGTGTTGCGGGACTACCCCGTTCGGGCCGACGCCCAGGCCTGGGCCGAGGTGCTCAAGCGTCTACAGCCCCGGCAGTACTCCATCTCGTCCAGCCCGCTGGTCAGCCCGTCCCGCATCCGCCTCACCGTTTCCGTTGTCCGGTACGGAACTCACGGCGGTGTCTGCTCCACGTTCCTCGCCGACCGTGCCACCGGCACGCCCGTCCGGGCCTCCATCCAGCGTTCGCCCCACTTTCGCCCGCCCGGCGACCCCTCCGTCCCCATGATCATGATCGGCCCCGGCACCGGCGTCGCCCCTTTCCTCGGCTTCCTGGAGGAGCGCGCCGCCCTCGGCGCCGGCGGCCCCAACTGGCTCTTCTTCGGCGAGCAGCGCCGTGCCACCGACTTCTACTACCGTGACGAGCTCTCCCGGTTCCACTCCGACGGTCTGCTCTCCCGCCTCGACCTCGCCTTCTCCCGCGACCAGCGGGCCAAGGTCTATGTGCAGGACCGCATGCGCGAGCACGGCGCCCACCTCTGGCGTTGGCTCAGCGACGGCGCCCACGTCTACGTCTGCGGCGACGCCACCCGCATGGCCAAGGACGTCGACCGCACCCTCCGCGAGATCGTCGCCAACCACGGCGGCATGACCGCCGACAAGGCCACCGCCTACCTCAAGCAGCTGGCCACCGACCGTCGCTACGTGCGCGACGTGTACTGAAGGGCCGTCAGGCGATCGCGTCGGTGATCGCCGCGACGAGCCATCGCGTGTAGCCGTCGAGTGTCCAGTTCCGTTGCAGGACAAGCCGTTCGTAGTGGTCGATCGCGAGGTAGTTCCACAGGACGTCGCGCACCTCGTCCACGTCGAGCCCCTCGCGCAGCTGCGCGGTGCCGGCCAGGTGGTGGGCCAGCGCGGTCATGCCGGCCAGTCCCTCGTCGGCCAGCGCGGCCCACACCGGTTCGAGCGACGCGTCGACGTGCCGGCCGTCGCGGATGAGGATCTGCACCTTCGCCGAGCGCGCCTGCCGACCGGCGAGGCCTTCGGCGAACAGGCGGATCTTCGTGCGCAGGTCGGGCTCGGCGAACACGGCGGCGGCGTCCGGCCGCTCCGCGACGGCCACGGGCTCGTCGTCGCCCGCGATCACCACATCGAACACCGCCTTGGCCAGCTCGGCCTTGCTGCCGAAGGTCTTGTAGATGCCCTCGACGGAGATGTCCGCGCGGGCGGCGATCGCGGCCAGGGTCGTCGCGCGGAAGCCGTCCTGTTCGAAGAGATCGCGCGCGGCCAGCACCACGGCGAGCCGTCGGAGGCGGGCCTGCTCACGGCGCCGCGACCCGTCGTAGCGCCTCTTGACTTCCGTCATCCTCGCATCCACACTTTCAGTGTAATTAGGTTGTACCGAATTGAGGGGTCGCCATGCACGGAGCACGATTCTCCCTCACCGCCAATGATCTGGTGGTCCACAGCATCCACGCCATGGCCGCGGGGGAGCGGGCGGAGTTCGAAGAGATGTACGCCCCGGACGCGCTCGACCGGGAGAACGTCGTCCAGCCGCGGGCCTCGCGCGTGCCGGGTCCGGCCGGCTTCTGGGCTACCGCGCAGTGGCTGCGCACGGCCTTCGCGGACCTGCGCTACGACATCCACCACGTCATGTCGGACGGCGACCTGGTGACGGTCAACTCGACCATGCTCGGCCGGCATGTCTCGGCCATCGCGTTCCACACGCCCGACGGCGCGATCGACGCGGTTTTCCCGCCGACCGGCCGGCCGTTCGCCATGGCGCAAGCGCACTGGTTCCGTGTTCGGGACGGCCTCATCGCCGAGCACTGGGCCGTCCGAGACGACCTCGGCACCGCGAAGCAGCTCGGCTGGCTGCCGCCGACCCCGGCCTATCTCGTCAAGATGGCGTGGGCCAAGCGGCTGGCCGCGCGGGCCTGACCCGCCGTCGGGATCGGCGCTTGCGCGCGGGATCGGGACGACCTAGCCTATTTCGCTACAATCTGTAGCGTTAGGAGGCGACGTGCCTGGGCGTCCCCGAGATCCCGACCTGGAACGGCGGCTGCTGGCCGCGGCCTGGTCGCTCCTGCAGAGCCGGGGCTACGACGCCCTGACGCTGACCAAGGTCGCCGCGGAGGCTGACGCGCACCGCACCGACGTCTACCGGCGCTGGTCGAGCAAGGCGCAGCTGGTCGTCGACGTGCTGGCCGAGCACCTGCCGCCGGTCTCGGACAGAGACACCGGAACGCTGCTCGGCGACCTCAGGGCGGTCGTGCACGACCTGGCCGCATCCTGGTCCTCGTCCTGGGTGGACGGGTTGATGGGGTTGACCGCCGACCTGCACCACGATCCGGACGCGGAGCTCGCCTTCCGGACCATGGCCGTGGGCCGCGGCGAGCCGTTGCGCAACGCCATCGTCCGGGCGACGGAACGGGGCGAGATCGGTTCGCCGCCCGATCTTTCCCTCATCGGCGACCTGGTCGAGGGCCCGATGATGCACCGCCGGATGCTGGGCCGGCAGCCGCTGACGCCGGACTACCTGAACTCCCTCGCCGACCTGGCCCACGGGGTGCTGACCGGGACCGCGGTGGTGCTGTGAGCGGTGATCTGCATGAGCTGACCGCCGCCGCCCAGCTCGATGCCCTGCGCGTCGGCGACGTCAGTTCCCGTGAGCTGACTGAGCACTACCTGGACCGCATCGACCGACTCGACGGCGCGCTCGGCGCTTTCGCCACCGTCACGCCGCAGCTCGCCCTCGCCGAGGCCGCTCGCGCCGACCGGCGCATTGCCCGAGGCGAGTGTTCACCGCTGCTCGGACTTCCCTTGGGCATCAAGGATCTGTACCAGACGGCCGGGGTACGCACGACGTTCGGCTGCGCCGCGTTGGCGGGCTTCACCCCGACGGCCGACGCCTGGACCGCGGGGCTGTTGCGGCGGGCCGGCGCGGTGCTGATCGGCAAGACCAACACCGCGGAGTTCGGCGCCACCTGCTACACCGACAACCTGGTGACCGGGCGGCCGACCGTCACGCCGTACGACCTGACGCGCTACGCCAGCGGATCCAGCGGCGGTGCTGCCGCTGCCGTCGCAGCCGGACTGCTGCCCCTGGCGCACGCCGGTGACGGGGCCGGATCGACCCGTACGCCGGCGGCGACCTGTCATCTCGTCGGCGTGAAGCCCAGTCGAGGATTAGTGACGTCGTTGTCCAACACCACCATCGAGGGTCCCATCGCCAGAACCGTTGAGGACGCGGCGCTGCTGATGGACGTGATGGCGCAGCCCGCGCCCGGCGACCTGGACGGCTGGCGGCCGGACGGCTCTTTCCTCGACGCGATCAGGCAACCATCGAAGCCGCTTCGTATCGCCATGTGGACGGAGACGGGCCTGGACGGCGTCGAACCGCATCCCGAGGCGATCCGCGCGGTCGAGCGGACGGCGACGTTGGCGCGGGAGCTGGGACACGAGGTGCGGGAGGTGACGATCCCGGCCGGTTACGACGATCCGGTGCGGCTGGCACTGCGCACCCTGTTCGCGGCGTCGGTGAACGCGGTGGTGTCGTCGCTGGTTCCGCCCGACCGGCTGTTGCCCTACACGCGGTGGCTGCACGCCGAAGGGGAAGCGCTTTCCGGGCGTGACCTCTTTGCGGCGCAGGGAGTGCTGGCCCGGTACGCCAGCGCTTTCCTGGAGGCTCTCGACCGGTTCGACGTCGCCCTGACCCCGGTGACGAGCGGGCCGCCGGTGCCGCCCGGACACTTCCAGGCCGACGGGGTGGCGGCGATCGCCGACCGGATGCTGGCCTGGTCGGCCTATACCCCGTGGGCGAACCTGACCGGCCAGCCCGCCGTCGCCCTTCCGTCGCATGTGGACGTTGAGGGCCTCCCGTGCGGCGTGCAGATCGTCGGCCGCCGTCGGGGCGACGGGCTGCTGTTGGCCCTGGCCGCGCAGCTCGAACACGCGGGTCTGTGGCCGGACGTCCATCCGCCCTGCTGGAACCAGTGAGAGGCCGCGCCGAATGACAAGTCTGGACCCCGGTCGGGGGCTGACCGAGAAGTTCGTCGTGTTGCCGGACGGGCGGCGGCTGCGCGCCGTCGCGGCCGGCGAGGGTGAGGGGCCGCTGGTCGTGTTCGAGGCCGGTATGAGCGCGCCGGCCGCGTCGTGGGTGCACACCCAGCGCGAGGTCGGCGCGCACACCCGGACCTTGTCCTACGACCGGGCCGGCTACGGCGGCAGCGATCCGGATCGGCGGGACCGGACGCTCGAACGGATCACCGACGACCTCACGGGCCTGCTCGACGGCCTCGGCGAGACCGGGCCGGTCGTGCTGGTCGGGCACAGCTGGGGTGGGCCCGTCATCCGGCTGTTCGCCGAACGCCACCCGGGGCGGGTCGCCGGCCTGGTCTTCGTCGACGCGACCGTCGCCGAGATCATGAGCGACCGTGCCGCAAGGACCGCTTCCCGCGCGTTCGCCGTGTTGGCGCTGCTCGCCCGTATCGGTAGCGGCAGGCTGCTGATGAAAGTCATTGCTCCCAACGTTTCCCCGGTCATAGCTCCGTCCGATATGGACATTCTGACGCGGGACTATGCCTGCGCTCGGGCGATGCGGGTGGGACGCCAGGAGGCGGCGCAGATCATGACGGCGCTGCCGACGATGCGGCGGCTCCAGGCCGCCGGGACCCCGGACGTGCCCACGATCTGCCTGCAGGCCGGGCGGATCGAACGCGGGATGTCGACCGCGCGCCCGCTGTTCAACCAGGTCGCCGCCGAGCTCATGGCCGCCGCGCCGCGCGCGCGGGTCGTCGTCGTGCCGGACACGGGACACCTTGTCCCACAAGAGAATCCCGCCGCAGTGCGCGACGCCGTGCTCGAAATCGTTAAGGCCGTGTCACCATGACGACCCACCGGTTGCGAACCGCCCAGGGGCGCCTCATCGCCGGCCTGGTCGGCACGAACGCCGCCGCCTACCTCGGCGCCGCCGTGCCGCTGAACCTGCTGCTGGTCACCCACCTCACCGCGATCGCCGGCGCCGACGCGACGTCCGAATTCAGTCTGGTGGCCGGCATCGGCGGCCTGGCCGGGCTGCTCGCCAACCCGCTCGGCGGACGGATCAGCGACCGCACGACGGCCCGGTTCGGCCGCCGCCGCACCTGGATCCTCGTCGGAGGCCTCGGTGCGGCCCTGCTGCTGATGGTCATGGGTTGGACCACCGCCGTGTGGCAGGTCGTGCTGGGCTGGGCGGTCATCATGGTCCTGATCGGAGTCCAGCAGGCCGCCAACGCCGCGTTGGCCGCCGACCAGGTGGCCCCGGAGCGTCGAGGGACGGCGTCGGGGGTCGTGGCCTTCGTTGCCCTGGCCGGGCCGGTGCTCGGGTTCGCCCTGGTCAGTGCCGTGCCGGCCGTCCCGTGGCTGCAATGAGCCGTGGTCGCGGCGTTGACTGCGGGCGGTGTGCTCATGACGCTGTTGCTCGTCCGCGATCCCCAGCACCGGCCGCTGGTCGGCGAACCCCGGCTGAGCGCGGCGATCGTGCTGCGGTCGTACTGGGTCAACCCGCGCCGGCACCCGGCGTTCGCCTGGGCCTGGGCCGTGCGCTTCATGATCACCGCCGCCTGGGCGTGCAACAGCTACCTGGCTTTCCTGTTCACGCAGCGCTTTGCCGTCACGGCTGACGCGGTGCCGGGCCTGATCTTCCTGCTGACGCTGGTCGGCATCGCCTGCGTCGCCGTCACCGCTTGGCTGACCGGCTGGCTGTCCGACCGGATCCGACGGCAGAAGCCGTTCGTGCTCGTCGGTGGTCTCGTGCTCGCCACCGGCCTGATCGTGGTGGCCCTCGCGCCCGGCATCCCCGCCGTGTTCGTCGGGGCCGCCGTCATGTCGCTCGGCTACGGCGCCTTCCTGGCCACCGATTTCGCGCTGTGCCTACGCATGCTGCCCGACCCGGAATCGGCCGGCAAGGACTTCGCCGTGCTCAACATCGCCAGCATCCTGCCGGTCGCCGTCGTGCCGTTCGCCGCGCCGGCCCTGCTCGCGGCCGGCGGCTTCACCATCCTGTTCGCCGGCCTCGCCGTGTTCGCCGCCGCCGGCGCGGTGAGCATCCTCCGCGTCCCCGACATCGGCCAGGAGGGCCAGCCGCGCTTCGCCGCGATGACCCGTTGACGCCCCCGGTGGTGACCTTGAACGTCGTGTTCTCCCCGTGTGCGAGCCGCTTGCGCTCAATAGGACAACACGCCGCACTGTGACACGCCGTGTTCCCGTCACGCCACCGGAATCGGCCCGACCTGCCCGATGGCGCAGCGGCTACGCGACGGCGGCGGAGTCGCGCTCGGTCTCGGAAATGCGTTGGCTCGAACGCCATTCCTCAGCCTCGGCCTCCTCGACGTAGTCGACGAGGTTGTCCTGAAGACCCATGGCGCGAAGAACGTCCAACACCTCGGCCGGCGTGACGTGGAAGAACTCGCGCCGGAGGTTCACGCGGTTGACGCGTTGGCCGGCAAGGTGTTGGTGCAGGCGGGTTTCCAGGCTCACCGCGTCGGCGTCGAAGATGAGGGCGTGCACGTCGAACTTGAACGGAACCGACGCGTCACCGAGTTCACGCACCCGTTCGGTGGGGTCGAGGCGCCTGGTCAGCCCGATCTTCACCACGTCGGGCCCGAACGAGCCGACGTTGGAGATCACGTAGACCCATCCCGTGCGGATATTGGCCTCCCGCTCCTCCACTGCCTTGATCGAGTCGTCGATCTCGGCCAGCTTGGCCTCCGCCTCGGCGATCTTGGCCGCGTCGCCCGCGTCGGCCCACTTCATCATGGCGGTCCGCCAGTGCGACTGCTCCTTGGCCAGCCGGGCCTTCGCCTTCTCGAACTCGCGCTGGGCCTGCGCCTCGTCCCGCTGACGCTCGCGCTCCGCGCGGACGCGTTCCTTCTCCTGCTCGACCTTGGCCAGGTAGTCCGCGGTGAGCTCCAGCTCCTCCAGCCGGAGCCGGTGGTAGCTGGCGGAGATGTTGATGTGCATGGTCTTGCCGAGTCGCGAGATGATGTCCCGGGCCTTGGTCAGCCGGTCCTTCGACGACTCGAGTCGGTGCGGGCGCATCGATCGGACGCAGTTGTCGGCCTCGGTGTTGTACGCGCGCAGCATCAGCTTCGAGAAGTCGCGGACCATGCGCTGGCCTTCGACGGCCGAGTTGTTGACCGTCCAGTTCGTTGTCGCCGTGATCGCGTGGTTGTTCTTGGCCGACACCTTGATGGCGTCCTTGAGTCGCTCCAGCGCGCCCTTGTAGGCGACGGAGTCCGCCAGGCGGTGCCGGTACTCGTAGATCCCGGCCTCCTGGAGCAGGGCGAGTTCCTGCGTCTCGACGATCTGCGCCCGAATCCCTTGCAGCTCCGTCTGCGCCGACCCGATCCGCTGCCGCACGTCGGTCAACGCCTTCGTCGCGTCGGCCTGCTGCTGCGCATTCACCGCGTCCTGCGCCTCCGCGTCGGACACGATCTGCGCCAGCAGCCGCCGGGCGTCCGCGATGTCGTTCTCCACGGCGATCGCGTCCTTGCCGCGCAGCTCGTCGTATCGGGCCGATGCCTCGGCCAGCTGGCCGCCCTGGTCTTGGAGCTGATCCTTGACCCGCCGCAGCTCGGCTTCCACCTGCTGGAGCCGCTTGCGGGCCCCGAACAGTCCCACCCGCTTGTCGTCGCCATGCACGGGCGGAGCGGCGGCGGGGATCGGTGCTGCGGCATGGACCGGCGCGGCGAGGGGCGGTGCCGCTGCATGGGCCGGCGTTGGGGCGGGGATCAGCTGCGGTGCGGGGGCCGGTGCAAAGGTGGGGACGGGTGCAGGCATGGGGACTGGTGCCGGGGCGGTGACGGGCACCCACAGTTGCCAGTTCTCGGGGGGCTTCGGCCAGTCGGCCGGCGGCTGCCAGCCGTGGGGCGGCACCCACCCCTCGGGCGCCGGCGGCCAGCTCGGCGGCGGATTGAACCGATGCGTCATAGCTTGTCCCTCCCGACCACAACCACGGGAGGTGCTTCGCCGCACGACCCGCTTCCGTTACAGCGCGTGAGCACGTCGAACGCGGTGACCTGCGCCGACAGTGGTCAGCGCGGTGTGGGTACGACCTGGTCCTCGCCCGGGATTGCCAGGTGTGCGGTGAGAGTGGGCGGGCCTTCACAGCATGGCCCGCCCACTCTCGGCCGGTGTCGGAAACGGGTGAGTCGGATCAGCGGGAGAAGGTGGCGGTCAGGGCGGTGTCGGCTGTGACGGTGAAGGTGTAGGCGGGGGAGGTGGAGACGACGGCGCCGGCGACGGTCCACGAGACGAAGTGGTAGCCGGGGGAGGGACGCGCGGTGGCGGTGACGGAGCTGCCGGTCTCGTATTTGCCGGGCTCGGTTTCGGTGCCGGCCAGGCGGGCGGTGCCGCCGGGGGAGGCACTAATGGACAGAGCGGACTGAACCATGTTGATGGCCATGACATCGACCAGGCGGACGGGGCCGGTGCTGGTGGTGCCGTTGTAGCGCAAGAGGTTGAGCACGGTGGTGGAGCCGGCCGAGGCCCGCACGGTGTAGCCGTCGGCACCGAGGTTGTCGGTGCCGAGGTTGAAGACGTGCACGTCGCCGGAAGTAACGACCAGGCCGTTATGGAGGCCGTAGCCGAAGGCGTCGACGACGGTGAGGTTGCGGGCCCCGGTGACGGTGACCAGGTCGGAGGACTTGCGGGTGAAGCCGTCGATGACCTGGGGGAAGAGGTTGGCGCCGGAGGCCCAGTTCGGGAGGTAGAAGCCGAGGCGGACGAAGGTGTTGCCGTTGGTGAGCACGCCGTTGATCACGCCGTCCTCGGAGGCGCCGACGGTGATGCCGTGGCGGACGAAGGTGCCGGCGAGCTTGCCGACGAAGAAGCGGTCGTTGCGGAAGGTCGCCATGTCGATGCCGTTGTAGGCATTGGACATGCCGACGTTGACGACGTACGTGCCGGAGCCGTTGCCACGCACGGCATAGGGGTAGGCGACGAGACCGTCGGGGGCGGCGGGGTTCTGGCCGGGGTAGAAGACGCGGAGGCCGCGAACTCCGGAGTTCCTGCCGTTGAGCGTGATCAAGGCGGGATCGGTGTCGGGGGTGGCGGTGGCCCGGCCGGAGTAGGACATGAGCACGGTGCCGCCGCTGCGGCCGTCCTCGTCACGGTTGGGCACGGAAGAAGCGCCACGAAGCTCGACGCCGGCGGGAACCGACAGGAGCCCGGTCACCCGGTACCACCCGGCGGGCAGGTAGACCACACCGCCGCCGTCACGGCCGGCACGGTCGAGGGTGTGCTGAATGCCGGCGGTGGCGTCGGCGGCGGGGATGTATCCGACGCCTCGGGGAGCATCGGTAACGTACAGGGCGTTACGAGACGGGCGCGGAGTGGGCTGGTCCGCGCTATAAGCCGGAGCCCGGCCCGACAGCCGGTAGACGGTGCCGGTCACCGCGCCGCTGACCTTGACGTCGGTGAGCTTGACGAAGCCGGCGGAGTTGTTGGTGATCGCCCCGTCCAGGCTGCCGCGACCCATCATGAGACCCCAACGGGAGTCGAACTGGTCGACAAGCAGGGCGGTGTCGGTGTGCTTGATCGTCACGCCCTGGAAGGCACCGGCGAAGTCGACCCGTTGGCCGGGAACGACGTGGATGCCCACGTGGTAGTCGGACGCGGCGATGTCGTTGAACTGGTCCCACTCCAGGTCGCCGAGCACGAAGCCGGTGCCATGGGCCCGGGTCCAGGCGTCCACAGTGGAGCGATGCGGCGGGTTGAACTGGTGCGGGGCGGAAGCCCAGTAGGAGTTGGAGAAGGTGACGTTCTCCCAGGTCCCGACGTCGGCCCCGTTGTAGGCCTCGACGCCGGACAGCAGCGCGGTGCCCTTGACGTTGCGCACGGTCGCGGACTCGTGGGTCTGCCCGACCGCCGGCGGCCGCCCACGCTCGTCGCGCATGGTGCTGATGCCGATGCCCCGGTACGAGTTGAGCATGGTGACGTCGGAAACCGTGCCCATCATGTAGTTCTCGTCGCTGGCCCACGCGCTGCCGGTGATCTCGAACGTGTAGCTGTACGGCACGGGCGCAGCGGCGTTCTGGTGCGGGTAGTAGGTGGTCAGGCCGAGCACGCCGGCGCTGCCGCCGATGCGGAACAGCACGGGGCCGTTGTCCCCGGCGGGAAGGTCGGCGCTGATCACGGTGCCGTAGCTGCCGCCGCCGTGATCGGGATCGCGCCGGTCGCCGCGCAGCGAGCAGAACGCCGGCACCTCGACCGTGTCGGTGACCCGGTATGTGCCCTCAGGCAGCCACACGGTACCGCCGCCGGCGTCGTAGCAGTCGTACAGCGCGGCCTGGATGGCGTTGGTGGAATCCTTGACACCACTGGGATCCGCGCCGGCGACGACGAAGTCGGCGATCACCGGATCGGCGGTCGGGTACTTGGTCCTGATCAGCTGCGGCTTGGGCGTGACCACACGCTGGTCGCGGACCTGGAGGTCGGCGACATCGGCCGAACCGTCATAGGCCAGCCGGACGTAGCGAGCCTGCACAACCGGGAAGTCGGTGCGGGACGAGCGATTGGCCTCGGTGGCGCCGGATTCGCCGACCGTGGTGAACGTCGAACCGTCCACAGAGGTCTGTACTTTGTAGTCGTGGGAGAAGGCCACACCCCACTGCACGAAGACATCGTCCACCGGCTGAGCCTGACCGAGATCGACCTGGGTCCACCCCGGGCCGCTCGAAAGCGACCGGCCGGCGGCCACATTGAGGTTCACGGCCGACGCCTTGAACGCCTGGTAGCTGTCGTACAGCGCCTGCAAGGCCGCCTTGACCTGAGCGGGAGTGGCGTCCGGGGAGTCGATCACCGCCTGCGCCTTGGCGATCTGCGTGCCGAAGGCGGCCTTCGAGCCGGCCGGGTACTGGCCGTCCCGGGTGCCCTCGCGGGCCGCGTACACGGTCAAACCGGCCTGGGCCACCAAGCTGCGCAGCCCGGCCTTGACGTCCAGAGTGGACGGAACCACCGTCACCCGCACGGCGGCGACCTTGACCTCCACATCGGACCCGTCGTGGGCGACGCGGAAGTCGGAACCGTTGGTGCGGTTGGTGAGGATCGAGTCGTCCAACACGAAGTCGTGCGTCTGCCACGTGCCGGTGTCGCCGTAGCGCACGATCTCCGACGGCCTGAACTTGTCGGGCAGGTCCTGGCCGGGGGAGTCGTACTGGAGGTCCAGGGTGCCGTTGCCGGCGTCCAGGTAGTCGACGCTGACCAGCACGATGTTCCTGGTGTCGTAGGCGTACGAGTCGGCGACGTTCATGTAGAAGAAGTTGGTGGACGGCGCGGGCGAGGCGGCGTTGGTCTGCCAGTAGCCGCGCCCGGCAGCGGTGCCGGTGATCAGCCCGGACGGGTTGTCGCCGGGATTGGGCGTGACACCGGTGTTCGACGCATCCGGCCCGAGCGTGGCGCTCGGACCGGAGGCGGTGATCCGGAGCTGCGCCACGGTGATGTCCACGGATCCGCTCAGCCGAACGGAGGTCAACGCCGGCAGGGTGGTCGCGGCGTGCTTCCACGTGTTGGTGCCGGCCAGAACGGCGACCGAACTGCCGTTGAGGGTCAGGGCGCCGACGCCGCTGTCGTAGTACGTCACCAGCGCGACGACCGGCCCAGTGACGGAGTAGTCGGGATCCACCGCGAAGTTCAGGTACGAGGCGCCGGCGGAAATGTCCGTCTGCCAATAACTGTGGCCGTCGACACTGCCGGTGCGCAGGCCGGCGGCGTTGTCGCCGGCGGTGGCGGTGACGCCGAGCGTCAGCGGGGTCGGCCCGAGATCGGCGCCGACCCCGTTCGGATAGAGCACGGGCGCGGCGACGGCCGGCACGGCCGGCGCGGCGACCAACGCGAGTAGCAGTCCTACCAGGACCCATAGGTGGCGGGTCATCGTTGACCTCCCAGATTTGTCTGGCCACGCTGTCAGACGGGCGGCATCGCCACCCGGTCAACACGACCGTCCGGCCACCGCACGGCCACGACGGCGGCGGTGATGTCCAGCTCCGGCAACGCAGTCGGCGGGGAGCCGCCGAGATGTACGGCGGCGGCGTAGATCCGGCCGAACTCGACGGGGCCCGCGCTCCACAGCACGGGGACCGACGACACCGGCCCCAGCGGATTGGTGTCCTTGCCCAGCACGGTCTCGGCGACCTCCAGGCCGGCGAACCCGACCAGTGACGAGTGCAGCCCACTGTCGGGAACCGTTGCCCAGCCGCCGATCCGCAGCCGCCACGGCCCGGGATGGGTGGCCTCGTGCGCCTCGTCGACCCGGACGATCCGAACCTCGGTCGCGCCTTGGATCACCGAGGCGACGGTGATCCAGGGGCCCAGCCTATACGTGGTTTCGGGACTGTGGAAGGGATTCCACTGTTCATCGGCGGGCCAATGCGCACGGCTGCGCGAGACCCCGGGCTCCAGCGTCGACAACGGGCGACGGTGGGCGGCGCGACCGTCGGTGTCGACCAAGGTCGCCGAGGAGTCCAACGGTGGCGTCATCTCCGGCGCGGCATGGGTGCTGTAGGCGATTCGGGCGTAGGCGGGATCGTCGGTCGCCAACTCGGCGGGATCGATGTGGTCGCTGCCATGGTTGAGCACTCGCACCACACCGTCGGATCGAGTGCCGGAGACCGTCCAACCGGGTGCCGGCAGGTAGAACTCGAAGTCCTCCTCCTCGATGGGAAGCGGCGCCTCGGGTGCGGTCCAGACCTCGTGGTCCGCCGGCAGCAGCAGCCCGGCGAAGCCCTTGCTGGCCCAGTACGGCGACGCCGGGCCGGAATACACCTGCCGGATGGCCGGAAACCGCCGGTGCCAGCCCAAGGTCAACAGGCCGTCGGAGTCGATCGACCCGGCGTTGACGAAGTGGTCGAGCATCAGACCGCCGATGCGTCGGGTCAGCCCCGGGGCCAGCGGCGTGGCGTCATACCGGGCGCCGATCCACAGTGGAGCCAGGGCGGCGAACCGGTAGGTCAGGGATCGGCCCTGGATCAGCGGCGAGCCGTTGCCGCCGATCAGCCGGGCGTAGTCGGAAAGCCACAACCGCAAGCGCTTGCGGTAGCGCAGTGCCAGCTCGGCGTCCCCGGTGATGTCGCAGAACAACAGCGGGTAGAAGTGCATGGCCCAGCCGCTGTAGTGGTCGAAATTGCGGTGGGAGCCGCCGGAAAGGCCGTCGGAGTACCAGCCTTCGCCCGCGTGCCAACGGTCGGTGGAGTCGATCGCATGGTCGAAATCGTCCTTGCTCCAGGCCCCGCCCACGCTGCGGGCGAACGCGCCGGTGACGGCCTGGAACCACAGCCAGTTGTTCTGCGGCATGTCGTCGCCGACCATCGGCGCCAGCCAGTCCAGCAGCCGTTGCTGCGTGCGCGAGCTGAGCCGGTCCCACAGCCACGGTCGGGTCAGGTGCAGCCCGAGGGCGATCGACGCGGCCTCCACCTTGGCCTGCCCGCACTCGCCGAACCGGGGCCAGCGGTCGGGATTGGCCGGATCGACCCCGGCCGCCAGGCCCTGCGCGTACCATTCGGCCGTCCGATGTGGATCGTCACCCGACGCCCCGGCCAGGCGAAACGCCGCCAGCAGAAAGGTTCGCGCATAGCCTTCCAGCCCGTCGCTCCACCGACCGCTGGCGCTCATCGGCCCGGGCAGGTGGATCAGCGCGTGCGTGTCGGTGGCCCAGGGCCGCACGGCCAGCAGCATCGAGTCGGCCAGGCGTTCCCACTCGGCACGGGACGGGGCAGGAAGCACGATCACCTCTCCAAACGCAGCGTGACGATCTGGAAGGGGCGCAACGACAACGCCGCCGCGTTGCGCCCCGAAGCCATGGGCCGCAACGGCCGTTCCAACAAATCCGTCTCGGATACCGAGGTCACCGGGAAATCCGCCGTCAGCACGGCCCGGGCGCGGCCGCCACGGGACTCGTACAGCCGGACGATCACCGCGCCGGACCGGTCGTCGGCCAGCTTGACCGCCTCGACGATCACCGCCGGATTGTCCACCGACACCAGAGGCTTGCCCAGCAGGCGGTCGGACGCCGGTTGCAGCGGCAGTGAGAACGTGTAGCCGGCGGTGATCGCGTCGCCGATGTCGGCGGCCGGCCGCAGGCCGTATCGGAAGCGGTGTCGGCCCTGGTCGGCCACTGGATCGGGGCTGCGCGGAGCCCGCAGGAGAGACAGCCGCACGGTGGTGGACCGGCCGTCACTGCTGACGTCGTAGCCGTACGTGGAATCGGTGATCAGGGCGACGCCCCAGCCGTGCTCGCCGACGTGCACAAAACGGTGCGCCCACGCCTCGAACCGCGCCGCGTCCCAGCTGGTGTTCTCGTGCGTCGGCCGTTTGACGTGCCCGAACTGGATCTCGGCGGTGATCTCCGCGGCCAGCACGTCCAGCGGCCATGCCGCCTTGAGCACCGTGTCCCGCTCCTGCCAGTCGACGTCGGTGTCGACCTCCAGCAATCTCGAACCCGCGGCCAGCCGAAGGTGTTGCACGATCACGGATCGCTCGGTCCGCCGCTCCACCCGCACGGCGGCCAGCAGCGGACCGTCGTCGACGAGCTCGACCGACACGGCGGCGTCCAAATCACGGCGGTGGCGGCGATAGGACGCGTCCAGGTTCCAGGCACTCCACTTCACCGGATCGTCGGGATGCAGCTGGAGCAGATTGCCGGCCGCGCCGGGGGCGATCGCCTCGCGGCCGGTGGCGTGGTCCCGCACCGACCGAACCAGGCCGTCGGCGTCGATGTGCACGGTGATCAGGCCGTTGTCCAGCACAAACGCCCCGGTGGCGCGCACGGGATGGGCGTTGAACTCCAGGAATCCGCCGACCCCGAGCGCCGGCGCCCGGCCGAAGGCGGCGTGGCGGCCACCGGACAGGCGCTGCCCGGCCACCGGCGGCGGCTCGTTGACGATCACCACCTCGCGGCGCTCGACCGGCGCGGCGTTGAGCAGTGACTCGCCGTCCCCGGCGCTGGCGGAGATCAGATCGGAAAGTCCACTATGGATCTCCGTGTACGCCGCCTCGGCCTCCCGATGCACCCAGGCGATGGAGGAACCGGGCAGGATGTCGTGGAACTGGTGCAGCAGCACGCGTTTCCACAGCGAGTCCAGCTCCTCGTACGGATAAGGCGTGCCGAGGCGGACCGCAGCCGAGGCCGCCCACAGCTCGGCGTGCCGCAGGAGGGCCTCGCTGCGCCGGTTGCCACGCTTGGTCCGGGCCTGGCTGGTGTAAGTGCCGCGGTGGGTCTCCAGGTACAGCTCGCCCCGCCACACCGGCGCGTCCGGGAGCTCGGCCCGGGCCTCGCGGAAGAAGTCGGAAGGCGCGGCGATCCGGACCTTCGGCGATCCCTCCAGGTCACGCAGCCGCCGGGCCTTCTCCAGCATCTCCCGGGTCGGCCCGCCGCCGCCGTCGCCGAAGCCGAACGGCGCCAACGACATCGTGCCGATGCCCTTCTCCGCGTAGGTGGCGACCGCATGGGCCAGCTCCTCGCCGGTCAGCTCGGCGTTGTAGGTGTCGACCGGCGGGAAGTGGGTGAAGATCCGCGTGCCGTCGATGCCCTCCCACCAGAACGTGTGATGCGGCAGCCGGTTCGTCTCGTTCCAGGACAGCTTCTGGGTCAGGAACCACTCGGCCCCGGCCAGCCGGGCCAGCTGCGGATAGGCGGCGGTGTAGCCGAAAGAGTCCGGTAACCAGACGCCATCGGGACCAACTCCGAACTCGTCGAGGAAAAACCGGGCGCCGTGCACGAGCTGTCGGGCCAGCGACTCCCCGCCGGGCAGGTTGGCGTCGGCCTCGACCCACATGCCGCCGACCGGGACCCAGTTGCCGGCCTTGACCGCCTGCCGGATCCGGTCGTGGACAGCGGGTTGGTGCTCCTTGATCCACGCGTGCTGCTGGGCCGACGAGCAGGCGAACACCAGCTCCGGATACTCCTCGGCCAGGGCCAGGACAGTGGTGAACGTCCGCGTGCACTTGCGGATCGTCTCCCGGATCGGCCACAGCCAGGCGGAGTCGATGTGCGCGTGGCCCACCGCGACCACGGTGTGCTCGGAATCGTGGGCCTTGCGGGACAACAAGCCTGCCGTCAATCCGCGCGCCTCGGCGAAGGGGAGGTCGACGCAGTTGTCCAGCACGCGGAGAATATGGTGCCGGCGCGGCGATTCCGGCGGCAACGTGCGCATCAGCGAGGCCAGCACCTCGACATCGAGCATGAGGTGCCAGGCGTCCTCGTCGCGCAGGGCCAGATCCGCCTGTCGCAGCACGTAAAGGTGCTCGTCGCCGGCCGTGTCCGGCGAACCGAAGTGGGTGCCGCGGCCGGCGCTGGCGACGATCGGCGGATTCGCCGCGGCCTCGACCACCAGCCGGACCTCGGGGCCGCTGACCGGCAGGCTTCGGTGGTACGGATGCAAGCCTTGAAGTGGATTGCCGTCCAGGTCAAGGACAAGCGCTTCGGCTTGGCCGCCGGGACCTCGCGTGAGGTCGAAGCCCAGGTCGAACACCGCTTCGACGCGGCCGGACCACTGCGCGGGAATCCGGCCGGCGACCTCGAACCTGGTGGTGGACCACGGACTTCCCCACGTGTCGCCGACCTGAAGCGGCGACACGTCCATCGCGATCCGCTCCGAGTACACGGCCGGGCGGACCCGTTCGGCGAGGAAACGCGCGACGCGCTCCTCGGCGGCCTTGCGGTCGTCGTGCATGCGGGGTGCCCTCCATGCCGGCGGGTCAGGGCGCTTCGAGACCTCCGTCGGGCCGGCGCACCCGCGCCGACCAGCGTTCGTGCCGGAACTTCGTCGGCGGGAACTTGGCCGCCGCGGCCTCGTCGAGGTCGACGCCCCAGCCGGGCCGGTCGGACGGCGTCATGTGACCGTCGCGAACCACCGGCGTGCCGGGGAAAACCTCGTGCGTGGCGTCGTTGTAGGTGTGGGACTCCTGGTACCCGAACGCCGGCGTGGACACGTCCACCGCGAGGTTCGCGGCCACGCCGACCGGCGAGACGTCGCCGGGGGAGTGGAAGGCGGTGCGCACGCCCAGCAACTCGGCCAGGGCCACCAGCTTCCGGGTCGGCGTGAGGCCGCCAATGGCCGAAGTGTGCAGCCGCAACAGGTCCACGCCGCCGTCCTTGACCAGCCGGGCGGCGTCGGTGACCGAGCCGACCTGCTCGCCGACGGCGATCGACACCGGCGAGGCCGCCCGCACGGCCGGCAGTTGGTCGTAGTGCTCGGGCGGGATCACGTCCTCCAAAAAGGACAGACCGTACGGCTCAAGGGCCCGGGCCAGCACGATCGCCTGTTTCGGCGTCAACCGGCTGTGCACGTCGTGCATCAGGCTGATATCGGGGCCGAGCCGTTCCCGGGCGGCGGCGAACAACCGTGGCACATCACGGAGATACTGCCGGACATCCCACCCGTCCGGATGCGGCGACCGGGGATAGCCGCCGGGCGTTCCCGGCGCTCCGTACGTGCCGTGCCCCGGACCGCCGACCTGGAGTCGGACATGCCGATATCCCTGCGCTATCAGGGCTTCCGCCCCGTCCAGGGTCTCGTCGATCGTCGCGCCGGCGGCGTGGGAGTAGACCTCGATCGCCGACCGGCTGCGGCCGCCGAGCAGTTCGTGCACCGGCATGCCGGCCCGCTTGCCCATGATGTCCCACAGCGCCTGGTCGATGCCCGACAGCGCGTTGTTCAACACGGGACCGTTGCGCCAGTAGGCCGAATAGTGGATCAGCCGGGTGATGTCCTCGATGTCGGCCGGGCTGCGGCCGACCACCAGCGGCCCCATGTGCTCGTCCACAGCCGCCGCGACGGCCGCGAACCGCTGGGTGAAGGTGGCACAGCCGAGGCCGTACAGGCCGGGCTCCGACGTGTCGACGCGGACGACGACGAGCGGAATCTCCTCCGGCGCGGTGACGATCGCCCGCACCCCCGTGACCCGGACCGTGTCACGCGGTTCCCACGGCGGCAGAACCTCCGGCAACCCCGTCACGACGCCCCCTGTTCCAACCGGGAAATCCGCATGTAGCCGACCGACGACTGTCTGGTTTGGATGGTCACCGGAAGCACCACCAGCTGCGTCTCGGCGGCCGTGCCGATCACGCGCTGGTGCAGCAACGTCATGGCCTGCCGGCCCATGTCCCGCGCCGGCAGGGAGATCGCCGCGGCGGTCAGCGGGAGCACGTCGAACGGGCCGGCGTCGTCCATGCAGGCCAGGTCGATGTCGCCGGGCACCTCCAGGCCCAGCGCCACCAGGTCCTGTGCGACCATGGCCAGTGCGTAACCGTTGGAGCACAACAACACCGTCGGCGGCTGGCCGCCACGCAAGAGCTCGCTGAGCATGGCCCGCCGGGCCTCGGTCGGTTGATCGCGGTAGCGGCGCAGCACCGTCAGGTCCGGTCGGACCGGAATGTCGTGTTCCCGCAACGCCTGCACGTGCCCCGCGAGCCGATCCCGGATGCTGGTCACGTCGATCTCGTCCCACAGCGTGGCGATCGTCCGGTGCCCGGACTCGATCAACGCCCGGGTCAGCTCGCGGCCGACGGCCATGTTGTCCGCCACCACCGCGTCCGCGACCAGGTCCGGCCGATACCGGTCGACCATCACCAGCGGCACACCGCGCCGCCGCGCCTCGGCGTACGGCGCGATCGCCACGGATCCCTCGGCCGGGTACACGATGATGCCGCTGACCTGGTGTTCCAGGGCGCCCCACAACACCTTCTCCTCGCGCGCGGGGTCGTTCTCGCAGTGGTTGAGGAACAGCCGGTAGCCCAGGTCGGCGCAGATCTCCTCGATGCCGGTGAGGATCTGGCCCACGTGCGGACCTTGGTTCTGCAGCACGCAGGCGATGGTCCGGTCGGGCGACGGCGCGACCGGCGACCGGTCGGCGACGAAGGTCCCCTGGCCGCGGCGACGCACCACGTAGCCCTCGTTGGCCAGGTCGTTCAGGGCGCGCACGGCCGTCGCGTGGCTGACGTTGAAGCGCTCGCAGATCTCCCGCTGCGTGACGAACGGCCGGCCCGGCGCGTACTCGCCGGCGGCGATCGCGGCCAGCAGCTCGTGCTTGACCTGCTGGTAGAGCGGGGGCTTGTCGCCGCCGGTCGCCGCTGCCATCCCGGTTCGCCCTTCGAGATCACCTGGCTGGAACCGGGCCACTTTAACATGTCCAACCCGCCGTGAGGCCGGCCCTGACCGGTACTGGACCGACTTAGTTTGGCCTATTGACCTATTAAACGACCGCGCCTATGGTCTGGCTCACTCGACCCGGCAGCCGACTTGGCGGAGGACGGCATGGGCACAAAGTGGTGCGGCGGAAGAGTTTTAGCGGTCGTGGCGGCGCTGGCCATGGTCACCACCGCGTGCGGTGGCGGCACTGGCTCCGGCGACGGGACCACGCTGTCGATGTGGACGTTCAAACAGACCCACGTGAAGGCCCTTGAGGCCGCCGCGGCCAAGTTCAAGGCGCAGACCGGCATCACGGTCAACGTCAGCGCCTACACCCCCGACGACACCTTCACCAGCAAGGTCCAGAGCGCGGCGGCCAGCCACAACGTGGCCGACGTGCTGGAGGTGCACGCCGCCGGCGAGGACCGGGTGCTCGGCGGCGCCGGCATCACCAGCGACCTGGCCGGGGACGTCAACGACCAGTACAAGAGCCGATTCCTCAAGGGCACCGCGGACACCGGCCTGATCACGGATCAGGTGTACCAGGACTCGCTGAAGCCCAAGTCGACCGACCCCGGCGTCCAAAAGGGACAGTTGCTCAGCATTCCCTTCACCGCGGGCACCTTCGGCGTCATCTACGCCAACAAGGATCTGCTCACCGCTGCCGGCATCGACCCCGGCAAGGCCCCGGCCAGCTGGCAGGAGCTGATCTCCTGGCTGGCGGCCACGCACGCCAAGGACGCCCAGAACGGCGGCATCACCATCGGCCTGAAGAGCTCGTCCACCGGCCTGGACTGGGCGATGGAGCCACTGGCCTTCGCGCTGCTGGGCCCGCAGGCCTTCCATGACCTGTACGGCGCCGACAAGTCCAAGGCGTGGGGCAGCGCCAACGGCCAGAAGGTGTTGGAGCAGTACAACCTGCTCACGCCGTACTGGACCCCGGGCACGCAGACGCTCGGCATCGACGACGCCGACCGCGCCTTCGCGCAGGGCAAGGCGGCCTTCGACATCGGCGGCACGTTCACCATCTCGGCCATCCAGCAGAACGGCATGGACCCGGCCAAGATCCTTTCCTTCCCCATCCCGGCGCCGGAATCCAGCGTGGCCAAGGACTTCAAGCTCGCTCCGTTCGCGCTGACCGGGCTGGCCGTGTCCGCGCAGACGCCCAACCGCGACGCCGCCCTGAAGTGGCTGGACTTCCTGACCCAGCCGGAGCAGGCCGGCGCGTTCGCGCAGTCGGCGCTCGACCTGCCGGGCACCGATCTCGGCGCGAACGCGGAGAAGCTGGTCGGGCCGTACCTGAGCTCGATGGAGGCGGCGTTCGGCGCCGGCGACTCGGCCTGGAACCCCGGCGACAGCACGTTCAAGGGCTCGACCTGGGACATCCAGGTGGCCGGCGACATACTGGTCAAGATGTCGCCGCTCAAGGAGCTCGACCCGGCCGCGACCAACCAGCAGCTCGCGGTCTACAACACCAGCGTGCACAGCGGGCAGTAGCCGGTGGCGTCGCGTTTCCGCAGCCGGGAGGCTTTGACCGGTTATGCGTTCGTGCTGCCGGCGGTGGCCCTGTTCGCGATCATGGGCCTCTACACCGTCGGCTACGGGCTGGCGCTGAGTTTCGCCCGGTGGAACGGGTTCACGCCGACCTGGACGTGGGTGGGGCTGGGCAACTACCTGGACCTGATCTACCGGGACCCGGCGATCGCGCCGGTCGTGCAGGGCGCGGCGCTGCGGACGCTGGTGGTGATGATCGCCGTGCCGATGCTCACCGTGCTGGTCAGCTTCCCGCTGGCCGCGGCGCTGAACCACATCACGCGCCTGCGGTCCACGTTTCGCACGGTGTTCTTCCTGCCGCAGGTGACCGCCGGCATCGCGCTGTTCTACGCCTGGACGTACGCGCTGCAACCGGACGGCTCGCTCAACTACATCCTGCGCCACCTGGGGTTGGGCTCCATCGCCCAGCCCCAGGGCTGGCTGGGCAATCCCGGCACCGCGCTGCCGACGCTGATCGTGGTGATGGTGCTCGGCTCGGTGCCGGTGGCGATGCTGTTGTACCTCACCGGATTGCAGTCCATCGACCAGTCGGTGCTCGATGCGGCCAAAGTGGACGGCGCCGGCGGCCTACGGGCCATGACCTCGATCATCTGGCCGCTGCTGCTGCCCATCACCGGCGCGGTGGTCATGCTCAATCTGCGCTTCGCGTTGCAGGACTTCCAGACGTTCCTGCTGATGACCAACGGCGGGCCCGGCGGGCACACGCTGGTGCTCGGGCTGGAGTCGTACAACCTGGCCTTCGTCAGCGGCTTCAAGCCGACCCTGGGCCTGTCCAGCGCGCTCGGCTGGATCTTGTTCGTGGTCGCGCTGCTGCTGGCGGCGCTGAACCTGCGGCTGCTGCGGAGCCGCGCGTGAAGGCCCGAGTGATCGTGTACGCGCTGCTCACCGCCTACGCGGTGCTCAGCCTGTACCCCTTCCTGCTCATGGTGTCCGGCGCGTTGAAGGATGCCGCGGAGATCCGGTTGGACGGGCATCTCATCCCGTCCGACCCGACTCTGTCCACGCTCGCCCGCACGTGGAACGAGTTGCACTTCTTCACCTACTTCGGGAACAGCTTGATCGTCACCGGGCTGACGACGGTCGGCGTGCTGGTGGTCTACTCGCTGGCCGGCTACGCCTTCGCGGTGTTGCGATTCCCCGGGCGACGGGTGCTCTACGGCATGTTCCTGGCCCTGTTGTTCGTGCCCGGCATCACGATGCTGCTGCCGGTGGTGATCCTGCAGCAGAAGCTGGGGCTCATCGGCACCTTCCCCGGCATCATCCTGCCGTTCATCAACGGCACCGCGCCGCTGTCCATCATGTTGCTCACCAACAGCTTCCGGGTCGTGCCGGCCGAGCTGAAGGAGTCGGCCCGCTGTGACGGCGCCGGGGAGCTGCGCACCTTCTGGTCGATCTACCTGCCGGTCGGCCGGCCGGCGCTGATCACGATCGCGCTGCTCACGGCCGTGCCGACCTGGAACGAGTACGTGCTCACCCGGGTCTCGCTGAACAACGCGGCGCAGTACACGCTGCCGCTGGCCCTGCAGAACCTCAATTCGTCGACCTCACCGCAGGAGAACGTGCTGATGGCCGCCTCGCTGATCATCGTCATCCCGGTGATCATCCTCTTCGTGCTGCTGCAACGGTATTTCGTGAACGGGTTGCAGGGCGCGGTGAAGGGCTGATGCGGATTCTGGTGACCGGGGCGGGCGGCATGCTCGGCTCGGAGATCCTCCAGCAGCTGTCCGGCTCGCACGAAGTCCTGGCCCATGACCGGAATGTCGGCGACCTGCGGGATCGGGCGCAGGTGGAGCCGCTGTTGGACGGGGTGGACGCGGTGATCCACGCCGCCGCCCTGCCGTCCCCGCTCAGTGCCGCGGAGCCGGTGGTGTTCGGCAACAACGTGGACGCCACGTTCCACCTGCTGGATGCCGCCGGCCGGGCCGGGGTCAAGCGGATCGTCTACGTGTCAAGCCTTTCCGCGCTCGGGCTGGCCTGGTCGTCGCGGCCGGTGTCGCCGCTGTTCGCACCCGTGACGGAGGGGCATCCGTACGTCGGCGACGACGTGTACGGGCTGTCCAAGCTGGTCGGGGAGTTCATCGGGGAGACGGTGAGCCGGCGGTGGGGCAGCGAGGTGATCAGCCTGCGGTTCCCGTTCATCGGCAGCGGGGACCGGCTCCAGCGGCAGCTCGACCACGTGCGGCGGGACCCCGGCGCGGACCGGGCGTCGCTGTGGAGCTGGATCGACACCAGGGACGCGGTCCGGGCGGTGATCGCCGCGCTGACGGCGCCGGTCGAGGGGTATGCCCTGGTCAACGTGGCGGCGCCGGACACGACGTCGCCGGTTCCGACGGCCGAGCTCATGCGGCGGTTCCATCCGGCGACGCGGCTGGATGGCCCGCTCGACGGGTTCGCCGTACCGTTCTCCCTGGAGCTGAGCCGGGAGCTGCTGGGCTTCACGGCCGTGCACCGGTGGCGTCCGACGATTGGGGGCACATGAAGACCGCGCTCGTGGTTCGTGGTGGCTGGCCCGGGCATGTGCCCGTGGAGGCGAGCGACCGCTATGTCGGGGAGCTGCGTTCCCTCGGCTACGAGGTGACCGTGTCGGACAGCCTGGACAGCTATCTGGACGCCGAGCTGTTGGCCCGCACGGACCTCATCGTGCAGTGCTGGACAATGGGGTCCATTTCCTCGGCCCAGGTGGAGGGTCTGACGGCCGCCGTCCGGGCCGGCACCGGGTTTGCCGGCTGGCACGGGGGAATCGTCGACTCGTTCCGGGACGAGACGCGGTACCAGCTGATGACCGGCGGCCAGTTCGTGTACCACCCGGCGGAGTTCGTCGAGTATTCGGTGCGCACCGGCGGTTCCTCGTTCACGGTGCACACCGAGCAGTACTACGTGCACACCGATCCGGCGATCGAGGTGCTGGCCGTGACCGACTTCGTGGAGGACGGCACGACACTGCCGGTCACGTGGACCCGGAAGTGGGGCTCCGGCCGGGTTTTTGTCACGACGATCGGGCACAAGGTGGACGACTTCGACGTCCCGGAAGTGGACCGGATGATCACCGAGGGGCTGACATGGGCGACGCGTTGAGGGTCGGGCTGGTCGGCGCCGGCAACATCAGCGGCCAGTACGTGAAGACGTTGCCGCGTCTGGACAATGTCGTGTTGACGCGGGTTGCCGACATTGACCCGGCCAAGGCTTCCGCGCTGGCCGCACAGGCCGAAGTGCCGGCTTGCACGCCTTCGGAGCTGTACGACGCGTCCGATGTGGACATCGTGCTGAACCTGACGATTCCCTTGGCCCATGGCGAGGTCGCCCTCGCCGCCATCGCTGCTGGCAAGCACGTGTACGGCGAGAAGCCTTTGGCGGCCGACACTGTGGCGGCCAAATCCGTGCTGGAGGCGGCGATGACGGCCGGTGTTGCCGTCGGGTGCGCGCCGGACACCGTGCTGGGAACCGGTGTGCAGACAGCGCGGTCCAGTGTGGACGCCGGCGATATCGGCGTTCCGGTGGCGGCCACGGCGTTCATGACGACGCCCGGACATGAGCGTTGGCACCCGTCCCCGGAGTTCTACTACGAGCCCGGCGGTGGCCCGCTGCTGGACATGGGGCCGTACTACCTGACGGCCTTGGTCACGTTGCTGGGGCCGGTGCGGCGGGTGGTCGGCATGTCGTCGGCGCCGAGGACGACGCGGGTGGTCGGCAGCGGACCCCGGGTGGGCACCACGTTCCCGGTGCGGGTGGCCACCCATGTGACCGGTGTGCTGGAGCATGTCGGCGGCGAGCTGTCGACGTTGATGATGAGCTTCGACATCTGGGGCGCGCAGCTGCCGCGGATCGAGGTGTACGGCACCGAGGGCAGCCTGTCGGTGCCGGATCCCAACAACTTCGACGGCACCGTGCAGATCTTCCGTGACGACTGGGTCGACCTGCCGGTGCTGGCTGGATATCCGGACGCCGGGCGCGGCGTCGGCCTGTCGGACATGGCTCGATCCATTGTGGACGGAACTGCGCACCGGGCGAGCGGGGATCTGGCGTATCACGTGCTCGACGTGATGGAATGCCTGCTGCGGGCAGCCGAGACCGGCACGTCCGTGGCGATCGGCAGCACCTGCGAGCGACCGGCGGCGGTGACGGCATGAAGATCGGCATGATCGGCTACGCCTTCATGGGGGCGGCGCACTCACACGCGTGGCGGACCGCGGGCCGGTTCTTCGACCTGCCCGCCAGCCCCGAAATGGCGGTGATCTGCGGCCGTTCGGCCGACAAGGTGGCCGCCGCGGCGGCGAAGTTCGGGTGGCAGGACTCGGCCACCGACTGGCGGGCGGTGATCGACCGGCCGGACATCGACGTGATCGACATCTGCACGCCGGGCGACAGCCACGCCGAGATCGCCATCGCCGCGCTAGAAGCCGGCAAGCACGTGCTGTGCGAGAAACCCCTGGCCAACACGGTCGAGGAGGCGTCCCGCATGGCCGCCGCGGCCAAGGCATCGAGCGCCCGATCGATGGTGATGTTCAACTATCGCCGCGTCCCGGCCCTGGCGTTGGCGCGGCAGCTCATCGCCGACGGGCGTATCGGCACCGTGCACCAGGTTCGGGCCCAGTACCTCCAGGACTGGTTGGTGGACCCCGACTTCCCGCTGACCTGGCGGCTCGACGCCACCAGCGCCGGCTCGGGTGCGCTCGGGGATCTCGGCGCTCACAGCATCGACGCGGCACAGTTCCTGACCGGACAACGGATTTCCGCCGTCGGCGGCCTGCTGGAGACGTTCGTCGACTCGCGGCCCCGACCGGACGGCTCCGGCCGCGGACCCGTCACCGTCGACGACGCCGCGCTGTTCACGGCCCGTTTCGACGGCGGCGCGATCGGCGTGTTCGAGGCGACCCGGTTCGCCACCGGCCGCAAGAACGCCATGCGGATCGAGGTCAGCGGCTCGCTCGGAACCCTGTCGTACGACCAGGAATCGATGAACGAGCTGCGGTTCTACGACGGGGCCGAGGACGCCCGCACCGCCGGCTTCCGGCGGATACTCGTCACCGAGGCCACGCATCCGTACATGGACGCCTGGTGGCCGCCCGGGCACATCATCGGCTATGAGCACACGTTCATCCACCAGGTGCGGGACTTCGTGACCGGGGTCGTCGAGGGCGCGGAGCTCTCGCCGTCGTTCGAGGAGGGACTTCAGGTGCAGCGGGTGCTCGACGCCGTGCAACAGGGCATTTCACTGAGGGGTGTGTGATGGCTCGTCCCGTGACGCTGTTCACCGGTCAGTGGGCCGATCTTCCGTTCGAGGAGGTCTGCCGGCTCGCGTCCGGTTGGGGCTACGACGGCCTAGAGGTCTGCACGTGGGGTGATCACTTCGACGTGCAGGCCGCGCTGTCCGACGGCTCGTACATCCCGAGGTTCAAGGAAACCCTGGCGCGGCACAACCTTCAGTGTTGGACGCTGTCGTGCCACCTGACCAGCCAGGCCGTCTGCGACCACCCCATCGACGAGCGGCACCAGAACATCCTGCACCCCCGCGTGTGGGGCGACGGCGATCCCGAGGGTGTGCGCCAACGGGCCGCCGCCGAGATCGCCGACACCGCCCGCGCCGCCGCGTTGCTCGGCGTCAGCACCGTCGTCGGCTTTACCGGCTCCTCCATCTGGCACACCCTGGCCATGTTCCCGCCCGTGCCCGATTCGATGATCGAGCGCGGTTACACCGACTTCGCCGACCGCTGGAACCCCATCCTCGACGTCTTCGACGAGGTCGGCGTCCGGTACGCGCACGAGGTCCATCCCGGCGAGATCGCCTACGACTACTGGACCACCGTGCGGACCCTGGAGGCCATCGGGCACCGCCCCGCCTTCGGCCTGAACTTCGATCCCAGCCACTTCGTGTGGCAGGACCTCGATCCCGTCGGTTTCCTCTACGACTTCCGGGACCGCATCTACCACGTCGACTGCAAGGAGTCGGTCAAGCGGTTCAACGGCCGCAACGGCCGGCTCGGCTCCCACCTGCCGTGGGGCGATCCCCGCCGGGGCTGGGACTTCGTCTCCACCGGGCACGGCGACGTGCCGTGGGAGGCCTGCTTCCGCATGCTCAACAGCATCGGCTACGAAGGCCCCATTTCCGTCGAATGGGAGGACGCCGGCATGGACCGCCTCACCGGCGCTCCCGACGCCCTGGCCTTCGTGCGCTCCATGACCCGCATCGAGCCGCCCGAGGCGTCTTTCGACTCCGCCTTCAGTTCGTGACGCTGACGCCGTATCCGGGCCGGGTCGTCGCCCTGGCCCGGATCCGCGGCGGCGCTCTGCTCGGCGGTTACGCCCTCACCGGCCGCAGCCTCGCTTCCCGCGCCCGGCGCTTGGCGTGGTCGGGTTCGACGCTGACCGTCGCCCCGCTCGATGCCGATCCGCACGATCCGTTGCGGCACTACGACGCCGTGCGGGCGGATTCCCGGTGGACCGTGCTCGGCAACGGCTCCCAGGTCGGGGTCGTGCACGCGAGGTTGACGGCCGGGCAGCCGCCTTCCGTCGCCCTGGACGGCCTTCGGCACGAGCCCGATCCGCCGATCTTCACCCCGCGGATCACCGCCGTGGTCGGCGGTTCGTCCGCTTGGTTCGGGGCCGCTCGCGTGGCCACCGGGGTCAGCGTGGTGGAGCTGGGCTCTCTGGCCGTCGGCGATGTCGCGCTGATGACCACGTACGAGTCGGACGGGGAGACCGTCGCCACCACGCCCCGTCACCGGCACCTGCGCACGTCGGCGGGCGATGTGAAGGATTTTCTGGCCGAGCTCTGGTCTTGGCTCGACCCCCGCTTCACCGTCACGGCAACGGTGTTCGACGTCGCCGACTCGGGGAATCGGGTGCAGCGGTCTGCCTGAAACCGTATTTCGGTGTGACGGAGAGCGGGACTCGCGGGGGTTGAGAGAGCGCTCTCACGATGGGTCAGGCGGTTACTGAGGTCAGGTGGCGGTGGCGGGTGCCTATGCCGGCGTCGCGGGCACGGGCTATGGCCTCGGCGCGGTCGGCGGCGCGGAGCTTGGTGAAGATCGCGGAGATGTGGTTGCTGACGGTCTTGGGGGCCAGGTGGAGCTGGCGGGCGATGACGGAGTTGGAACGGCCGTCGGCGATGAGGTCGAGGACCTGCCGCTCGCGGCGGGTGAGCTCCGGGAAGGCGTCCTCGGCCCGGTGGGCCGGGGCGGTCAGCAGCTCGGTGACCCGGTCCGCGACGCCCTCGCCGAAGATGGCCTCGCCGGCGGCGACGCCCCGCACGGCCCGGACGATCTCGGCCTGCTGGGCGGACTTGAGCAGGTAGCCGCGGGCGCCGGCACGGATGGCCTGGTAGATGGCGTCATCGTCGTCGGAGAGGGTGAAGACCAGCACACGCACGCCGGGCAGGGCCCGCAGGATCTCGCGGACGGCGGCGGCGTCGAGGTCCATGACCACGAGGTCGGGCCGGTGCCGCAGCACCGTCTGCACGGCCTCGGCGCTGTTGTCGGCCTCGGCCACGACCCGGATGTCGGTGTCGGACGCCAGCAGGACGCGCAGGCCGCTGCGCACCACATCGTGAACGTCGGCGAGAACGACGGAAATGCTCCCCATGATTCGCAGCTTGGCGTGACCGTTCGGGACCGCGCCATACCTTGTTCACAAAATGGGTCAACTTACCCATGCGGCGTGGGTAAACCGAGACATCGTCACGGCAGCCCGGCCACGTAGGTGTCCACGAACCGGTCCATGGCCTCGTTCACGGCGTCGAGATCGCCGGTGGCGAGCAGGTCGAGCAGCAGTCCGCGGGTGACGGCCATGCCCAGCCTCGCATTCACGAGCGCGTCCCGCTCGGAAAGGCCGTGACTCTTTCCGAGGGCGACCAGCGGCCCCAACCACGCGGTCACCACCTCGGGCAGCAGCGCCTCGGTGCCGGGGCGGCCTTGCAGCGCCTGGCCGTACAGCTCGAAGAACAGGCGCTCGTTGGGATACAGCGCCGGGTCGGTGAACCGTCGCCAGAAGGCCTTCGCCACGTCGGCGGGGCTGCCGGTGCGGTCGAGGTCGGCCAGCACGGCGCGTTGCCGGGCCTCGACCTCGCGCACCACCTCGACCAGCAGGCCCTCCATGGAGCCGAAGTGGTAGATCAGCATCCGGTGGCTGGTGCCCAGCTCGGCGGCCAGCTGCCGCAGGCTGCGCGCGATGACGCCGTGCTCCGACAGGTAGTCGACGGCCCGTTCGAGCAGGTCGCGTCGAGGATCCTTGCGTTCCATTGAACCAGATGGTACATGTACCACTTGGTACACGAGGGGGTGGGTTCATGGTCCAGCAGATCGACGCCCGGGCGCACACCGCCGCGAGCCCTGCGGCCGTGCACGCGCTGCTGCGCGACGGCGCCACCTGGCCGGAGTGGGGCACCGTGGAGACCTTCGCGCTTGAGCGTGAAGGCCCCGACGGCGGCGAAAGCGTCGGCGCCATCCGGAACTTCCGCACCGGCCGCTACCTCATGCGGGAGAAGATCGTCGAGATCGTGCCCGACCGCCGCTTCAGCTACGCCCTGCTGTCCGGGCTGGCGCTGCGCGACTACCGCGCCGACATCGACCTCACGCCGTCCGACGGTGGCACCGACATCCACTGGCACACCACCTTCCGTGCCAAGGTCCCCGGCATGGGCCGGCTCTACCGGCGGGCCCTGCAACGGATCACCGAGGGATTCGTGCAGGGCCTAGCCACCCGCGCCCAGCGACAGTCTTGATGCAGGGAAGGACGCCTTACCCTCGTTCAACGCGGGTAAGGCGTCCTTCCCTGCATAACGGGGACTACTGAGCCAGGAGGGTGGCGAG
>NZ_JBFBAM010000087.1:0-36977 GCF_040682195.1 Kutzneria sp. NPDC051319 | reverse complement strand
GGACGCCTTACCTGCATGGCCGCATGCAGGTAAGGCGTCCTTCCCTGCGTTCAACGAGGGTAAGGCGTCCTTCCCTGCATGAAGGGGATCATTCCGTCGCCGGAACCGGTTCTTCGATCTTGGGCTTCGCGGCAACGGAGCCCTTCAGAGCGGCCCAGCTGCGGTGCTTGACGAAGGGGATCTCGAACAGGGCGGCGAAGCCGCGGGCGAAGGCGACGGTCACCGGGACGCAGATCAGGAGCATCACACCGAAGGCGCCGAGGCCGGTGCCGAAGAGAGGGCCGACGACGAAGGTGTAGGCCACGACGACGATGGGCGCGTGCGTGAGGTAGAGGCTGTAGGAGAACGAGCCCAGGCTGCGCATGGGGGCGGTGTCGAGCAGGCGTACCAGGGGCTTGGGCTGGCGGGTGGCGACGGCGACCAGCAGGAGTGCGACGGCGGGGCCGGCGGCGAGGTCGACCCAGAGGAAGTTGCTGGTGGTCCAGACGGGGCCCATGACCACGATGAGGGCGATCACCGGCACGACGGCGGCGAAGGCCCACCACTGCCAGCGGACGCGGTGCCACTTCTCCTGGGCGGAGACGATTCCGGCGGCCACGACACCGGCGGCGAAGAGGGCGGCGAACTGGGGCGTGAACCGCGTCAAAGCGTCCACAACGGACACATGAGGCGCCAGGGCGCCGATGAGCACGACAACTGCTGTTGTCACGCCGAGCATCACGGCGGCGCCGGCCCGACGCAGGGCCAACAACATGAGCGGGAACACGAAGTACAGCTGCGCCTCCACGGCGATGGACCAGAACGCGCCGTTGGGGCTGGGTGAACCGAAGACGTCCTGCAACAGGAACCCGTACAGCACAACGGACTTTCCGGTCGGCACGCCCTCGCCGGGCTGGGGCACGAGCGTCCAGGCGATGATCAGGCTGAACACCAGGGCGGGCCAGTACGGCGGCAGGATGCGCCAGGCCCGTCGACGGGCGAACTTGGCCTTGCTGTCCAGGCGCCACCCGTTGCGAGCGGGCGACACGGCCAGCGAGAAACCGGACAGCACGATGAACACGACCACGGCGAAATGCCCGTACAGCAGGAAACCCGTCCAGGCGGGCGCATGCGTCTCGGGAAAGCCGGGGAACGCCATCAGGTAGCTGTGGTGCAGCACCACGAACAGCGCCGCCAGTCCCCGGATGCCGTCCAGCCCGACGAGGCGGATGCGGCCGCTTGAGTCCATGCCCCTCACATCGCGCCCGCGCCCGCCCGCGTAACCGAACCCTCGGAGCAACGTGCACTGGTCCGAACGGCCCAGTCTGTAACAACAATTTGCAGGTCATCGATTGTTCGGATGCCGGCGGTCGCCGTGACCGGCGCTCACGGAACGGGGCAGGGGCCTATGGAATTCTGGAAATCCATGTGGGGTCTGCTACGCCGTCGCTACGTCGGCCCGCCGGTTGTTCTGCTGGCCGTGCTGGCCGCGGCGGTCACCTTCATCCTGGTGCCGACCCACTACGTGTCGCGAGCCTTCATGGTGTTGGCCACCCCGGCCGGCGGCGGCACGCTGTCCCTGGACCCGAGCAAGCCCACCGGCCTGACCAACCCGCTGCTGAACTTCAACGACGGCCTCAAGACCACCACCGGCATCCTGATCCAGGCCATGAACACCCCTCAGGCGCTGGCCGACCTGGGCGCGGGGCCGCACAGCGCCACCTCGATCGTGATCAACGACGGCACCAGCAGCCCGGATCTGCTCAGCAGCAGCCAGAACGGCCCGTTCGTGTACGTGGAGGGCGAGAGCACCTCGCCCGATGCCGCCAGCGCGGTCGTGAAGAAGGCTCAGGACCAGCTGCGCCAGGAGCTGGTGGCCCGGCAGAAGGCGTTGAACGCGCCGCCGATCACCTATCTGGCCATGGTTGACGTGATCTCGCCGACGGCGCCCGTCACCAAGATGACCCTCAAGCTTCAGCTCACCGGCGTGGCGCTGCTGCTCGTGCTCCTGCTGGGCCTCGGCGGCGCGTACGCCCGTGACCGGATGCGCGAGTCCCGCAAGCTGCGCGCGCCCGACAACGTGGCCGAGCTCACTCGCTCTCCCGGTGAGCTCGACCCACCGACCGTGCGGATCGCCCGGGCCAAGGACAAAGCCGTGCTGACCGTGCGCGGCACGCTGACCGACGGCCCTGACTCTCCACATGAGACGGTGTAGCCGGACATGGACTTCTGGCAGACGATGCTCGTGCTGTTCCGCCGCTGGTACGTCGCCCTGCCGGCGTTCCTCATCGCGGTCGGCGCCGCGGTCGGCATCTACCTGACGGTGCCGGTGACCTACACCTCCACCGCGGTGCTGGTGCTCGACCAGCCCCTGGCCGGCGGCAGCCTGCCCGCGCTGCCCACCGACAAGGGCACCGTCACCAACCCGCTGCTCAACTTCGACCAGGGGCTGAACAACGCGGCGGCGATCGTCATCCAGGCCCTGAACACGCCGGAGGTGGCCGCCGCGATGGGCGCGTCGCCGACCGGGGACCCCTCGTACAAGGTGACCAACGGCAGCACCAACCAGCAGGAGCAGATCGTCGCCGGCCCGTTCGTGTTCGTCGAGGGCGACAGCCGCAACCCGCAGGCCGCGCAGGACATCGCCAAGCGGTGCGTGGAGCGGGTCAAGCAGGAGCTGGCCGGGCGGCAGAAGGCGTTGAACGCGCCGGAGCAGACGTACATCACGCTCGACGTCGCCGTGCAGCCGACGACACCGGTTGCCCAGCGCGGCAACAAGACCAGGGCGGCGGCGATCGCCGTGCTGATGGGTGTCGTGGCCGCGCTGTGCGCCGCCTACAGCTTCGAAAGCTACTACCAGGCGCGTCGGCGCAAGTCCCCGGCTCATGAGCAGTCGCTCGTGGCCGCGTCGAGCGGCGCCTGACATGTCGACCGACTTCCTGCCGGGCAGCAAGACCCGGACGATGGCCGACGGGGCCACGCTGGTCTGCATCTTCGTCGCGGTGCTGATGCTGATACCCGCGCGGGCGGTTTTCAAGGGAATTCCGCTGTCGCTGACCCCCGGCAACGTGGCCGCGCTGTTCGCCGCCATCTGCTGGGCGTGCGCGCAGCTCACATTGACGCTCGGCATGGCCAAAGGGCGAACCCCGGTTCGCACCGGCATTTTCGTCTACGCGATAGCCGTGTTCTTCTCGTACGGGTACGCCAATTACGGGCCACTGCCGTCGGACGAGGTCAAGCTTTCCGACCACGCGCTGGTGCTGGTGATCGGCAACTGCGCCGTGGCGCTGATGATGAACGACGGTGTGCGGGGCCTCATCCGGCTCGACCGCGTGCTCAAGGCAGCGGTCGTGTGCGGCACCGGCGTTGCGATAGTGGGCTGCTGTCAGTTCATCCTGAAGTTGGACCTCACCCAGTACATGGTGTTGCCTGGCCTGCGATTCACGTCCGACGACGGCTTCGTCGAGACGCGCGAGGCGCTGGCCCGGGTGGCCGGCACCACCGGGCATCCCATCGAATTCGGCGTGTTGTGCGCGATGTTGCTGCCCCTGGCCTCGCATTTCGCCTTCCAGGCCAAGGGCCGCCGCGAACCCGTGCTGCGCTGGTGGATCTGTTGCGGCATCATCGCCGCCGGGCTCATGTTCTCCATCTCGCGATCGGCCGTGCTCGGTGTGTGCGGCGCCGGGCTGGTGCTGTTCATCGGCTGGCCGGCCAAGCGACGGTGGTACACCCTGTTGGTGGGGCTCGTTTTCCTCGGCATTATGAAGGTGGCCGTGCCGAGCCTTCTCGGGGCGCTGTACAACCTGTTCGCCAACATCGGCAACGACAGCAGCATTTCCCACCGGACCTATGCCTCGGCCGTGGCGGCCAAGCAGATCAGCCTGCATCCGCTGTTCGGGCACGGGCCGGGGACCTGGTATGCCGGCAAGCACGAGGTGTTCGACAACCAGTACATCCTGTCCACCGTGGAAACCGGTTTTGTCGGGGTGGCGGCCTTTGCCGGGATCTTCCTGTGCGCGTTCTACTCCGCGCTGCGGGCCCGGTATTTGAGCAAGGACCCCGGGGCACGGGATCTCGCGCTGACCATCTGCGCGAGCTTGGTGGCCCCGTTGATCGGGTCGGCGACGTTCGACCTGACCGCATTCGCCACGGTGACCGGGTTGACGTTCGTGTTGGTGGGGGCCTCGGGCTCGTTGTTGCGGACGGCCAAGCAGTTGGCGCCGCATGAGGACCAGTTCGGGGTGTTGTACTGGATTCGGTACCGCTGGGCCTGGTTGCGGGATGTGCTGGTCCGCCGTCGACGCCACGAAGCCGTGGCCGAGGTCGTGTAGTTGCCCGCGAACCACCGCGAGTCCCGCTGTCGGGCAGGCATGTGTTGAGTTCATGAGTGCCCGAGAGCGGGACTCGCGTTCTCTTCGGGCCTGGAGGTTGCCGGGTTCTCAGCCGTGGCAGGGGAGAGGGGCCACGGTGCCGGTGACGTTGTAGGCGCTGTCTATGGTGACCAAGGAGTTGTCGGACCACTGGATGGTGCCGCAGTCGGACTCCACGGGGCCGTAGACCCAGGACTTGTCGACCATGCGGTTGCCCCGCACGACCACCGTGCCGCCGGCGCCCTTGACCTGGATCGAGTACGTGCCGCCGGCCACCAGGTTGTTGGTCACCGACACGGTGTTGGTCAGGTCGGTGAGGAAGATGGGGGCGGTGATGTCCTTGGCGTCGCGCTGGTCGAGGGTGTTGTGGTCGAGCACGAGGTTGTGCCCGCCCTGGTAGCTCTGGATGCCGTCGGAATGGTCTCCGGGATTGGAACAGAGATGCACGTACGAGTCGTGGATCTCGATGTCGTTGCCGGAGTCGCGGAAACCGTCGCCGTGGTTGCGGATGAGCACACCGCGGGCGTAGAAGCTGCCCTCGCCGACGCCGGGCTGGGAATCGCAGCCGGCGGCGGGGCCGACGGTGGAGTCGACGATGGTGTACGAGTAGTCGACGTTCTCGTACTCGTCGGTGACGAAGCCGTCGATCTGGCTGTTGCGCACGGTGACGTTGTGCGCGGTGATGAGCAGGTTTCCGGGAATGTGCATGCCGTCGAGCACGGCGCCGTCCTGGCTCACCCGATACGCGTCGCCGGAATTGAGGGTCACGGCGGAAAGCTTGGTGCCACCGGGAACACCGGTGCACGAAGGCGTGGGATAGGCCGGGCAACGACCGCCGCCGCTGCGACCGGGCGGGGGAGCGGCCTTGGAAGTGGTGGAAGGCTTCGACGTCGTCGTCGACGAGGAGGTGGCGGACGACGAGGTGGTGCTGGAGGCAGCCGTGGTGCTGCTGACGGTGGTGTCGCTGGGGGTGGTGCTCACCGGGTCGGCCACGGGTGTCGACCCGGTGCAGGCTGTCAGGACCATCGCCGCCACCCCGATCACGGCGATGGGTAAGGCTTGTCTCATGGTGATCTCTCCAAAGTGGTCAGCAGCTGCGCCCACGACCCGGCGCCGGCATCGCGCGCGCTGACGGCGGTCACCGGGCGCGGCCAGGCGATGGCCAGGTCGGTGTCGTCGTAGCGGACGGCGATGTCCTCGGCGGGGTCGTGCTCGCGGTCGATCCGGTAGCAGACGTCGGCCAGGTCGGTCAGCGCCTGGAAGCCGTGCAGCAGGCCCGGCGGAACATATAGCGTCGCGAAGGTCTCGTCGTCGAGCAGGAACGACTCGATTCGCCCGAACGTGGAGGAGCCGGGCCGGGCGTCGACGAGGACGTCGTGCACGGCGCCGCGGGCGCAGCGCACGAGCTTGGCCTCGCCTCGGCCGCCGCGTCCGTGCATGCCGCGGATGGTGCCCAGGCGCGAGCGGGACTGGCTGTCCTGCAGGAAGTCCCCGACGCAGTGTTTCTCGCCGATGGCCAGGTCGAAGGTCCGGGTGAACAGGCCCCGGTCGTCCCGGTGGGGGGTGGGCACGAACAGCAGCACACCTTCGATGCCGGCTTCTTCCACACGCATCAGCAACCAGGTCCCGTCAACGGGTGCTCAGATCGGGCGACCACTCGACCTCGGCCTTGCGGCGCGCGAGGATCTTGTCGATCACGAGCACGGTGAGATAGCAGGCGGCGTCCACAAGGGACACCGACCGCCGGGTGATGAGCGAGCCGAGGGCGGTCAGCTTGAGCCGCCCCTCCGGCGCGGGCCGGCCCATCGCGGCCAGCTGCCGGTTGCCCTGGCGGACCCGCTTGCGCCGCCGCAGGTGGGCGCCCACGGTCCGCGCCGGCCGGACCACGGAGTGCGCCGACGGCACGACGACCCGCTCCAGCGGCGTGAACGACCGGTGCACCCAGCCGTCGTCGGAGATGACATCGGGCAGCGGGAACGCCTTGGCGTGTCCGTCCTTGGACAGCACGTACACGCCGACGCCGGCCAGCACCCGGCTCGGCGCAATCAGCCGATCGTGTACCCGGTGCACGCGCCGGGCGACGCGGCTGGCGCCGGACAGGTCCCACCGCGGCTCGGGCGCGCACGCCAGCACGCCGGGCCGCTCCAGCGCCGACACCAGCTCCCGCAGCGACTGCGTGGTGAGCTCGATGTCGGCGTCCAGGTACACGCGCGGGAAGTCCCGGCACGTGTCGTCGCCGAGGCGCAGGGCGTGCGCCTTGCCGCCGTACGGGGTCTCCACCACCCGCACTCCGTACTGCCGCGCCACGGCGGCGGTGTCGTCCGTGCAGGCGTTCGGCACGACGACAACGTCGAACTCTTCCTCGTCGGCCTCCGCGAGCAGGGTGCTCAGGCAGCGCCCGAGCACCGCCTGCTCGTTGTGGGCGGGGATGACAACACTGGTCATGGTGGTTCCACGGTGGTCACCGAAGCGGCGTCAGTCAAGCCGGGGGTCAGCTCAGGTCAGTGCCGCAGCGTACGCCGCCAGCAGGGCCTTGCGGGAGTTCTCCCACGACAGCGGGCCGGCCACCCGGGCCCGGCCCAGCTCGCCCATGCGCTTGCGCTCGGCCGGGTCGTCGAGCAGCTTGACCACGAGCTTGGCGAACTCGGACTCGTCGTTGGCCGCGGCGTACACCGCCGCCTCGTCGGCCGACACGCGCGCCTCGACCAGGTCGAAGGACACGATCGGCTTGGACATCGCCATGTACTCCATGATCTTGTTCATGGTGGAGACGTCGTTGAGCGGGTTGAGCGGGTCCGGCGCGAGGCACACGTCCGCGGCCGACAGGTAGCGCAGCAGGTCGGCGTCGCTGACCCGGCCGGTGAACTCGACCAGATCGTCGAGGCCGAGCTCGTGCGACAGGGCCACCATCTGGTCGAAGGTGTCGCCGCCGCCCATGAACACGGCGTGCCAGTCGGTGCGGCCGAGCTCGTCGCGCATGCGGGCCAACGACCGTAAGGCATAGTCGACGCCGTCCTGCGGGCCCATCACACCCAAGTAGCACAACAGGTGCGGCTTGCCCTTCTTCAGCTCCTCCTCCGGCGGCACCTCGTGGAAACGCTCCACCGCCGGCGCGCTGCGGACCACGAAGACCTTGCGCGCGTCCATGTCGCCCCGCTTGAGGGCCACCTGCCGGTAGCTCTCGTTGGTGGAGATCACCACGTCCGCCGCGCGGTACGTGGACCGCTCCAGCCGGCACACGCCGCGGTACAGGAAGTCCTCGCCGCGGTTGAACCGCGACAGGTACAGCTCCGGCACCAGGTCGTGCTGGTCGAAGATGAACTTCGCGCCGCCGCGCTTGAGCCAGCGCGCCACCAGGAACAGCAGGTCCGGCGGATTGCAGGCGTGCACCACGTCGACCGGCCCGATCTTGCGGGCCAGCCGGAAGGTGTGCCACACCGCGGCGCCGTACTCGAACAGATAGCCCTGGGGGCCGCCGGTCGCCGCCTTGAGCGGATACCGGTGGATCTTCACCCCGTCGATCTCGGCGTACGGTTCCCGGTCCTGTTTCGTCCCCTGTGGACAGATGACGTGCACGTCCCAGCCGGCGTCGCGCAGCGCCTTGCTCTCCTGCCACACGCGGCGGTCGAACGGGACGGACAGGTTCTCCACCAGGATGAGTGCTTTACCAGCCAAGGCCCACGTATCCAGGTCGTTCCCGGCGCAGCTCGGCGTCGGGAAGGCGGACGAGGTCGACGATGACGCGCTCGCCCGCAGCGTTGAATTGCTCTGGGGCAAGCGCTTCCAGGACGGCGTCGTCCCGGCATCCGATGACGCACACTTCGGAATGCGCCATCACCTCGGTGACGGAATTGCTGAGCAGCTCGCCGAGATGCGGCAGCCGACTCTCGATGTACTCGCGGTTCGCGCCCATCAGCCGTGACAGCGTCACGTTGGCGTCGTAGATGCGGAGGTCGTAGCCCTTGCCCAGCAGGCGCTCGGCCAGCTCGACCAACGGGCTCTCACGCAGGTCGTCGGTGCCGGGCTTGAAGGAAAGGCCGAACAGGCCGATTCGTCTTCGCCCGGTCGCGGCGATGAACTCGAAGGCGCGCTTGAGGTGTTCCTCGTTGGACGGCAGCACGTGCGACAGCAGCGGCACCGCCACGTCGGCCCGGCGTGCGGCGTACACCAGGCCGCGCAGGTCCTTGGGCAGGCACGAGCCGCCGAAGGCGAAGCCGGGCCGGAGATAGGCCGGGCTGACGTTGAGCTTGCGGTCGGCCAGGAACACGTCCATCACGCGGTGCGAGTCCACGTTCAGCGCGCGGGCCACCGAGCCGAGCTCGTTGGCGAAGGCGATCTTCAAGCCGTGGAAGGCGTTGTCCGCGTACTTGGTCATCTCGGCCACCGGCACCGGCACCCGGAACACCTCGCCCGGCAGGCCCTCGTACAGGGCGGCCACCACGTCGCCGCTGGCCGTGTCGAACTCGCCGATCACGGTCTTGGGCGGGTCGAAGAAGTCGCGGACGCTGGTGCCCTCGCGCAGGAACTCCGGGTTCACCGCGACGCCGAAGTCCACGCCGGCGGTCAGGCCGGAGGACTTCTCCAGTATCGGCAGCAACAGGTCCAGACAGGTGCCCGGCAACATGGTGCTGCGCAGGACCACGGTGTGCCGGCCGGTCTTGGCCGCCATGGCCGCGCCGATCTCCTCGCACACCCGTTCCAGGTAGACCGTGGACAGGCTGCCGTTGGGCGCCGACGGGGTGCCCACGCAGATCAGCGAGACGTCCGAGTCCGCGATCGCGACGGCCACGTCGGTGGTGGCCCGCAACGCCCCGCTGGCAACGACTTCCGCCGTCAGCTCGCCGATCCGCTCCTCCACCACCGGGGCCTTGCCCGCGGCGATCAGGTCCACCTTGACCTGGTTGACGTCCACGCCCACCACGCGGTGCCCCTGTCCGGCAAGACATGCCGCCGAGACGCAGCCCACGTAACCGAGCCCGAACACGCTGATCTTCATCTTGGGATGCCTCCATCGCGCTCGACGTGGGCGCGCCCCTTTGATCGGGGGAGGCGGCCACCCCGTTACCTCCCGAGGTTCCGCAACCCTCGCACCACTCGGCGCAATCCCGGTGCCAGCGGGGAGTTCTTGGCCCCCGCTACCACGGCATCGCCCAGTTTGCGCAGGGCCAGGCGGCTGGAACTACGGGTGACGATTCCTTGACACACGGTGGAATCGCCGGTCTTGGCCCGGCGCTTGTACTCGTCGTCGCCGCGGCCCAGATCGATCCGGTCGATGCCCAGCGAGGGCGCGGCGATGGTGAGCTCGCGCAGCAGCATCCAGCCCGGGGCGAGCTTCGAGTGCTCGGGGGCGTACACCGGAAACCACCAGTGCAGCACGGAATCCGCGCGGATGCCGAAGTGAGCGGCGATCAAGTTCTCGCCCGCGTGCAGGGTCGACAGGATGCCGCCGAAGTCCCGGCCCCGAGTATGGAGCAAGCGGCGCAAGAGGTCGAGCCGATCGGGCTCCGCGAAGAAGTCCCTTGCGCCGGTTGCCCGATACTGGTCGCGCTTGAGTTCCACCAGTTGGCGCAACAGGTCCTCGTCGACCACGTCGACCTGGAACTTGACCGGCCCCAGCTCGCGCTCGGCCTTGGCGGTCCGCCGCCGGGCCTGGGACATGTTGTCCCGCCCCGACTTCGTCGCCCGGGCGAGGTAGCCGTCCAGTCCGCCGCTCACGTCGACGTACGGCGACACCCGCCGCGACTGGATCCACGGCTCGAACTCACCGACGCCGTCCACCAGGTGGTCGAACTCGAACGACCTGACGCCGCCGGAGAGCAGACCCAATGGCGAGAAGGACTCCCCGGCCTGCACGATCGGCCCCTGGAAGTCGGCGCCGGGCCACCCGACCGGCCGCAGCGTCGATCCCTCACGGTGACCGGGCAGCAACGCTCGGATCTCGCCGGAGCCGTCCTCGTCCACCGCGACGTGCACGGTGCGTCCGCTTTCGTGCACGGCGGCGGCAAAACCGGGATGGAAGTACGGGCTGTCCAGCGCCGGGTTGCCGGCCCGCAACCGGTGCCACGCGTCGAGTTCACGCTGCCCCAGCGCGTCGAACGTCAGCCAGCGCATCAGCCGGCCAGGCTCTGGATGCGGCGGGACGGTCGCAGCAGCGCGGCGACCGAGGCCTTGGCGGTCGGTCGGCCGGCCAGCGCGCGTGCGGATTCCCCCAGTACGACAGCGAAGTAGTAGGCAACGCCCGGCACGAAACCGCGGCGGCGACGGAACAGCTTCACCCTGTTCACTGTCAACAACGCGGCGAGCATGGGGTTGGTGTCGGCGTCGCCGCCGATGTGCTCGATGACGGCTGTCGGCTCATACCACAGCGACCAGCCGCGGTCGGCCGCCCGGAGCGCGAACTCCGTCTCCTCGCTGTAGAGGAGGAAGGACTCGTCCCAGGGGCCGGTCTGTAGCAAGGCGTTCACGGAGATGAGCATCGCCGCCCCGGTCGCCCACACGGCCGGCGCCGGCCGCTCGTACTCACGGGGATCGGTGACGAGCTCGCCCAGGGTGCCGATGCGCCCGGCCCTGGTGCCGCCGATCACCGCTTCCGCCCACGCTCTACCCACAGTGGGCATGCGCCGCAAGGAAGGTTGCAGGGATCCATCCGGATTGACCAGCCGCGGCACGGCAATCCCGCAACCAGGCACTGTGAGTGCCTCCTGCAACGCCGCCAGCCCGCCGGCGGTGAGCCGGCAGTCGGGGTTGATCACCAGCACGGAGTCCAAGGTGGCCAGGTCCAGTTCGTTGACGCCGGCGTTGATGCCGGCGGCGTAACCGGCGTTCCGACCGATTTGGACGGTCCTCATCGGAAGGTCGGTGAACGACGCGGCCAGCTCCAGTGTGCCGTCGCGGGAGGCGTTGTCGACCACGACAACGTCGGTGAGATCGACACCCTCGGCTCCGCCCGCCAACGAGCGTAGGCAGTCGCCCAGCACGTGCGCGCTGTTGTACGTGACGACCACGATCGCGGTCCGTGCCCTCATGTGCACGTCATCGTGCGCCGATCAGCACGCGTTACCGTTGTGGGGCAACCGCATCAGCCGCGCATCCGCTTCACCGCGCGTGCGGCCGTTCGGCGGACACGCAAGGGCAGGGAGGGTTTCCCGGTCAACACCTCGTGGGCCCAGGCGGCCTGGATGTCGTGGTGCAGGCTGTTGCGGGCCTGCAGCCACGAATCGGCGTCGGCCCCGCCACCGTCGCTCGTGTAGACCCGCTGCACGCCGGCCGTCTTCAGGCGTCGCAGCACATGTCGGTCGTAGGAGCCGAACGGGATCGCCACCTCGGTGATCGGGTTTTCGGTCAGCTCGGTCAGCACCCGGGTGGCGTGGGCGATCTCCTCGACGGCCTGCTCGTCGGTCAGCCGCCGCCAGTCGCGGTGGGCCCAGCCGTGCGAGCCGATCCGCATGCCGGCGCCCTGGATCTCGCGCACGTCCGAGCGGTCGAGCCGGCCGGGCTCACCCAGGAGCCCGGCCAGCACGAAGAAGTCCGCCTTCAGCCCGCGTTCCACCAGGCGGGGCAACGCGATCTCGACGTCGGAGACGTTGCCGTCGTCGAAGGTGAGCCGCACGTGGGGCTTGCCCATGGCCGCGTCGAGCACCTGCTCGAACTGCTCGACGCTGACCCAGGTCTTGTCCTCATCCGGCTCCATCAGTCGGTCGGTCGGACCGATCCCGTGCACGGTCAGATTGACGACCGAGACAGACATGACTCGTCCCCACCTCCAGCGAACCGTTCCGGTTGTGGGGAATATCGGACGTAACGGCTGTTTTCGTTACAGGGCAGCGGAATAATAGTCGGCCGTACGGCGTAGGCCGGTCTCCAGGTCCACCTGCGGGCGCCAGCCGAGCACACCCGCCGCGTCCTCGATGTCGGCCACCTGCGCGTGGTCGAGCGGACGGTCCGCGATGGCCCCGTACCGCGGCTGCTGGTTCGCGCCGATGATCTTGGCCAGCAACTCGATGGTGTCCCTGATCGACAGCTGGCTGCCCGAGGCGATGTCGAACACCCGCCCCGGCGCCTGCTCGCAGACCGCCGCGGCCAGGAACGCCTCGACCACGTCGTCGACGTAGACCCAGTCCACCATGCGGGTGCCGCTGGTCAGCTCCGGCGACTCCCCGCGCAGCAATGCCGTTGTCACGTACGGGATCAGCTTGCGCACGTCCCGCTGCCCGGGTCCGTAGACCATGCCGATGCGCAACGTCGTCACGGGCACGTCCCACAGCTCGTGGAACATCCGCGCGTAACCGGAGACGGCCCATTTCGCCACCGCGTACGGGGAGGACGCCACCGCGGCGCCGTCCTCGGCTCGCGGCTCCTCCACGGATCCGGCCAGCACCAGCCGTCCGGACGGCGCCCAGTCGGCGACGGCCGTCAGCAGGTTCACCGCGCTGTCGAGATTGCTGGTCAGCGTGGGCCGGACCATGCGCACCTCGCGCGCGCCGGTGACCTCGCTGGCCAAGTGGAACACCACATCCGGTTGCGCGGCGCGGACCACCGAGCTGACCTGGTCGGCGTCGCAGAGATCCGCGACATGCCAGGTCTGCCCGCCGTCCACGTGCGCCCGGACCTTCCTGCTCACCGCGTGCACCACCGCGCCGAGCTCGGTGAGCCTGCTCACCAGATGGGAGCCGATGAACCCGGTCGCCCCGGTCACCAGCGCCCTGACCCCCAGCCAGCCGCCCACCTCAGTACGCCCCCTGACCGCTGAAGACCGCTCGCACGGTCTTCCACAGGATGATCGCGTCGAGGGCCAGCGACCAGTCCTCCACGTAGCGCAGATCCAGTCGCAGCGCCTCCTCCCACGGCAGGTCGCTGCGCCCGCTGATCTGCCACAGCCCGGTCAGGCCCGGCTTGACCAGCAGTCGCCGCCCCGCGTCGGAGCCGTACTGCTCGACCTCGTGCGGCAGCGGCGGCCGCGGCCCGACCAGCGACATCGCGCCGGTGAGCACGTTGATCAGCTGCGGCAGCTCGTCGAGCGAGTACCGCCGCAGCAGCCGGCCCGGGCTGGTGATCCGAGGGTCCTGGCGCATCTTGAACAGCGGCCCCGCGCCCTGGTTGCTGGCCCGCAGCTCGTCCAGCAACGCGTCGGCATTGACCACCATCGTGCGGAACTTCCACATGGTGAACGGTTTTCCGCTGTGGCCGATCCGCTTCTGCCGGAACAGCACCGGGCCGCCGTCGTCGATCTTGACGAGCACGGCGATGGCCAGCAGCACCGGGGCCAGCATGGTCAGCAGCACCAGCGCGCCGACCCGGTCGACGATGCTCTTGATCACCCGCTTGGCCCGGCCGAAAGTGGGCGCCTGCACCCGCAGCAGCGGCATGCCGACCACGCCGGACACGTGCAGCCGCGGCCCGGCCAGCTCCATCAGCACCGGCGCGACCACGAGCTCGGACTCGGTGTCCTCCAGCTCCCAGGCCAGCCGCTGCAGCTGGCGCGGCGTCCAATAGGGATCCGCGGCCACGGCGACGACCCGATAGCCACCCGGTTGTGCCCGTTCGGTCAGGTCCCCGAGCGCGCCGACCACCGGCACGCCGGCGATCTCCTGCGTGCCGTCCAGGCCGTAGCCGTCCGGCGTGCACACGGCCTCGACCCGCCAGCCGTTGTGCGGCTCCTTGCGCGTGCGGGCGATCAGATCGGCCGCCCACTCCACACTTCCGGCCGCCATCACCGGCAGCAGGCACTCACCCTTGCCCCGTCTGCTGTGCAGCAGCCTACGCAGCAGATAGCGGCCGGGGAAAGCGATTGCCCCGACCGCCGGAACCACGAAGAACACCCATAACCGCAGGTGCGTCAGCTCGAAGGCGACGCCGGCCACCGACAGTGTCACTGCGGTGGCGACGAGCGCCTTGCCGAGTCTTCGGAACTCCTCGGCGCCCTGGCCCAGGATCTTGGGATCCCAGGCCCGGTTCGCGGGCAGTGCGGCAACCACTATGAGTAGAGCGGCGACGCTGACCAGCCGCGGCAGCTGGCCGAGGTAGTCCGGCAGTTCCCGTCCGATCAGGACGGTGGCCAGGAGCGTGGCGGCCGCGGTGGCCAGCACGTCGGACATGATCACAGCGGTGCGGTACCGGCTCTCCCACACGGTCAGTGGCGACCGGTGGTGCCGGTGCCGGCCGTGGAACCGGGTGGTCGTGACGGCCAACAGGTGCGAGTGTTCGGGCGGCAGCAGTGCCATGCTGGGGGTCCCCCTCGGTTGCCCTCTCATACACATTCCCTTGTGCAGGACCGACTGCGACGACCTCGCGCCGGCGAGGGCGCTACGTCAACTGTGATGGATCAGGAGAAAGAGGTGGACGTCCACGATCCTTCTCGGGTTTCGCGGCTGCCTCGTTACAGCGGCTCTTTCGCTTTGCTGGCAACACATCCCCGACAATCACTCGCCCGAGGGAACGGCTGAGCTGTTAAGCGCATCGACGTTGCTGCGTTTGCCGTAGCGACCCTCGTGTCAATTACCGGCAGTGACAACAGCTCCGGCGGTGTGGTCGCGGATTGGGCTGAACGGCGGCATAACCCGGGAGGGGGCGCCGTAGTTGAACCGGGTGCGGCCCCACGGGGTCGTAACGTCGGGGCCCCGGGCTCGATGTGCGGGGCATCTGACGGCTCTAGTGGAGTGGAGTGCCGGTATGCGCGTCACCTTCGTGTGTCCGACACCGGTTGTCGGTGCGCAGGTGATCCAGGGATATGCCGACGAGTTGGCGGCCCGTGGCCACGAGATCAGCGTGGTCCGGCTGCGGGACAGGCTCGGGCTGCGGGTGCCCGGCTGGTCGCGCAGGGGACGCGGGCCGTCCTCGGTGCGGGTCGTGACGACCGCACGGCTGTCCCCGGACGCCGTGCCCGACGGGGATGTCGTGCTGGCGACCGATGCCAGCACGTCGAAGCTGCTGCCCGAGTTGTCCGACCGCCACGGTCGGGCAGGGCAGCTGGTTCAGTCCCGTGAGCAGTGGGGGGCGGACCCTGAACTACGACTGGCCGTGCCCAAGATCGCCACGTCGGAGCGCCTCGCCGGCGTCCTGAATGGACTCGGTGTGCCCAGCTCCGCCGTGACAGTCGTGTCGCAGGGGCTCAACCTCGCGGTCTTCCGGCCGCCACATCCGGCGCTACCGCGCGGGCACCGGGTGAGTGTGCTGGTCGAACCGGACTCCGGGGCGGCGACCGCGCTGGAGGCGTTGGAACGGACCCGGGCCTTGTTGCCCACGATGGAGGTCACCGCCTTCGGCTCCGGTCGCCGCCCGGAGCAGCTCCCCAGCTGGATCCGCTATCTGAGGTCGCTGCCCACCTACGAGCTGGTGCGCCAGGTGTACCAGCGCGACGCCGTCCACCTGGGAACCGCGGCCAGCGCGGCCCGGGCGATGGCGTGCGGCTCGGCGGTGGTCGGCGTCCGCGGCGGCGCCCTGTCCGACTTCGCCGAGCACGACCGGGACAGCCTGCTGGTCGAGCCGGACGACGCCAACGCGATGGCGGAGTCGCTGGTCGCGCTGATGCTGGACCGCGAACTGCGCACCCGGCTGGTGGCCGGGGGTTTCCACACCGCGTCGGCCATGGACAGCGAGGACTCGGTCGTGGCGCTGGAGAAGGCGCTGCGCGGGTGGACGCTCAGCTCCCAGTCTGTCGGCTCTGCCCGCGAAACTCCGCGATGACGACGCCGTCCGCTCGGCTGACCGTCACGTCGTAGATGCCGTTTCGGCCAAAACGATCGCGTTCGGTCGCCCTTGCGACGAGTTCGTCCCCCAGCACGGCCGGCCGCAGGAAGGTCACCTGACCCGACTGGGCGACGGTGACGGGCCCGTAGCTGTTGCAGGCATAGGCGAACGCGGTGTCGGCGAGCAGGAACACGTAACCGCCATGGGCGATGTCGTGGCCGTTGAGCATCTGCTCGGTGACGGTCATGGTCGCGGTGGCGGCGCCGGGCTCGTCCTGTCGGATGACGATGCCCAGGGCCTTGCTGGCGTGGTCGCGGTCGTACACCCGGTCAACGATGCCGCAGCGCGATCTCCAGTTCCAGCCGGCGGACCGGGTCGTGGATGCGGTCGCCGACGAGCTGGTCGATCTGGTGCATGCGGTAGCGGACGGTCTGCGGGTGCACGCTGAGCCGTGCGGCGATGTCGTTGACGCCGCCGCGCGTGTCCAGCCAGGCCAGCAGCGTGGCCTTCAGCCGCTCGCGCTGCTTGGCCGTGAGGTCGTCGAACGGGGCGAGGCTGCGGCGGCCGAGCTCGTCGAGCAGGAACTCGTCGGCGTGGCACAGCAGCGTGAGCAGGTGGTCGTCACAGCGGACGATCGGGCCGTCGATGACGCCCCGTTTCGCCAGCGCCACGGCCCGTCGCGCCAGCTTCAGCGACTGCCGGGCCTGGCTCAGCGGCACGGTCGGGCCCACCGCCAGCGCCAGCGGGCGGGCCAGGCTGCGGCCCAGCAGCCGGACGGCCCGGTCGGGATCGGCGGCGAGGACGCAGCCGCCATCGGTCAGGCAGTCCGGGGCGTGGGGCGCGGGCGTGTCCTCGGCCAAGGCGATCATGGCGGCCTGGGCCGGTAGCGGCCAGTCGGCGGCCATCGCCTGCGCCTCAATCGATTCCGTAGGGCTCGGCGGGTCGGCGAGGATCAGTCGCAGCAACTCCGCCCGCTGGCGCCCGCCGCCGGCCTCGGCCCGCCGCTGCGCGTCCGCGTAGCCCTCGACGGCCACTCGGCACAGCTCGTCGACGTAGGCGAAGATCGCCTCCGCGGTGAGCAGCAGCACCTCCGGCGGGATGCCGAGCTCGCGGCCGGCCTTGGACAGGTTGCGCCAGGCGGCGCGGGCCCCGACCCGGACCGCCGTCTGCATCGACTCGGTGGTGCGGCCCTCGGTGAACTCCACCCGGCCGACGTAACGGAACCAGGCCGTCCACTCCTGGGACGACACCTGGGGATTGCCGACGCTGTCGAAGCAGTGCACGATCGCCCGCTCCACCCCGCCCACCAGCACCTGGCCGAATTTGCCGCGCAGCGGCCGGGCATAGGCCGGCACGGACCGCTGGATCTCGTGCACGACCTCGCGGGCCAGTCGGCCGGCATAGGGTCGGAAGCGGGCCCCGAGATGGCTGGGCAGCCGGGCCCACAGCTGGTTCGCGTCAGTGCGGACAGCCGTCATGGCCTCGACGATACGGTCGCGTGTCAAAAAGATTCTGAATTCTTGTCACGGATGGAGCATATTTCGGCGGGAATTTATAGGGGGCTGACAGGGAAGGCCGCCCGACGGCGGCCCTCCCTCGTGCTCAACTCGCTTTCAGGGTGAGATCGATAGTGTTGCCGGGGCCGGTGGCCAGTGCGCTGATGAACGGGGTGAACGGGCCGCAGCCGGTGAGCGGGGCGAGGGCGTAGTCGCCGCCCAGGGTGCCGCCCTTGAGCACGTCGAAGCCGGGGCCGGAGGTCATCTCGACCACCGACGGCCGGCTGGTGCCGCAGGCCGCGGACCGGCTGATGGGCAGGCCGAACACGCTGATCTGCGGCATCTTCACGGTCAGCTTCGAGGTCGCGTCCAAGGCGCCGTTGGCCACCGCGCCGGTGGTCGGACCCTGGGGCTGAAAGGCGATCTTGGTGGTGACCGGGATGAAGCCGAACATGGCGAACCGGGCGCTGGTCGGGTCCAGGGCCAGATCGGCGGTGTACTTACTCGTGCCCAGGTCGAGTTTGGCGGTGATGCCGCCGCGGATCGGCACCGTGCTGTGCAGGCGCTTGATCTCCGAGCTGCCCTTGATCGCGTAGCTGTAGGTGATGGTGCCGGGGGCCGCGGTGGTCGTGGTCGTCGGCTTCGTCGTTGTGGTCGTCGTGGTTGTTGTTGTGGGCGGGGGAGTTGTGGTTGTGGTCGTCGTCGGGGGCGGAGTGGTTGTCGTGGTCGGCGGCGGGCCGTCAGCGACCTGGAAGCTGATCAGCTGCGCGTCCTGGCCCGGGTTGAGCGTGCAGTCCGAGGTGAAGGTGCCGAGGCCGGTCGGTGTGCCGTCGGCCTTCTTCGGCGTGAGCGTGGTGGAGAAACCGCCGACCGTCACGGTCGTGGTGCCGGCCTTGGTGATCGTCGCCGTCGGCACCGGGCCGGAGGCCACCGTGTCGAAGGCGCCGGAGTCCGGCACCGGCGTCGACGGGATCACCAGGCCGGGAATGGTGATGTCCAGCGGCGTGCCGGCCTCGTTCAGCGTCACGCCGGCCTGCGCGGAGCCCTCGATCGTCTTGGCCCCGACCAACGCCAGCCCCTGCGTGGCGGTGGGCGGAACCGTTGCCGTGGCCGAGAAATCCGTCGTCACGAGATCGCCGCCGACCGTGGCCGGCGCGGCCATGCTCGCCTGGATCCGGACGTTGAGCGTCTGGTTGCCGATCAGCGGGAAGGGACACGTGAACGCCAGCGTCTTGTCCACCGGGGTGGATGCGGCCGACGACACGCCCGCGCCGACGGCAAGGCCCGTCAGCACGAGCGCGGCCGCCGTGGCCACCCCCAATGTTCGATGATTCACAGCCGTCCTTCTTTCGTGTGTTCACACGCGATTGGAGAACGCGTTTGCCCGAAGCTAATGAGGGCGTTCCTGGTCGGCAAGAACGGCTGTGAAAGTTGCGGCCCGCTGACAGATTTGCCCGGTGCGGAATTGCTCACGCCGTGACAAGAACCTAGGCTCCTGTCGTGACGCACGACTACCCCTCGGCGCCGGTGCAGGCCGGCCACAGCGAGCCCGTGCCGCGACGGGTGCGGGCCGTCCTCGGCGGCCGGACGGTCTTCGACACCACCAACGCCCGTTACGTCTGGGAATGGCCGTTCTATCCCCAGTACTACATCCCGCTGGCCGACATCGACGCCGCGCTGCTCGTGGACGAGGACCGCGAGCAGCACCTGCGGCACGGGGTGGCCCGCCGGCACGGGCTGCCCGGAAAGCCCGGCGCCGCCCACGTGTTCTCCGACGGCCTGGTCAAGTTCGACTGGGACGCCTTGGATTCCTGGTTCGAGGAGGACGAGGAGATCTTCGTCCACCCCCGCAACCCGTACACCCGGGTCGACGCGCTGCGGTCCACCCGCACCGTCCGGGTCGAGCTGGACGGCGTGGTGCTGGCCGAATCCTCGTCGCCGGTGATGGTCTTCGAGACGGGGCTGCCCACCCGCTACTACCTCAACCGCACCGAGGTGGACTTCGCCCACCTGGTGCCGTCGTCGACCGAGACCGCCTGCCCGTACAAGGGGCGGACCACCGGGTACTGGTCGGTGCGGACCGGCTCCGGGGTGCACCCGGATCTGGCCTGGTGCTACGACTTCCCGACCCGGCAGCTGCTGCCCATCGCCGGCATGGTCGCCTTCTACAACGAGAAGGTCGACATCTTCGTGGACGGTGTCGAGCTGGAGCGGCCGGCCACGCACTTCTCGTAGTGCTTCCGTAAGGGTTTTCCGGGCCTCCGTGCGGCTACGGTGGTGTGGTGCGGAAGTTGCTGCTGGCCATGGCTTTGCTGCTCGTCGGCGGCTGCGCCGCACCGATGGCGACTGCCCTCCCCTCGCAGTCGCCGGGCGCCGCCACATGGGCTCCCTGGCCCTCTGCGCTGCACGACGCCCGCCACAGCGGTTCGTCCACATCGGACGGACCTGTGCGCGGCGTCGTGCGGTGGCAGCGACAGCTGGAAGGGGCCGTCACGCCCGGCCCGGTGATCGGGCCCGGCGGTGTCGTCTACGCCTCGTCCACGGCCGGGATCCTGCACGCCATCGACCCCGTCAGCGGCGAGGACCGGTGGACGTACGACTCGCACTACACCGGCGGCGGGGACCTCTCCGTGTCGCCGCTGGTGCTGCCCAGCGGCGACATCGCGTGGTCTGTTCCGGGGCCACGGCTGCTGCTTCTGTCGCCGTCCGGCGCGCTGCTGTGGTCGGCCGCGCTGCCCGGCACCCCGACCTCACCGGCCTCGGTCGACGGCAACCGGATCTACGTCGGCGACCTCTCCGGTCACGTGAGCGCCCTCGACGCCCGTTCGCACAGTCTGGTGTGGACGGTCAGTGTCGGCGGCACCTCCTATGGTTCCGTCGTCACCGATGGATCGCGGGTCTACACCACCGCCGACTCTGGCGTCACCGCCGTCGACGCCAACGGTGCGGTGGTGTGGCACCGCGATCCGCACGACGACATCACCGAGGTCTCCGCCGGGCTCGCTCCGGACGGCACGGTGTTGTTGGGCACCAACGGTTCCCACGAGTGGGCCTATCATCCCGACGGCTCCCAGGCCTGGAGCGCGCCCCGGTTCATCACCTACTCCTCGCCGGTCGTCACCACCACCGGCCTGGCCTACGTCGGCGATCATGGCGGCAAGGTCACCGCCTTCGACGTCCGCACCGGCTCCGTGGTCAAGTCGTATCGGCTCAACGGCGCGGAGATCTGGAGTTCCACCGTCCTGGACCGGGCCTATCGCCTGTACTACGCCACCCAGACCGGGCACGTCTACGGGCTGGCCCCGGACGGCGGCACCCTGTTCGACGTGAACGTCGGCGAGCCCGTCGACTCCTATCCGGCGCTCTCGGCCGACGGCGCGTTGATCGTAGGCTCCCGCAACGGACTTCTCACCGCTATCGGTTAGAAACTGTGTGCCGGTGACAAATTTCGCGGTGTGCCTTGTCTGGCGCCGCGGGCCGGGATGACCCTGCGTGGATGATTCGCGTCGCGCCGCTGCTCAGCCTGTTCCTGATCGCCGCCTGCGCCGCCCCACCGCCGGCCCCCGACCCGGACGCCCCCGCGATCGCCTGGGCGGCAAAGGTTTGCGCCGCCACGCCGCAGATCACCGTGGCCCCGCAGGAGACCGCCGCCGACCTCGGGGCCTTCGTCGACACGCTCGCCGGCGCCCTCACCAAGGAGGCCGCGGCGATTCGGTCCGCCGGTCCGCCGCCCGTCCCCGACGCCGGGCCGACCGTCGCGCGCGCCCTGGCCACCCTCGATGCCGCGCAGGAGTCGTTGCGCCAGGCTAGATCCCGCCTGGGACAGGTCCGGCCCGGCGACGCGGGCTCCCTCCAGCAGGCCGTCGCCGACGTCAACGCCGGCATGGCCGGACTGGCCGACGCCGGCGACCCCAAGGTCGCCCTGCGCCAGAACACCGCCCTCGACCGGGCCTTCGACAAGGCCACCGGCTGTTGAGTTCGTAGTGGCCACGACGTGGAATTTGTGCCGGCTTGACAATTTCTCGGGGCCGGCGGGGAATTCCTTGTCGGGCTGCCTACCCGTGAGTAGCGTCCGGCGGCAGTTGATTTCTCGTCGATGGGAAATTCATGGTTAAGCGGTGGTTGGCGCTGGCCTTCCTGATCGGCTGCGCACTTGGCACGGGCCCCTCGGCCGGTGGGGCTCCGGCTCCGGCCACCGACAATCCGCCGATGCCGGTGCACTATCGGGTGGACACCACGACCCGGGTGGCCAAGCTCGGTTCGGACCTGGTCGTAGGGCCGGGGCGGCTGGACGGGCAGTTCGTGATCGTGCCGGGCAGCAACCCGCTGCGGGTGGAGATCACCGGGAATCTGGCGCTGCCGCCGGCCGACAGCTACTTCGTCGCCTTCGGCTTCATGCCGGCAACGGCGACGATCACCGTGACCTCCACCGCCCCGGTGCAATCCGTGCTGCTGAACGGAACCCTGACCGCGACCACCCGCCTGACCTTCGCGCTGAGCAACACCAAGGTGCACGGGGTGCCGCTGGACGTAGGCCCCGACTGCCGCACCGACGAGGTGGCGATCGTGCAGAGCGGGCCGTTCACCAGCCCGCTGTCCACCGGCACGGTCTCCGGCGCATTCGCGATCCCGCCGTTCCACCACTGCGGCGTCACTGAGAACCTCGATCCGCTGTTCACCGGCCTTGTCTCCGGCCCCGGCAACACGTTGCGCACGGTGCTGACGTTCCTCTGCGGCGGCGCCGCGACCTGCGAGGAGCGCTGATGGGCGTGCAGATCGACGTGCAGGGGCTGTCGAAGTCCTTCGGCCGCCAGACCATCTGGCAGGACGTGTCGCTGACCCTGCCGGCCGGCGAGCTCAGTGTCCTGTTGGGACCGTCGGGCACCGGGAAGTCCGTGTTCCTCAAGTGTCTGGTCGGCCTGCTGCGGCCGGAGCACGGGCGGATCCTGGTCAACGGCGTGGATCTGTGCCGCTGCACCGAATCCGAGCGCTACCAGCTGCGCAAGCTGTTCGGTGTGCTGTTCCAGGACGGGGCGCTGTTCGGCTCGATGACCGTGTACGACAACATCGCTTTCCCGCTGCGGGAGCACACCCGCCGCACCGAAGCCGAGATCCGGCGGGTGGTCCACGACAAGATGGAGCTCGTCGGCCTGGCCGGGGCCGAGCACAAGCTGCCCGGCGAGATCTCCGGTGGCATGCGCAAACGCGCCGGCCTGGCCCGGGCCCTGGTACTCGACCCGGAGATCATCCTGTGCGACGAACCCGACTCCGGACTCGACCCGGTCCGCACCGCCTACCTCAGCCAGCTGCTGGTCGACCTGAACGCGCAGATCGATGCCACGATCCTCATCGTCACCCACAACATCAGCGTGGCCAGGACCGTGCCCGACAACCTCGGCATGCTCTACCGCCGCCGCCTGGTCGGCTTCGGGCCCCGCGAGATCCTGCTGACCAGCGAGGAACCCGTCGTCGCCCAGTTTCTCGGCGGCCACCGCCACGGCCCGATCGGCATGAGCGAGGAGAAGGACGCGGTGCTCGCCGCCGCCGAGGGAACGTGGACCCGGACGCTGCCGGAGATCGTCCCGCAACTGGAGCCGAGCCCGGGATTGCCGGTGCGCCAGGCGGTACGCCGTCGTCAGGAACGGGTGCGGGCGATGCTGGCGGTCGGGAGCGTGCCCAGATGACCGCCGTGGGGCAGATGTTCGCGCTGGGCCTGGAGGTTCTGCGTCAGCTGCTGCGGCGTCCCTTCCAGTACCGCGAGCTGGTCGGGCAGTTCTGGTTCGTGGCCAGCGTTTCCATCCTGCCCTCGATGCTGGTGTCGATCCCGTTCGGCGCGGTGATCGGGCTGGAGCTGGGCTCGCTGACCTCGCAGATCGGCGCGGAGTCGTTCGACGGGGCGGCCAGCGTGCTCGCGGTCGTGCAGCAGGCCAGCCCGATCGTCACCACGCTGATCATCGCCGGGGCGGGCGGCTCGGCCATCTGCGCGGACCTGGGATCGCGAACGATCCGCGAGGAGATCGACGCCATGGAGGTGCTGGGGGTCTCGCCCGTGCACCGGCTGGTGGTGCCGCGGGTGCTGGCGGCCACGTCGGTTGCGGTGCTGTTGAACGGAATGGTGAGCGTGGTCGGGGTGGCCGGCGGCTACTTCTTCAACGTGGTGATGCAGGGCGGAACCCCGGGCGCGTACGTGGCGAGCTTCGCGGCGCTGGCTCAGCTGCCGGACCTCTGGGTGAGCGAGCTGAAGGCGATGATCTTCGGCTTCCTGGCCGGCGTGGTCGCCTCCTACCGGGGCCTGCACCCGCGCGGCGGCCCGAAGGGCGTCGGCGACTCGGTGAACCAGTCGGTGGTCATCACGTTCCTGCTGCTGTTCCTGGTCAATGCCGTGATCACCGCGGTGTACCTGCGGATCGTGCCGGCGAAGGGAATGTGATGAACAGGGTGGGCGTTCGGCCGCCGTCGGTCCTTCCGGTCGCGGCGGCGGTGATCTGATGGAGGCGCTCGGCGATCAGCTCCTGTTCTTCCTCCGCGCGCTGGCGGCCATCCCGTTCGCTGTTCGCCGGTACTCCAAGGAGGTCGTCCGCCTGCTGGCCGAGGTGGGCTTCGGCTCCGGCGCGCTGGCGGTGATCGGCGGCACCGTGGGCGTCATGGTCGGTATGACTGTGTTCACCGGCGTTGTGGTTGGCCTGCAAGGGTATTCGGCGCTGAACCAGATCGGTGTGGCGGCGTTCTCCGGCTTCATGTCGGCCTACTTCAACACCCGGGAGATAGCGCCGCTGGTGGCCGGGCTGGCGTTGTCGGCGACGGTCGGCTCCGGCTTCACAGCCCAGCTGGGGGCGATGCGGATCGCCGAGGAGGTGGACGCGCTGGAGGTGATCGCGGTGCGGAGCCTGCCGTATCTGGTCAGCACCAGGGTGGTCGCCGGCTTCGTTGCCGTGGTTCCCTTGTACGCCATCGGGTTGCTGTGCTCGTACCTGGCGTCACGAGAGATCACCGTGGTGTTCTACGGCCAGTCGGCCGGCACCTATGACCACTACTTCGCTTTGTTCCTGCCGCCCGACGATGTTCTCTACTCGTTCGGCAAGGTGCTGGTGTTCAGCGTGGTCGTGATGCTGGTGCACTGCTACTTCGGCTACCGCGCGACCGGCGGCCCGGCCGGCGTCGGCATCGCCGTCGGGAAAGCGGTGCGCACGACCATCGTCGCCGTGAGCATGCTGGACTTCTTCCTCAGCCTGGCCATCTGGGGCGCCACGACCACCGTGAAGGTGGCGGGATGAACAAGCTGCTCGGCGCGGTCTACCTGACGATCATGGCCCTGATCGTGGCACTGTCGGTTGCCGTGTACCGCAAGGACTTCACGTCGGTGGCGCTGGTGACGCTGCGGACCGATCACGTCGGCAGCCAGTTGCATCTCGACGCCGAGGTGAAGCTCCGGGGCGTGGTCGTCGGCGAGGTCCGAGACGTGCACACCAATGGCAGCGGCGCGGAGGTCGATCTCGCGCTGCGGCCGGATCTCCTGCCCCGGATCCCCCGTGACGTCACCGCCCGCCTGCTGCCGAAGACGCTGTTCGGCGAGCGGTACGTGGACCTTGTCGCCGGCCGGCCCGGTCCCGCGCTGGCCGACGGCGATGTGATCACCCAGGACCGGTCGGCGTCGGCCGTGGAGGTGGAGCAGGTGATCGGCGACCTGATGCCCGTGTTGCAGGCGGTGCAGCCACAGAAGCTGTCGTCGATCCTCAGCACCCTGGCGGGGGCGCTGGCCGGGCGCGGCGCGGCGCTCGGCCAGACCCTGGCCTGGCTCGGCAGCGACGTCGACGAGTTCACCCCGCACCTCGACGAGTTCACCGCGGGCCTTCGGGAACTGGCTCAGGTGACCGACAACTACAGCCGCATCGCGCCCGACGTCGTGCAGGCGCTGTCGGATCTCACCACCACCAGCCGCACCATCGCCGACCAGCGGGCCAACCTGGCCGACCTGTTTCAGAACCTCACCACCGGGGCCCAGGACCTGGAAACCTTCCTGCGGCGCAACGGAAACAACATCATCCGCCTGTCACAGGCCAGCGTGCCGACGCTGAACCTGCTGGCCCAGTACTCGCCCGAGTATCCGTGCCTGCTGCGGGCGCTCACGGCCTTCGCGCCGGAGATGGACAAGGTGCTGGGTCAGGGCACCAACGAGCCGGGCCTGCATGTCACCGTGAATGTCCAGCCGCCCAAGGGAAAGTACGTGCCGGGCCGCGATGCCCCCGTCTACAACGACAAGGGCGGCCCGTCCTGCTATCCCGTGACGGCCGCGCCGAACTCCGTGCAGGAGAACACCTTCATCGGGACGTTGCTGGGCAAGGACGTGCCGAGTTGGGGCAGCGTGCTCGTCGGGCCGCTCTACCGGGGCACGGAGGTGACGGTCGGGTGACCACTCTGCTCGAAACCGTATTTCGGTGTGCCGGACAGCGTGACTCGCGGGGGTGGTGGGGGTGAGGGCGGCGCTGGTCAAGGGGTTGGTCTTTGTGCTGGTGACTGCGCTGGCCACGGGCGCCTTGGCGGTCGCCATTGCCGGGCCGGGTGGCGGAGACACGGTGAACTACACCGCACAGTTCAGTAATGCCGTCGCGCTGGCGGTGGGCGATGACGTGAGGATCGCGGGAGTGAAGGTGGGGCAGGTGGAGGGGATCTCCGTCGCCGAAAGGCGGGTGGCGGAGGTCGAGTTCTCCGTGCAACGAGATCACCCCTTGCCTGCTTCTGTCACCGCCGCGATCAAGTACCGGAACCTGGTCGGCCAGCGGTACGTCTCCCTCGGTCAGGGCGCCGGCGACCCCAACCAGGTGCTGCCGGCCGGCGGCCGGATTCCCCTCGCCCGAACCGCGCCGGCCCTGGACCTGACCGCCCTGCTCAACGGTTTCAAGCCGCTGCTGCGGGCCCTGTCGCCCGGCGACGTCAACCAGATGGCCGGCGAGATCGTGCAGGTGCTCCAGGGGGAGGGCGGCACCGTCGACGATCTGCTGGCCCACACCGCTTCGCTCACCTCCACCCTGGCCCGGCGGGACCAGGTCATCGGCGAGGTCATCGGCCACCTCAACTCCGTGCTGACCCAGGTCAACGCCCATGACGACCAGCTGTCCACCCTCGTCACCACCACCCAGCAGCTGGTCAGCGGCCTCGCCGCCGACCGGGGCTCCCTCGGCGACGCCATCGGCGGGCTGTCCGGTCTCGCCGACGCCACCACCGCGCTGCTGGCCCAGGGTCGCCAGCCCCTCAAGGACGACATCGGCCAGCTCGGCGGCGTCGCCGGCACCTTGGCCGCCAACGACGGACTGGTCGACCGGTTCCTCACCAACCTCCCGGCCAAACTCGACGCCATCGGCCGCACCGCGTCCTACGGCTCGTGGCTGAACTTCTACCTGTGCTCCGCCACCACCGACGCGCCCGCCCCACCCGGCGGCACAACGCCGGGAATCCCCGTGACCGCCGGGAGATGCCGATGAAACGCAGCTTCCTCGAACTGAACCCCGTTGTCGTCGCGATCGTGGGCGTGACCGTCACCGCGCTGGTCACCGCCGCCGTGTTCTTCGCCGACGAGCTGCCGTTCGGCACCACCGGCTACACCGCCTACTTCACCGAGGCCGCCGGCCTGAAGCCGTCCGACGAGGTGGCCGTGGCCGGCGTGAAGGTGGGAGAGGTGACCGCGGTGACCTTGGACGGAGACCAGGTGCGGGTCGGCTTCCGGGTCCGCGGTGCCTGGATCGGGGACGCGACCACCGCGTCGATCGAGATCAAGACCCTGCTGGGGCAGAAGTATCTTCAGCTGGACCCCGAGGGAAGCGCCGACCAGAACCCCGGCCAGCCCATCCCACGCCGGCGCACCGCCGCGCCGTACGACGTGGTGGCGGCGTTCGACGACCTGGCCTCGACCGTCACGCAGATCGACACCGGGCGGCTGGCCCAGAGCTTCAGCGTGCTGGCCGACACGTTCCGCAACGCCCCCGCCGAGATCAGGGCCACCGTCGACGGCCTGTCCAGCCTGTCTCGGACGATCTCCTCCCGCGACGCCGAATTGCGGCAGTTGTTGGCCGGCACCAACAAGATTGGGCAGACACTGGCCGACCGGGACGAGCAGTTCCGCCGGCTCATCGGGGACGGGGCCCTGCTGCTCCAGGAGGTCAAACAGCGCCGCCAGGCCATCGCCGGCCTGCTCACCGGGAGCGTCGCCCTGGGCCAGCAGCTCAAGGGGCTCGTCGCCGACAACGCCGCCCAGCTCGGCCCCACGCTGACCCAGCTCGACCAGGTAACCGCTGTGCTGCAACGAAACCAGGCCAACCTCGACAAGGGCTTAGCGCTGCTCGGGCCCTACTACCGGCTGTTGGACAACGCCCTCGGCAACGGGCGCTGGATCGACTCCTACCTGTGCGGCCTCGTGCCGGCCACACCGGGCCGTGACTGCGTGCCGCCCGGCGCGAAGGGGAATTGATGAACCAGCTGATGAGCGTGCTCCTGGTCATCGCCAGCACGGTGTTCGGGCCGCTGCGGGTCACTGAGCCGCTGCACGTCACGGCCTACTTCGCTGAGACGGTGGGGGTGTACGCGGGCTCGGACGTGCGGGTGCTGGGCGTTCGCGTCGGCATGGTGGACGAGGTGCGGCCGGCGGGGACGCAGGTGCGGGTGCGGCTCACGGTGGATCCCGGGGTGCGGATCCCGGCGGCGGTCAAGGCCGTGATCATGGCCCCCAGCCTGGTCTCGGACCGGTTCGTGCAGCTGGCTCCGGCCTACACGAGCGGACCGGAACTGCCGCCGGACGCGACGATCCGGGAGGACGACACGGCCACGCCAGTGGAGCTGGACCAGCTGTACGGCAGCCTGAACCAGCTGGCCGCCGCGCTGGGCCCGAGCGGCGCGAATGCCAACGGGGCGTTGTCGGAGCTGGTGCAGACCGGGGCCGCGGTGCTGGACGGCAACGGGGCCAAGCTGAACGACACGATCAAGCAGCTGGGGGCGGCCGCCGGCACGCTGTCGGGGGCGAAGGACGACTTCGCCGGCACCGTCGACACCCTCCAGAAGTTCACCGCCACGCTGGCCACCAGCGACGACCAGGTCCGCGACGTGACCGACCGGCTGGGCGAGGTGTCGGAGTTCCTGGCCCAGGACCGGGCCGATCTGGGCGCGGCCCTCCAGGAACTGGCCGGGGCGCTGGCCCAGGTCAAGCAGTTCATCCAGGACAACCGGGGTCGCGTGGCGTCCAATGTGGACAAGCTGGCGGCGGTGAGTCAGGTGCTGGCCAAGGAGAAGGTGTCGCTGGACGAGGCGCTGAAGGTGGCGCCGCTGGCCGTGGGCAATGTGCTCAACGCCTACGACCCGGCGACGAAGTCCTTGTCGGGGCGGGCGAACATCCGGGAGTTCGCCCCGGGGCAGCTGCCGGTCCTGCCGCTGCCGGGGGTGGGCTGATGCGAAAGTTCCTGGTACTGGCCACAGTTCTCCTCGCCACGGCCTGTGCGCTGCCCGGCGGCGCGGATGTGGGAAGCCGGCCGTATCACGTGACGGCGCAGTTCGGGGACGTCCTGGATCTGGTGCCGCAGGCGGCGGTGAAGGTGAACGACGTGCCGGTGGGGCGAGTGGACTCGGTGAGCCTCGCGCCGGACGGATGGAGCGCCCTGGTGGCGATGACGGTGAACGGCAACGTGCGGCTGCCGGCCGACGCCCATGCCTACCTGAGGCAGTCGAGCCTGCTGGGGGAGAAGTTCGTGGAGTTGGCGGCCCCGGCCAACTCCCGGGCGGCCCAGCTGGACGACGGGGCGAGCATCCCGCTCAGCCGGACGAACCGGAACCCCCAGGTGGAAGAGGTGCTGGGCGCCCTGTCGATGGTGCTGAACGGCGGTGGTGTTGCGCAGGTCCAGACGATCACCCGTGAGGTGAACAACGCCCTGAACGGCAACGAGGGCAACGTCCGAGATCTTCTGTCCAAAATAGACACTGTCGTCAAGAATGTTGACAGTCACCGGGACGACATCGTCAAGGCGCTGGACGGCATGGCCAAGCTGGCCAAGACCCTGGACGACCGGAAGGGCCAGATCACCGCGGCGATCGACGGCCTGACGCCGGGTATGACCGTGCTGGCGGAACAAAAAGACAGCCTGACCAAGATGGTGGACGCGCTGGACCGGCTGTCCGCCACCGCGGTGGACACGGTCAACCGCAGCCGGGCTGACCTGGTGGCCGATCTGAAGGCGCTGCAACCGACGCTGCAACAGCTGGCCAAGGCCGGCGACACCCTGCCGAAGGCGTTGCAGGTGCTGGTGACTTTCCCCTTCACCGACCAGGTGCTCGACGACATCAAGGGCGACTACCTCAACGTCTATCTGAAGGACCACTGATGCTGACCCGGGGAGTCCGCCTCAAAGTGGCCGCGTTCCTGCTGGTCGGCCTCGCGGCGGTGGCCGTCGTCGCCGCGCGGTACGTGGGCCTGTTCGGCAGCGGCGGCTACACCGTGACGATGAAGCTGGCCGATGCCGGCGGCATCTTCCCCAACGCCGAGGTGACGTACCGAGGCGTGCCGGTCGGCCGCGTCCACACGGTCTACCTCACCGATGACGGCGTGGACGTGGCGCTGGACCTCAACCAGCACGACATCCCCCAGGACGTCGAAGCCACGGTGGCGAACCGGTCGGCGGTGGGGGAGCAGTACGTGGACCTCAAGCCGAGGAGGCCGGATGGGCCGACGCTGCACCAGGGTTCGGTGATTCCCCGGAGCGCCACCAAGATCCCGCTGCCGGCGCAGACCCTGCTGACCACCATCGACAGCCTGGTGCAGAGCGTGCCGGAGGACTCGCTGCACACCCTCGTCGACGAGCTGGACACGGCCACCCACGGCACGACCACGGATCTGCAAACCCTGTTGGACAGCACGCATTCCTTCGTCGGGGCGGCCACCGAGCACATGCCGCAGCTGACGCAGCTGGTCCAGGACTCGGCGACGGTGCTGCACACCCAGAACGACGAAGCCCAGGCGCTGACCCAGTTCGGCGCCAACGCCAAGCTCATCGCCGACCAGCTCCGGAGTTCCGACGCCGACCTGCGCAGCCTGATCGGCACCGTGCCGCAGCTGTCGGTGCAGGTCAGCCAGCTGATCCGGGACACCGACCCGAGCCTGGGCGTGCTGATCGCCAACCTGCTGACCACCGCCACGGTCGCCCTCGGCCGGCACGACGCCCTCCAGGAGCTGCTGATCTCCGCCCCGCCGGCGATAACCGCCGGCGCCAACGCGATCGCCGATGGAACGGCCGACTTCGGGCTGTCGCTGACCTTTTTCGATCCCCTCGGCTGCACCGCCGGCTACGACGGCACCGACCGTCGCACCGGCCTCGACGTCGCCGCGGGCCACCTCCTGAACACCCAGGCCCGCTGCACCCTGCCGCCCAGCTCGGGCACCGGCGTCCGCGGCGCCCAGAACGCCCCCAACGGATGAGCTTCCCAGCAGCAAGGAGCCGAGATGAAGATCGTGGTGGTGTTGGCGGCGGTGTTCGCGGCCTGGGGCGGGTGGTCCTGGTGGAGCGCCGCCCATGACGACGCGAGGCTGTTCGCCCTCGACCGCGAAGCCGTCACGCAGGCCGCGGGCCGGGACATCGCGGCGTTGAACACCCTCGACTACCGCAAGATCGACGACGGCCTGAAGCAGTGGCTCGCGGTCTCCACCGGCACCCTGCACGACCAACTGGCCCAAACCGGCGTCGACAGCAGGAAACAGTTGGAACAGGCCAAAACCGTCACCACCGCGCAGGTCGTGGACACCGCCGTCACGGCCCTCGACCAACGAGCCGGCACGGCCCGGCTGATTGCCGCCGTGCAGCTCGACGTCACGCCGGAAGGCGGCCAGAAGACCGCCAAACGCACGAGGTTCCAGGCCGATCTCACGCGCACGGTCAACGGCTGGAAGGTCAGCGCCCTCGCCCCTGTGCAGGTGCAGTCGTGAAATATCTCATTGCCGCGGCGATTGTCCTGGTGTCACTGGGAATCTGGTTCCGTATCGAGGCGACGGGCCTGGCCGAGGACACCACCAACCAGGCGCTCACCGACCCGGGGACCACCAGCAAGGTCATCGGGGACGTGAACTCCGCGCTGGGCAAGGTGTTCTCGTACCGCTACGACAACACGGCCGCCACCGAGCAGGCGGCCCAGCAGAATCTCCGGGGCAACGCCGAGAGCCAGTACAACGACCTGTTCGCGCAGGTGAAACAGCAGGCCCCGGTGCAGAAGCTGATGCTCACGACCAAGGTCGTGGACAGCGGCGTGACCATGCTGCAAGGCGATCACGCGCAGTTGCTGGTGTTTCTGGACCAATCGGCCACCAGGGGCGACAACAACCAGAGCAGCCTGGCCGCGGCCGAACTCACCGTGACGGCCCAGCGCCAGGGCGACCACTGGGTGATCACCGATCTGCGGACGAGGTAGCGAACCGTTGTCCCGGAACTTACCGGTGGGTAGCATGGCGGCAATGAGCGCGACGGAGCAGTCTGCGGCCCATCGGATCGGCCTGGCCGACGTGCTACGGGCGCTGCCCGCCATGGCGTTGGACGCGCCCAGCCTGCTGCACGGCGCGATCGGCCTGGTCACCATCGGCCCGACCAGCCGCGATTCGCTCGGCCACGTGTTCCAGCGGGCCGCCCACCGCCACCCGGACCGGCCGTTCCTGCGCTTCGAGGACACGGAACTGTCCTACGGCGAGGCCAATCGCTGGGTGAACCGCTACGCGGCGGTGCTGGGCAGCCACGGAGTGCGACCGGGCAGCACGGTGGCGATCCTGGCCGAGAACCGCCCGGAGACGTTGCTGGCCGTGCTCGCCGTGGTCAAGCTCGGCGCCACCGCCGGCATGCTCAACCACCACCAGCGCGGCGATGTGCTCAACCACAGCCAGAAATTGCTCGACAGCACCGTGCTGATCTTCGGCAGCGAGTGCCACGAGGCCCTGGAATCCTTGCCGGCCAAGGAGATTCGCGGCACGGTCCTGTGCCTGCCCGAGGGTGACACCGCGCCGCACGGCTACATCGACATGGACGAGTCCGCGGTCAGCGCGGACGACCACGACCCCGTGCAGACGGCCTTGGTGCACGCCAAGGACAAGGCGTTCTACGTCTTCACCTCCGGCACCACCGGCCTGCCCAAGGCCAGCTCCATGAGCCATTTCCGGTGGCTCAAGGCGATGACCGGCCTCGGCCACCTCGGCGTGCGGCTCACCGGCGGGGACACGCTGTACTGCTGCCTTCCCCTGTACCACAACAACGCCTTGACGGTGTCGCTGTCGTCGGTGCTGGGCGCGGGCGCGACTTTGGCTCTGGGGCGCAACTTCTCGGCGTCGAGGTTCTGGGACGACATCCAGCGCACCCGCGCCACCGCCTTCTGCTACATCGGCGAACTCTGCCGGTACCTGCTCAACCAGCCGGTGCGGCCCAACGAGCGCACGCATCGGGTGCGGGTGGTCGTCGGCAACGGGCTGCGGCCGGAGATCTGGGACGAGTTCACCCAGCGCTTCGGCATCGGCCGGGTCGCGGAGTTCTACGGGGCCAGCGAGTGCAACCTGGCCTTCATCAACGCCTTCAACATCGAGCGCACGGCCGGCATGTGCCCGCTGCCCTTCGCCGTCGTCGCCTTCGACGCCGACACGGGGCAGCCCGCCCGTGACGCCGACGGCCACCTGCGCAAGGTCGGTGCGGGCAACGTCGGCCTGCTGATCACCAAGGTCACCGACAAGGCCCCGTTCGACGGCTACACCGACGCCGCGGCGACCGAGAAGAAGCTGGTGCGCAACGGTTTCCGTCGCGGCGACTGCTGGTTCAACACCGGCGACCTCGTCCGCGACCAGGGCTGGGGCCACGTGGCCTTCGTGGACCGGCTGGGCGACACCTTCCGGTGGAAGGGCGAGAACGTGGCGACCACCGAGGTCGAGGCCGCGCTGGATGAGTGGCCGGCGATCGAGCAGGCCGTGGTGTATGGCGTCGAGGTGCCCGGGGCCGACGGCCGCGCCGGCATGGCGGCGGTCAAGCTCCGGGACGGCGCCGAGCTCGACGGGCCCGGCCTGGCCCGGCACCTCGCGGGACGCCTGCCCGGCTACGCGATTCCCCTGTTCCTGAGGGTGATCGACGAGGTCGAGCAGACGTCCACCTTCAAGAGCCGCAAGGTCGCCCTGCGCGAGGACGGCTTTGCCGGCGGCGGCTACGTGCTGGCCGATCGGGAGACCGGCTTCGTGCCGGCCTACGAGGGCTACGCGAACGAGGTCGCCGCCGGGCAGATCCGCGTCTAGGCGGCGGCTTCGGCCTTCTTGCGCAGCTCGACCCGGTAGCCGACGACCACTGTGCAGATCAGCGACAGCGAGATCAGCGCCTCGGCGATGAAGAACGCCGCGAAGTCGATCACCGAGCCGATCGGCGGCCCGCCCGGCACCGCGTTGCGCAGCGGCACCAGCGCGAACAGCAGCGCGCCCATGAAGCTCATGGACGGCCACAGCAGGCCGTGCCGGCCGGCGATGGCGAAGGTCGCGGCGATCACCGCGGCGATGCTCAGGCACCACATGAACAGCATGATGAACAGGGCGAAGGCGAACATGCCGACGGTGCGGCCGGTGTCGGCCGAGAAGGTCAGCACGCCGTCGTCGACCTTGGTGGCGCCCGGGTGGATGGCGAAGAACGTGTCGCCGCTGGCGAAGGTGACGTCCACCGGCGCCGTCTCGCCCGCGCTCTCGGCCAGGAAGGCGAAGTCGATCTTGTAGCTGTCGAAGGGGTAGTCGGTGATGACGCCGTCGGACAGCGGCACCTGCACGTCGTTGATGGTGGGGTTCTTGCCGGCCTTGAAGGTCAGCGTGTCGCCCTTGGTCGCGGCGACGTGCAGGATCACGTCCTTGGCCGGGGCGCCGTCCGCGTCGGCGTAGCGGCCCTTGGGGTCGATGGTGACCTGGGCCGACAGGGTCTGGCTCTGCGGGTCGAGCTTCTGCACGTAGAACAGCACCTCGACCCGGTCGGCCGGGCCCGCGTCGCCGAGCACCGTCTCGGACTGGCTCTGCGCGCGTTCCGTGAAGTACACGCTCAGGCTGGCCGCGGTGACCACCACGAGCACCACCGGCGCCACGATCCACAGCCAGCGCCGACGCGGCCGGGCCGCGGTTTCCTCGCTCATTTCCACCTTCTCGAAGTCGCGCTCCACTGCGCCAGTAGAGGCGGCAAAGGGCTGGGAGCAGGGAAAAGCCGTGGTGGATGTTGGACAGGCGTGTTCGGAAAGTCAAGGAGCCTTGAAAGCGCGGGCAGATCAGTTTGCCCGTCCATTCTGGACGGTCGTGGATACGTGACCTGCCTCACGCACACAATGCGTGCAAACTGCACACACGTGGGTTACGGTAGATGTGTGCAGTCGGCACGCAATGCGGAATCCGAGGAGGATGCCATGGGGAACAAGCCTGTCAGGCCGGAAGATGTGCTGCCCGACGGCGCGGAGGGCACCGAATTCGACGGCGCGTACGTCCGTAAGGGCTCGGTCGCCGCGTTCATCGGCAACGTCCTCGCGCTGTCCGAGGTCGAATCGCGCACTCCTCAGTGGGAGGAAATCGCGGGGCAGCTGCGGGAGCTCAAGTCGGCGCTGGACCGCATCGGCGTGCTCGACGTGTTCGAGATTCGCGATCCCGCGGTGCGGGCCCTGGTCGACGGCCTGTGAGCCGGGCCACGAAACCGTGAGTTCGTGCCAACTCGGACGGACGACCGGACGGATCTGCGATCGCGCCGGATTGAAATGCCTAGAGTAGTTGCGCGGGGGAAACCACGTCGAATCGAGGCATTTCATGTTGGGCGTTGCCATGGCCCGTGCCGTTTATTCCGGCCGGCGTCCGAAAACGGGTGACAACGGCACGGTGTTCACCTCGTATTTACTTCTGGTGCGGCGTGCCGGCCGCGGCACGGCTCGGTGACCCGTCATGAGTCAGTGCACCGAGACGATCACCGGCCTCACCGTGGCCGAGGCCGTCGAGTACCGTTCCGAGATCGAGAATTCCCCTTCTGAGCAGGGTTTCTACCGGCTGCGGCATGCTCGGGTGGCCGTCGTCGGCGAAGGTCCGGCGCTGGCCGCCGTGCTGCGGGCCGGCATCGGCAGCGGATGGCGATGGACCCAGGTCTTCACCACCGAACCCGCGCCGGAATATGCATTGCGCGACGAATTCCAACACGTCTTGACCGATACGGTCGACCGAATCGGTGCACATCTCGCCGACGTCGATCTGGTCGTGCACGTAACGTCCGATTTCGGCGAGTTGGTGGAGATGGCCCGCCGCTGCCGAGCCGAGAATGCGTCGTTGGCCCAGGTGTTCGTGCGCGGACAGGACGCCTGGATAACGCCCGTCCACCCCGCGGGCGGCCGCCCGATCGAGGCCGCGTGGCGTCGATTGGCCCCCGAGGAAGCCGACGAGTGGCAGGCCGCCCCGGTTGCCCATCACGTGCGGACCTCACGTGACAATGCCGCATTGCCGAAGCGGGTGCCCGGCGCTTTGCTCGGGCCGGCGTACGAGGGCGCCCTGGATGCGCCCGCGGTTTCGGGCGTCGCGGTGCTTGAGGCGAAGCCGAAGGCCGAGTTGGGCGGTGTCACCGCCGCGCTGATCGGGGCGCAGGTGGCGCTGACCTGCTTCCGGTATCTCACGGGGGCGGCCAAGGGCACGGAGCCGATGGTGCTGCGGCTGGACCTGGAGTCGTTGGAGATCAGCGAGCACCGGTACCAGTGGGGCGGGCCCGTGGCGGAGGCGCCGTCGGCGCGGCCGCTGGAGGCGGGGGAACTTTTGGACCGGCTGCCGGCGTTTGTCGATCGACACGTCGGCCTGCTCACCGCCGTCGAGCAGGTCGGCGTGGTCAGCTGGGTGACGCTGGCCGACCCGCTCCGCCGCTGGCCGGCGCAGCGGGTGCTGGGCTGGGCCGAGGATCCGCAGACCGCGCAGGTGCGGGCCGTGCTCGCGGCGATGGCGAGCTACGGTGCGCTGGCGGCCGGGCGAGGTTGGGCGTGGGGCACCGACCTGATCACCGGCAATCGCCGCCGGGTGTGGCTGGAGCAGCGCGGCCCGCACGCCGAGGTCGGCGCCGCGGCCGGACTGTGCTGGGACGACGCCCTGGCGGCCGGCCTGCAGGCGCACCTGGAGCAGCGTCAGGACCCGATGTCCCCGGTGCGGCGCTGGGCCGACGAGACGACACCGTCCGATGTGGACGTGCTGGCCAAGACGCTCGCCGCCGAGACCGGCCGCACCCCGGTCGCCGTGCCCCTGACCACCGACCCGGCCGCGGCCCGCCTGCTGCCTTTCGTCACGCAGGTCGTGCTGCTGCCCTGACGCAGCGGGTCATTCCTCGACTCGGGGGTCGAGGAATGACCCGCCGCACCCAGAGCCGTTTTCGTGTGTTGTATGGGGGGTTACGACACCGAGCGGGGGGGTAAGGCGCCGTAGCAACCA
>NZ_JBFBAM010000086.1:0-37261 GCF_040682195.1 Kutzneria sp. NPDC051319 | reverse complement strand
CTCACCCCGAACGGGGTGAGCGCCCATCAAATTCAGCGCGTCGGCCGGTACGGGCGCAGCTCGCGGCGCGCCAGCGACATCTTGTGCACCTCGTCCGGCCCGTCGGCCAGTCGCAGCATGCGGGCCGAGGCCCACAGCGTGGTCAGGATGAAGTCCTGGCTCACACCGCCGCCGCCGTGCGACTGGATGGCCCGGTCGATGATCTTCTCCACGGCCGCGGGCGTCGCGATCTTGATGGACTGGATCTCGGTGTGCGCGCCCTTGTTGCCGACGGTGTCCATCAGCCACGCGGTCTTGAGCACCAGCAGCCGGGCCTGCTCGATGGCCACCCGCGCCTCGGCGATCCACTCCTGCACCACGCCCTGGTCGGCGATGGGCTTGCCGAACGCCACCCGGCTCACGGTCCGCCGGCACATGGCCTCGACCGCACGCTCCGCCATGCCGATCAGGCGCATGCAGTGGTGGATGCGGCCGGGGCCCAGCCGGGCCTGCGCGATGGCGAAGCCCTCGCCCTCGCCGGCGATCACGTTGCTGACCGGGACGCGGACGTCGGTGAACTCGATCTCCGCGTGGCCGCCGTGGGCGCCGTCGGTGAAGCCGAAGACGTGCATGCCGCGCTTGACGTTCACGCCGGGCGTGTCACGCGGCACCAGCACCTGGCTCTGCCGGCGGTGCCGATCGGGGTTGTCCGGATCGGTCTGCCCCATCACGATGAAGATCTTGGCCCGCGGGCTCATCGCGCCCGACGCGAACCACTTGCGGCCGTTGATCACGTACTCGTCGCCGTCACGCTGGATGCGGGTGGCGATGTTGGCGGCGTCCGAGGAGGCCACGTCCGGCTCGGTCATGCAGAACGCGGAGCGGATCTCGCCCGCCAGCAGCGGCCGCAGCCACTGCTCCTGCTGCTGGGCGGTGCCGAAACCGGCCAGCACCTCCATGTTGCCGGTGTCCGGGGCGGCGCAGTTGGTCGCCTCCGGGGCCAGCGCCGGGCTGCGGCCGGTGATCTCGGCCAGCGGCGCGTACTGAAGGTTGGTCAGGCCGGCGCCGTGCTCCTTGTCCGGCAGGAACAGGTTCCACAGACCCCGCTTGCGGGCCTCGGCCTTGAGCTCCTCGATGACCGGCGGCGCGTCCCACGAGGTCGGGTTGTCCAGCACCCACTGCTTGTGCACGGCCTCGGCCGGGTACACATGGGACTCCATGAAGTCGGTCAGCTGACCGATCAGCTCCTGGGTCCGCTGGTCGTACTCGAACTCCATCAGAACCTCTCAAGGGGACGGTCGTCTTCAGGCGTCAGGGGAATTGAGCTGCCCTGCGGAGTAGACAGGGGCGGTTTGTACACTATGGCCGTGTCTCTAACGGTGACCGTCCGCACGCGCAGCGTGCACGACTTGGCGGACCACGTGGCGTGGTGCGAAGTCAGGGTCGGTGGTGTGTGAGGCGGTCGTTCAAGTTCCTGCTGCGCCCCACCGGCAAGCAGTCCACCGCGTTGACGGAGATGCTGCGGGATCACTGTTCCCTGTACAACGGGGCGTTGCAGGAACGCCGCGACGCCCACCGGCACCTTTCGAAAACCACCGTCCGCTATCGGGACCAGTCCGCCCAGCTCAAGGACATCCGGGCGTTCGATCCCGAGCGCCACGGCCGGTGGTCGTTCTCCTCCCAGCAGGCCACCCTGCGGCGTCTGGACAAGGCGTTCGCCGCGTTCTTCCGGCGTGTCAAGGCCGGAGACAGGCCCGGCTACCCGAGGTTTCGCGGTGCGTGCTGGTTCGACACGGTGGAGTTCCCCAAGGATGGTGACGGCTGCCGTTGGGACTCCACCCCGAAGGACACGGTGAGGCGGGTCCGTCTGCAGGGCGTGGGACATGTCCGGGTCCACCAGCATCGTCCGGTCACCGGCATTGTCAAGACGATCAGCGTGAAGCGTGAGGGCGGCCGCTGGTTTGTGATCTTGTCCTGTGACGGGGTGCCGGCTGTGCCGCTGCCGGTCACCGGCCGTCAGGTTGGCATCGACATGGGCATCGCGCACTTCCTGACCACCAGCGACGGGACGCACGTGGCGAACCCTCGGCACGGGCGTGACGCCGCCGCCGCGCTGAAGCAGGCGCAGCAGATGCTGTCCCGTTGTCGGCATGGCTCGAATCGGCGGCGCGAGGCTCGCCGCAGGGTTGCCGCGCTGCACGCAGCGGTCCGCCGTCGGCGCCTGGACCACGCGCACAAGGCCGCTCTTGCCCTCGTGCGTGACGCGGATGTCATCGCGTACGAGGCGCTGCGGATCGCGAACATGGTTCGCGCGCCCAAACCCCGGCCCGACCCCGAGCAGGCGGACGTTTTCCTGCCCAACGGGGCGGCGGCCAAGGCTGGACTGAACCGCGGTATCCACGACGCGGGTTGGGGGGTGTTCCTGGGTATCCTCGAAGGCAAGGCTGAAAGCGCCGGTCGACGACTGGTCCCGGTCGACGCCCGCGACACATCGCGTACGTGCCCGGACTGCGGGCACGTGGCCAAGGACAACCGGCTCGCCCAAGCTGAATTCGTTTGTGTGGCATGTGGGCACACCGCCAACGCCGATGTGGTCGGCGCGCTCAATGTCGCGCACAGGGCCGGGCTGGTCCTGCGCGAAGCCCCAGTGGCTTAGCGAGAAGCCGCCGACTTCACTCGGCGGAGGAGTCACCAGTCCTCCTTGACTGCGGGGACCGCGGCGGCGCCGTGTTCGACGAGCGGGCCGACGAGGGCGCCGATCCGCTCGAATCCGGCGCCGACCGTGCCGCCCTGCACGAACCGGTAGTGGATGCCCTCCAAGATCACCGCGAGCTTGAAGTAGGCGAAGGCGACGTACCAGCCGAGGCCGGCGACGTCGATGCCGGTGCGACGCGCGTAGCGTTCGATGAGCGCGTCGACGGTGGGGAAGCCGGGGGTGGCGCTGACGCCGTTGGTGATCGGGTCGTCCTCCTGGCCCACGCCCTGCCAGTAGACGACGAACAGGCCGAGGTCGGACAGCGGGTCGCCGAGGGTGGACATCTCCCAGTCCAGCACGGCGCTGATGGCCAGCGGCTCGGTCGTGACGAGCGCGTTGTCCAGCCGGTAGTCGCCGTGCACGATCGTGGTCCGCTGCGCGGCCGGCACGGTCGCGGCCAGCCGGGCGTGCAGCTCATCGATGCCGGGCAGGTCCCGGCTGCGGGAGGCGTCCAGCTGCTTGCGCCAGCGGGCGACCTGCCGGGTCATGAAGCCCTCGGGACGACCGAAGTCGCCCAGCCCAACCTGCTGCGGGTCGACCTCATGCAGCTCGGCCAGCACGTCGATCAGCTCGTCGGCGATCAGCGCGGCCTGCCGCTCGGACAGGCCCGCGGTGTCGGCGCGGGACCGCATCGGCGTGCCCTCGACCCGTTCCATCAGGTAGAACGGCGCGCCGATGACCGAGGCGTCGTCGCAGAACAGCTCGGTCTTCGGCACCGGGACCTTGGTCGGGGCCAGCGCGGAGATCACGCGGAACTCGCGGCCCATGTCGTGCGCGGTGGCGAGCACGTGGCCCAGCGGCGGCCGGCGCAGCACCCAGCTGTGCGTGCCGTCGCCGACGCGGTAGGTCAGGTTGGACCGCCCGCCCGGGATCAGCTCCGCGGTCAGCGGGCCGGCCAGCACACCCACGGCGTCCACGTGCTTGGCCAGGGCCTCGACGTCCAACCCGGGCAGCGCGTTCACAGGTCCTCCCCCAGCAGTTCGGCCAGCTCCGCGCGGGTGCTGGCGGGATCGAGGTGTCGAATGCCGTGCATGCCGATCTTCTGCGCGGCCCGCACGTTGGCCGTGAAGTCGTCGACGAAGGCCACCCGCTGCGCGGGCAGGTCGAGGCGCTCCAGCAGCAGCCGGTAGATGGGCTCGTCGGGCTTGCGCAGGCCGACCTCGCCGCTGATGACGACCACGTCGCACAGCTCGGCCAGCATCTCGTGCGGGTAGTCGTTGCCCCAGCTGTTGGACAGCAGCCCGATGCGCAGGCCGTGTTTGCGCAGGTCGCGCACCAACTGCGTCATCTCGTCGCTGGGCTTCATGCCCGCGAACAGCCGGCCAAGCACGCCCTCGGCCGCGACGGGCGAGCCGGTGGTGCTGACGAGGCGGGCGGCGAACCGGCGCTCGAACTCCGCCACCTCCAGCTCGCCGGTCTCCAGCCGGTGGATGGGGTTGCCGGGCTCGGCGTCGCGGCCCAGCCAGTCCCGCATCAGGGTGGCGAAGCCGTCCGGGTCGATGCCGTCGGCCCGCAGCCAACTGCCGGTCGCGGCGCTCAAGGGCGTGGTGAGCACGCCGCCGTAGTCGAACACGACGGCGTCCACCTGGTCACGTGTCGGCACGCCGCGATAGTACCGACCGGTTGGTATGTCGACAACGGGGAGGCTGCCCGGGCATCAACGGTTCCCTATCTGATCAGGGTCCGGCGTCACGCGGGCGTGGGCGGGCGACCATGGCGGGATGGAGGAGAACGCGATGGTCCGCCGGATCCGGCAGTCGATCATCGGCGATGGCCGGCCGCTGGCCGGCCCGTACGGGACGCGCCGGCTGGTCTACGCGGACCACACGGCGTCGGGCCGGGCCGTGGGCTTCGTCGAGACCTTCATCCGCGACCAGGTGCTGCCCTGGTACGCCAACACCCACAACGACTCCTCGGCGACGGCGGCGCAGACCAACGCGCTGCGGGAGGACGCCCGGCGCGTGATCCGGGACGCCGTCGGCGGCGACGAGGACACCGTGGTCATCTTCAGCGGATCGGGGGCCACCGGCGCCATCAGCAAACTGATCGACATCCTCGGGCTGCGTGTGCCGGCCGTGTTGCAGGACCGGCACCGGCTGACCGACGCGATCCCCGTACGAGACCGTCCGGTGGTGTTCATCGGACCGTTCGAGCACCACTCGAACGAGTTGCTGTGGCGGGAATCCATCTGCGAGGTCGTGACCATTCCGGAGGACGCGAGCGGGCAGCCCTCGCACTCGGCCCTGCGTGAGGAGTTGGCTCGCCACGCCGACCGGTCGGTGAAGATCGGGGCGTTCTCCGCGGCGTCCAACGTGACCGGCATCGTCGCCGACACCCACCGGATCTCCGACCTGCTGCATCAGCACGGAGCGCTCGCGTTATGGGACTTCGCGGCTGCCGCGCCCCACGGCGCCGTGCGCATGCACGACGAATGCGACGACCACCCCCTGTCCTACAAGGACGCGGTGTTCATCTCCCCGCACAAGTTCCTCGGCGGTCCCGGCACGCCCGGTGTGCTGGTGGTGCGCCGGGAACTGCTGGGCAACCGGGTGCCGAGCGTTCCCGGTGGTGGGACCGTCGACTACGTCAGCCCGACCGAGCAGCACTACATCGCTGACGCCGCGCACCGCGAGGAGGGCGGCACGCCCGCGATCGTGGAGTCGATTCGCGCCGGCCTGGCGTTCGGCCTGCAACAAGCGGTCGGCGCAGCGGTGATCCATGAGCGGGAGCAGGCCTTCCTGCGGCGGGCGCTCGATTCGTGGTCGACCGATCCGAACCTGGAGATCCTTGGCAACCTCGACGCCGACCGGCTGGCGATCGTGTCGCTGATGATGACTGGGCCAGGTGGGAAGCGGCTGCACCACAACTACGTGGTGACGCTGCTCAGCGACCTGTTCGGCATCCAGGTCCGCGGCGGCTGCTCCTGCGCCGGTCCGTACGGGCATCGCCTGCTCGGCATCGATCCGGACCTCTCCCGGCGGTTCGAGCGCGAGATCCTCGCCGGCCGGGAGGGCATCAAACCCGGTTGGGTGCGGGTGAGCTTCAACTACGCGATGTCCGACACCGTCGTCGACTACGTGATCGAAGCCGTGCACCAGGTGGCCACCTGGGGGTGGAAGCTGCTCGGCGACTACCGGTTCGACCCGTTGACCGGTTTGTGGCGCCACCATCGCGCGACCGGACCGCGGGTGCGGCTGGCCGACATGCGCTACGACGTCAACCGCCCGCGGCGGGCCGACCAGGTGGGAGAGGACGCCCTGGCCGGCCATCTCGGCGATGCCGCCCGCGTTTTCGCCGGCGCGGACCGACCCGACGACCGGAGGCCGGCCCGCGTGTCCGGCGACTTCGACGACCTGCGGTGGTTCGACCTGCCCGAGGTCTGTCTGTCGACAGCGTGACGCGCGGATCTAGAGTCCGGGCATGCCGGTCATCGACGCCTGGATGCAGCATCCGACGCTCCGTCACATCAACCATGACATGCTGGAGTCGCTACGCCGGTGGACCGGGCTGGAGTTGGTCGAACAGCCGCCGCCGGTGTCGACGACCGTCGCCGCGCTGGCCGACGCCGATGTCGAGATCGGGCTGACCTGCGCCTGGTACGGCCCGCAGGAGGCATTGATCACCAACGACGAGGTCGCCGAGTTCGTGGCCCGGTCCGGCGGACGGCTGCGCGGCGTGGCCGGCGTCGACATCACCCGGCCGATGCCGGCCGTGCGGGAGCTGCGCCGGGCCGTCAACGACCTCGGCTTCGTCGGGCTGCGGCTGGTGCCATGGCTGTGGCAGCTGCCGCCGACCGACCGGCTGTACTACCCGCTCTACGCGGCCTGCGTCGAGCTGGGCATTCCGTTCTGCACCCAGGTCGGCCACACCGGCCCGCTGCGGCCGTCCGAGACCGGCCGGCCGATCCCGTACATCGATCAGGTCGCGATCGACTTCCCTGAGCTGACCATCGTGTGCGGGCACATCGGCTATCCGTGGACCACGGAGATGATCGCGGTGGCCGACAAGCACCCCAACGTCCACATCGACACCAGCGCCTACACCGCCCGCCGCTACCCGGCCGAGCTGGTCGACTACCTGCGCGGCCGGGGCCGGCGCAAGGTCCTGTTCGGCTCCAACTACCCGATGATCACGCCGGCGCGGGCGTTGGAGCACCTGGCCGAGCTGGGATTGGACGACGAGGCGCGCGAGCTGTTCCTGGCCGGCAACGCGCGCCGCGTCTTCCGCCTCTAGCGCCCCACGTACTCGGCGAGGTGTTGGCCGGTCAACGTCGACTTGTCCTTGACCAGGTCGGCCGGCGTGCCCTCGAAGACGATCTGCCCGCCGTCGTGGCCGGCGCCCGGGCCGAGGTCGATGATCCAGTCGCCGTGGGCCATCACGGCCTGGTGGTGCTCGACGACGATCACCGACTTGCCGCTGTCCACCAGGCGATCGAGCAGGCCCAGCAGCTGCTCGACGTCGGCCAGGTGCAGGCCGGTGGTCGGCTCGTCCAGGACGTAGACGCCACCCTTCTCCCCCATGTGGCTGGCCAGCTTGAGCCGCTGCTGCTCGCCGCCGGACAGGGTGGTCAGCGGCTGGCCGAGGCTGAGGTAGCCCAGACCGACGTCGGCCAGCCGGTCGAGGATGGCGTGCGCGGCCGGGATGTGGGCCTCGCCCGCGCCGAAGAACTCGACGGCCTCGGTCACCGACATGGCCAGCACCTCGCTGATGTCCCGGCCGCCGAGCTTGTACTCCAGCACCGAGGCCAGGAACCGCTTGCCCTCGCACACCTCGCACATGGTGGAGACGGTGGCCATCACGCCGAGGTCGGTGTAGGTCACGCCGACGCCGTTGCAGTTCGGGCAGGCGCCCTCGGAGTTGGCGCTGAACAGGGCCGGCTTGACGTCGTTGACCTTGGCGAACGCCTTGCGGATCGGCTCCAGCAGGCCGGTGTAGGTGGCGGGGTTGCTGCGGCGGGAGCCGCGGATCGGGGTCTGGTCCACCGACACCACACCCAGGTCGGTCGGGATGGAGCCGTGCACGAGGGAGCTCTTGCCGGAGCCGGCCACGCCGGTGATGACCGTGAGCACGCCGAGCGGGATGTCGACGTCGACCTTGCGCAGGTTGTGCGCGGTCGCGCCGCGGATCTCCAGCGCGCCGGAGGGCTCCCGCACGGACTTCTTGACCGAAGACCGGTCGTCGAAGTGCCGGCCGGTGACGGTGCCGCTCTTGCGCAGGCCGGCGACCGTGCCCTCGAAGCACACCTCGCCGCCGGCCGAGCCGGCGCCCGGGCCGAGGTCGATCACGTGGTCGGCGATGGCGATGGTGTTGGGCTTGTGCTCCACGACAAGGACGGTGTTGCCCTTGTCGCGCAGGCGGAGCAGCAGCTCGTTCATGCGCTGGATGTCGTGCGGGTGCAGGCCGATCGTCGGCTCGTCGAAGACGTAGGTGACGTCGGTGAGCGAGGAGCCGAGGTGCCGGATCATCTTCACCCGCTGGGCCTCGCCGCCGGACAGCGTGGCCGCCGGCCGGTCCAGCGACAGGTAGCCGAGGCCGATCTCCACGAACGAGTCGAGGGTGTGGACCAGCTTGTCCAGCAGCGGCGCGACCGACGGCTCCTTCAGGCCGCGCACCCACTCGGCCAGGTCGCTGATCTGCATTGCGCAGGCGTCGGCGATGCTGATCTTCTTGATCTTGGACGAGCGCGCGCCCTCGCTCAGGCGGGTGCCGCCGCACTCGGGGCAGACGGTGAAGGTGACGGCACGGTCCACGAACGCCCGGATGTGCGGCTGCATGCCCTCCTTGTCCTTGGACAGGTAGGACTTCTGGATGCGCGGGATCAGACCCTCGTAGGTCATGTTGATGCCCTCGATCTTCATCCGCACCGGTTCCTTGTGTAGGAAGTCGTTGAGCTCCCGCTTGGTGTACTTGCGGATGGGCTTGTCGGCGTCGACGAAGCCGGACGAGGCGTACAGGCGGTAGTTCCAGCCGCCGGGCGTGTAGCCGGGGACGGTCAGCGCGCCCTCGGCCAGGGACTTGCTGTCGTCGTAGAGCTGGGTGAGGTCGATGTCGGTGACGTTGCCGCGGCCCTCGCAGCGCGGGCACATGCCGCCCGTGATGCTGAAGGTGCGCTTCTCCTTGACCTGCCGGCCGCCCTTCTCCATGGTGACCGCGCCCGCGCCGCTGACCGAGGCCACGTTGAAGGAGAAGGCCTGCGGGGAGCCGATGTGCGGCTTGCCCAGGCGGCTGAACAGGATGCGCAGCATCGCGTTGGCGTCGGTGGCCGTGCCGACCGTGGATCGCGGGTCCGCGCCGAGCCGCTGCTGGTCCACGGTGATCACGGTGGTCAGCCCGTCCAGCACGTCCACGTCCGGGCGGGCCTGGTTGGGCATGAAGCCCTGGACGAACGCGCTGTAGGTCTCGTTGATCATCCGCTGCGACTCGGCGGCGATGGTGGCGAACACCAGCGAGCTCTTGCCCGAGCCGGACACGCCGGTGAACACGGTCAGCCGCCGCTTGGGGATCTCGACGCTGACATCGCGCAGGTTGTTCTCGCGCGCGCCCAGCACCCGGATCAGGTCGTGGCTGTCGGCGACGTGTCCTGGTGTCTTCGGGGTGCTGGCCTTGCTCATCGTGGCTCCATCGATCCGGCGGACGCGGGCAACTGCCCACTGTCTACCTGACGGATGACGGCCGCCGTGTGTGACGCGCCCCCTTATGCAGGGAAGGACGCCTTACCCGCGTTCAACGAGGGTAAGGCGTCCTTCCCTGCATAAGGGGGCTTTTCAGCCGCGGACGACCAGGACGGGGCAGAGGGCGTGGTGCAGGGCGTCCCGGGTGACACCGCCGAGGCGGCCGGGGCCGCCGGAGCCGACGACGATCAGGTCGGTGTGGGTGCGGGTGGCCACCAGCTCGTAGGGCTGGGCGCGCACGGCCTCGTAGTTGGCCGACAGCTGGCGGTTGACCGTGGCCAGGAAGTCCTTGGCGTGGTCGAGGACCCGACCGTGCACGTCGCCGGAGGGGCTGGCGGTGCGGCCGGACGGGGTCGGCCAGGCGTGGGCGACGTGCAGCTTGGCGTGGAAGGTCGCGGCCAGCTCGGCGGCGCGGCGCAGCACGGGGCGGTCCTCGGCGTCGCCGCTGACCAGCGCGGTGATGACCGAGTGCATGCCGTGCACGGCGGCGTCCAGGCCGCGCACCACGACGGTGTCGCAGTGCGCGGCGGCGACCACGGGAAGCACCCAGCGGCCCAGCCCGATGGTCACGTGCTGCCGGCCGCGGCAGCCCAGCACGACGAGCTCCGCGTGCTCGCTGGCGGGCACCAGCGTGCGCAGCGGATCTTCGGAGTTCTCCACGATGCTGACCGGCAGCGGCTGCATGGTGGCCAATTGGTCTTCTGCCGAAGGTTCACCCGGAAGGGTGGCATCGGCGTACACGGTGAGGGATTCTCCGCGCAGCCAGGCGTATCTGGCCGCCCAGCCGAGGGCCGCGGAGCCCCACGGCGAGCCGTCGGCGCCGACCACGACGCTGGGCCCGAACTCCTCCGGGGACAGGTGATGGGGACGCGTCGTCGTCGCGCTGGGCATTACTCTCGCCATGCGAACCCTCCTGGCGGCACAGGGAATCTCGCACGTACCGGGATACCTGACACACTCTGCACCCCGACCGCGTTGATCGCCAGGGGCCGAGTTGGATTGGTTCAGTTACGCACCACCAGCACGGGCGATCGGGAATGGTACAGGGCCGCTTTGGTCATGGGATCAAGGCGGTTCCGATCAGTGAGACGGGTGTCGCCGATCACCAGCAGGTCGGTGTCGGGGCAGGCGACGGCGGCCTCCGGCGGCTGGCAGGCGTACGAGCGGAGGTCGGGGCTGACCTTCGGGGCCAGCTTGGCCAGCTGGGCCGCGGCCCGCTCCAGCACGGTGGCCGAGCCGAGCTGCTCGGGCAGCCAGCGCGGGCCGGCGGGCGGCGTCACGTGCACGACGCGGACCTTGGCCTGCAGCGACGTCGCCAGCCTGGCGACCTTGGCCAGCACGGCGATGTCCTCGCTGCCGCCACGGACCATGGCGGTGATCCAGCGGGTGCGGCCGTGCAGCGAGGCCGGCATCCCCCGCACCACAACGGTGTCGCAGCGGGCGCGGGTGACGATCGGGACGACGCTGCGGCCGACGCCCAGCGTGCCGTGGTGGTAGCCGCGGCAGCCGAGCACGACCAGGTCGGCGTCGGCGCTGGCGCCCACGAGCGTGCCGACGGGATCGGGGCCGGCGCGCAGGATGCGCACCGGCAGCATCGGCATCGCCCGCAGCGTGGCGCCGATGCCGGCGTCGGTGGGGATGTCGTCGGGGATGTCGACGTAGCGACGGTCGGCCTGGTGGACCTCGAGTTCGGCGCCGACCACGCAGGCGTGTCGGGCGGCCCAGCCCAGTGCGGCGTCCCCCCAGTAGGAGCCGTCGGTGCCGACCGCTATTCGTTTGGTCACGACGGGCGTGGCCACCGCGGTGACGAGCTTGGTTCTGGTGACGACCGGTGCGTTGAGCGTTGCGGCGGCGTGCGCTTGCGCCATGACCATCCTCCTGGCGCCGATGACGGCGATCTCTCCCGGGATGTCTCTACCTTGGCCTGTTCTCATGACCAATTCCAGTGGCCAGACGTTACGAAGCATTTAACTCTGGCGCTCGTGTACGCCCGTATGTCCGCAGTGGACGGACCGGGGCGAACGGTCCGAACACGGGTTTTGCCCTCCGGCGCGGGTGACCTCGGGGTCCTCGGTGTCGTCGTCGTGACGTCGGACTCAGCCGCCTCCGTCACCCGTACGGCCCCGGCAGTGCGCTTGTAGTGAAGAGGAAGTACTCGTCCCACCAGCGGATCCCCCTCTGCCTAGGACGCCAGTGGCGCGAAGCCTAACCGGGGCGGACTAGGTGTTCCGGTAGAGCGGGCGTCCTCTTGGGACTCCACGTTGTCCAAGGCCGGGGCGGCGGCGGCAGGTCTGGCGGCACGCGAGTGCCCCGGGCGGCGAAACCGCCCGGGGCACCGGGTGCCAGAATTAACCTTCAGCGCTTGACAACGCTGTCAGAAACCATTTGCTTCCCGCGGGAAAACAAAAAGTGACCGGCGGCACGTAAACGATTCAGGTAACGCATTATGCGCGGTGCAGTTTGCAGTGGATCACCTGTCGCCCAACCGTCGTGCCGAGTGGACGGTCCGTGCGGTGAGCACGAATGCGTCGGGCCGCCACAGCAGGCTCTCGCGGTCGTCGTCGTGCACCAGCCGGTCGATCACCGCGTGGTCGGCTGCATCGATCCGGTCGCCCAGCATCTCCCGTTGCCGCACAAGCAGGTCCCGCAGCAGCAGCCGCGGCTCGGTGTCCAGCGGGGCCGGCAGGTCGACCAGGAAGGTGCGGCTGGCGCTGGGCATCAGGCCGGCCTTGGCCAGCATCGCCGGCCAGTCCTCCACCGTCCGCGTCGAGCCCGGCAGGCCGTCCCGCATGTCGCTGAACCACTCGTCGTTGGCCGCGTCGAGCCGGGACTGCAGGCCCGGTCGGCCGATGCCGATGTCCCGCGGCAGGAACCGCATCGTCAGCCCGCCCTCGACGACCGCGAGCACGCCGCCCGGTCGCAGCAGCCCGGCCAGCCGGTTGAGCGCCTCCTGCTGATCGCCGATGTGGTGCATCACGCCGCTGGTCCACACGACGTCGGCCGGACCCAGCTCGCCGAACGCGTCCGGCAGATCGGCCCGCAGTGTCGTGATCTCCACGCCCAGCCGCGCCGCCCGCTTCTGGGCCAGGGCCAACAACTCCGGCGCACGGTCGGCCGCCACCACCTCGGCGTCGCCGAAGGCGTCGGCCAGCGCGCAGGCCGCGACGCCGGGGCCGCTGCCCACGTCGAGCACCCGCGCCGGCTCGTCGGCCTGCACCCGCAGCCAGTCCATGGCCTGGTCCAGGAAGTCCCGGTGCACCTCGGCGTTGCGCTCCAGCATCTCGCCCAGCGACGCCCAGTCGTAGTCGTCGCCGGAATGCCCATGTCCGTGCCCGTGGCCGTGTCCCTGGCTCATCGCGTGTCCCCTCCTCGGTGTCTCTGTCGTACACCGTGGGCCAAGCGTGAGTGAGATGGCAATCTACCTTGCCGTTTCGGCAACGACCCGGATCGGCACGTCGGCGCCGGCGAAGGTGAGCAGCCGCTGCGCCTCCTCCTCGATCTCGTCCGGCAGGGACCGGAACGGCGTGACCGTCAGGGCGTCGGGGCCGAGTTTCCAGCTGGCGGCGACGAAGCCGTCGAGCAGGACGGTGCCGCGGATCAGGCCGTTGTTGGTGAAGGTGCGCCGGCGGTCCTCCTCGGAGATCACGCGGGTGCGGTCGGCGTGGGCCAACAGGCAGTTGTCGAACTCGGGCAGGAAACGGATCGGCGCCGGCGTGTCCGGGTGAGGGCGGCGCGCGTCGGGGAGGTCGAACAGCGCCACGCCGTTCTCGTCGGTGAAGGTCTTCAGCTCCAGTCGCTCGAAGACCTCGCGCAGGCGGGTGAGGCCGGACCAGGCCTGGGCGTCCTGGATGCTGGCCGGGCCGAAGGCGGCGAGGTAGCGAAGCACGAGATCGTCCGGGCTCATCGGGGCCAACGGCCGGCCCAGCCAGGCCTCGGCGGTGGTGCCGGTGGGCTGCCCGCCGACGCCCCACAGGCCGCGGGGCGGCAGCTGCACCAGGGCGAGTTTGGCGCGGACGATCTCCACCAGCGCGGCGACGTCCCGCCCCGGCCACCGCTCGGCCAGCGCCCGACCGAGATCGGCGTTGGTCAGCGGCTCCGCCTCGATGAGCTCCCGCGCGGTCTTGGCCACCTCGTCCAGATCGAGGCCCTCGGTCGCCCGGCCGTACACGCTGCGGGGGAATCCCGCGTCCAGCGCGGGTTGCAACACCGGTCGCAGCGCGAGGCAGTCGTCGGCAGTGGCCAGGTGCAGGGTTCCGCGCATCAACGCCAGGCGGGCCACGCGCCGGTCGGTGAGCAGGCGGCTGAGCTGCTCGCGCCGGAAGCCGTCGAGTCGGGTCCACAGCGCGAAGTACGGCGGGTTCGTGGCCTGCGCCTGGAGCGCGACCACCCGCTCGATCGCCTTGGCCGGGGTCAGCTTCCAGCGCCGCAGCAGCAGCTGGCGGTGCAGCAGCGCCCGGTTGAGGGCTCGGCGGGTCAGCACGGTCATGGCGACAGCGTAGGCAGTGTTGCGGACAGAGTCTGTCCGCAATGGGTGGCAGACTGGGCCTCGTGTTGGAGACCTCCGCCCGGCTGCTGCGCCTGCTGTCGCTGCTCCAGGCCCGTCAGGACTGGTCGGGCGCCGAGCTGGCGACCCGTCTCGAGGTGGACGTGCGAACCGTGCGCCGCGACGTCGACCGGCTGCGCAACCTGGGCTATCCGGTGGACGCCTCCCCCGGCGTCGCCGGCGGCTACCGGCTCGGGGTCGGCGCGTCGCTGCCGCCGCTGCTGCTGGACGACGAGGAGGCCGTGGCCGTCGCGATCAGCCTGCGGACCGCGGCCGCCGGCAGCGTCACCGGCATCGAGGAGACGTCCATCCGGGCGCTGACCAAGCTGGAGCACATGCTGCCGTCGCGGCTGCGGCACCGGGTGTCGGCGCTGCAGTCGGTGGTGGTGCAGACCTCCTCGTACGGGCCGAGCGTGGACGCCGAGGTGCTGGCGCTGGTGGCCGGCGCGTGCCGGGAGCACATGCGGCTGCGGTTCGACTACCGCTCCCACGACGGCACGGCCAGCCGGCGCCAGGTGGAGCCGCACAGCCTCGTCAACATCGTGCGGCGCTGGTACGTGCTGGCCTGGGATATGGACCGGGCCGACTGGCGGACGTTCCGGCTGGACCGGGTCGAGCCGAAGACGCCGACCGGGCCCCGGTTCCAGCCCCGCACCCCGCCGGCCGACGCGGGCACCTTCGTGTCCAAGGGCGTGACCGGGCGGGCCTACAAGTTCGAGGGCGCGTTCCTCATCCACGCCCCGATCGACCAGGTCGCGGAGCGGGTCACGCCGACCGCCGGGCGGCTGGAGCCGGTCGACGAGAACAGCTGCGTCCTGCGTGCGGGCGCGGACTCGCTGGCCGGCATGGCGGTGTTCGTCAGCATGTTCGGCTTCGATTTCGAGGTGCTGGAGCCGCCCGAGCTGGTCGACCACCTGCGCGACCACATCGGCCGCCTGCAACGCGCGGTGCGCCGGCACGAGCAGGGTTGATCAGGTCGTCGTCGACCGACAATGAGCCGAATGCGAGCACTCCGTCACCGGTGGTGATCTAGCCTGGCGAAAACGGCTCACTTGGGGGTGGGGACGGCATGTCCGCTGTCAACAGGCGGGAATTCCTGGCCGGCGTGGCCGGCGCGGTCGCGATCACCGGCGTCGAGTTGACGGGGTCGCCCGTGGCTTCGGCCCAGGACCTGGCCCAACCGGATCGGGCCGGCACTCCGCTGGCCATCAGGCAGGGCACCAACGTCGCCGGGCAGCTCTCCCCCGACGGCGCGACCATCGCGATGGACCTGTTGGGCGTGCTGTGGCTGGTGCCGGCCGGTGGCGGCGCGGCCGAGCGGATCACCGACGACCTGATGGACATCGCGCAGCCGGACTGGTCGCCGGACGGACGGCGGCTGATCTTCCAGTCCTACCGTGACGGCAACTTCAACATCTGGGTCGTCGACCGGGACGGCTCCGGGCTCAAGCAGCTCACCGAGGGCCCGTTCGACCACCGGGAGCCGCGGTTCTCCCCGGACGGCCGCACCGTCGTGTTCTCCTCGGACCTGACCGGCAGCTATGGCATCCACCTGCTGGACGTGGCCACGGGCAAGATCACCCAGCTGTCCGACACCCCGGTCGAGGAGTACGAGCCGGCCTGGTCCCCGGACGGCGCCAAGGTCGCCTTCGTGGCCGCCGGCAACCGCATCGACGTCGTCACGGTCGCCGACGGCTCCCGCAGCACGGCGATCACCGTCACGGCGACGCAGCAGCTGCACAGTCCGGCGTTCACGCCCGACGGCAAGGACCTCGTCTACAACCTGGTCACCGCCGCCGCCCCGCCCAACGCCCCGGCCAGCTCCGAGCTGTACCTGTCGGGAAAACCGCTGGTCACTGGCGAGGAGGCCTTCCCGTTCCGGGTTTCCTGGCACGGCAACGACTTCCTGTACAGCTCGGACGGCGCCCTGCGCAGGCGGTCGCTCGCCGGCGGGCCGGCTGCCGTGGTCGCCTTCACCGCGCCCGTCGACGTCCAGCCGGCCAAGTACACCAAGCGCCGTCGGGACTTCGACTCGCCGCGGCCCAAGCCCGTGGTCGGCATCGGGAGCCCGGTGCTGTCGCCGGACGGCACCAAGGTCGCCTTCCGGGCCCTGAACGACATCTACACCATGACGATCGGCCAGTCGCCGCAGCCGCTGACCCGTGATGACTGGTGGAAGTCGGATCCGGCGTGGTCGCCGGACGGTCGCTTCCTGTCGTACTCCACCGACCGGGCCGGCAAGCTCGACATCTGGTTGCGGGATCTGGGCACCGGCCAGGAGCGGCAGCTGACCAACCTGCCCAACGCGGCCGCGGTGTCCGGTTCCTGGTCCCGTGACGGCAAGTTCCTGGCGTTCCTGGACCAAACCGGCGCTCTGTACACGATCGAGGTGGCCACCGGGACCGTGCAGAAGGTGTTCACGGCGACCTTCGAGCCGGGCCGGCCGACCTGGTCGCCCGACGGCACCGTGATCGCGCTGGCGGCGATCGTGCCGTACTCCACGCGCTATCGCGAGGGCCTCAGCAAGATCCTGCTGGTCAACCGCGTCACCGGCGCCGCTCAGTACGTCGATCCGCTGCCGCACCGGTCGCTCCAGACCCGGGGCGACGACGGGCCCGTGTGGTCGCCGGACGGCACGAAGATGGCGTTCGTCATCGGCAGCCTGCTGCACGTGGTCGACGTGCGCCCCGACGGCACCTTCGCCGGCACCCCGAAGCCGATCAACGACGAGGTCACCGACGCCCCGACCTGGCACGGCGACTCCCAGCACCTGCTGTACCTGAACAACGGCCGCCTGCGCCTGATCGGCGTGGCCGGCGGCGCACCGCGGACCGTCCCGGTCGGTCTGAGCTGGACCAACACCGCCCCGCGCGGCCGGCTGGTCATCCGGGCCGGCAAGCTGTGGGACGGCCAGAGCCCGACGTTGCAGTCCACTGTGGACGTCGTGGTCGAGGGACACCGGGTCAAGTCCGTGCGCCCCAGCGGTCCCGGCGTCGACGGGCAGCTGATCGACGCCCGCGACGGCGTGGTCATGCCCGGCATCGTCGACATCCACAACCACCGGGAGATGCAGGGCTACAGCTACGGCGCCCGGCAGGGCCGGCTGTGGCTGTCGCTGGGCATCACCACCACCCGCTCGCCCGGCAGCCCGGCGTACCACATGGTGGAGGAGCGGGAGTCCATCCAGTCCGGCCGCCGCGTCGGGCCCCGCTACTTCGCCACCGGCGAGGCCATCGACGGCTCGCGGATCTTCTACAACTTCATGCGCCCCACCTACAACACCCGCCAGCTCGCCCGTGAGCTCGACCGCGCCGCCGCCCTCGACTACGACCTGCTGAAGTGCTACGTCAGGCTGCGCCCCGAGTGGCAGAAGCAGGTCATCGCCTGGGCCCACGACCGCGGGCTGCTGGCCACCTCGCACTACCACTACCCGGCGCTGGCCTTCGGCGGCGACGGCATGGAGCACATCGGCGCCACCAACCGCTTCGGCTACTCGCGCACCATCACCGCGCTGGGCGCCGGCTACCAGGACGTCATCGACCTGTTCAACAAGACCGGGGCCGGACGCACGCCTACGCTGTTCCTGTCCGGGGCACTGCTGGGCGAGGACCAGAGCCTGGTCACCGACCGCCGGGTCAAGACGCTGTACCCGTCATGGGAGTACGCCTCCCTGCTCGCCTCCGCCCAGGGCGCGGCCACCACCGACCAGTCCGCCAACCTCGCCGACCTGGCCAAGCAGGTCGCGCAGGTCGCCGCCACCGTGCGGGGCGGCGGGCGCATCGTCACCGGCACCGACTCGCCCATCGACCACACGGCCGTCAGCACGCACATGAATCTGCGGGCCATGGTCAAGTACGGGCTCACGCCGTTCGAGGCGCTGGTGACCGCCACCCGCAACGCCGGCGAGCTGCTGGGCGAGCCGCTGGGCCGGATCGCGCCCGGCATGTACGCCGATCTGTCCATTGTGGGCGGTGACCCGCTGGCCGACATCAAGCAGGCCGCCAATGTGCGGTCGGTGGTCAGCAACGGCCGACTGTTCACTGTGGACGATCTGCTCAAGCCGTTCGCCGACGCCACGGCCGGCATCGCCGCCAACCGGGTCGTCGCCCCCGTGCCCGATCATCCGACCAACGCCGGCTTCTGGTGGCACGACGAGCACTACGTCGCCCACAGCGCCCACGCCTGCTGCACCGGCTGAGCACGACGAAGGGGCCCGGATCCGGGCCCCTTCGTCTCGTCTCAGAAGATCCGCATCGCCTGGAGGTCGACGCCGCCCGGGTGGTTGGGGAACGTGAAGTGCACGTTCTTGGCGACGCCGCCGGCGGGCTGCCAGCTGTCGTCGGCCTTGTACTGCACGACGTTGTTGCCGGTGTAGAACTGGTCGAGCCAGCAGCCCCACTTGCAGTAGTAGGTGAAGTCGATCGTGCCGGCGTTGGCGAAGCAGAGGTGGTTGTCGTTGGGGTCGCCGTTGGTCTCGTGGTAGTAGACCCAGAGGAAGTCGTTCTGGGTGCAGTCGACCATGCTCATGGCCGGGCGGGCCGGTGCGGCGGACGCGGCCGGCATGAGGGCGGCCGGCCCGACGGTCATCAGTACGGCGAGCAACACCTTGCTCAGCTTGGAACGCATGGAGATTCTCCCCTGGGATCGGTTCTCGACGGGGAGACAGTAGGGCGGCGGCGATCGCCGTGAGGGGTGCCGAGATGAGGCGGCGTCAGTTCGAGGGAATCCCCTCAGGAGGCGTTCTTCAGCCGCATGGCGGCGGTCCAGGCGTCGGCGAGGTCCTGCACCGGCAGGTCCAGCGCCTCGCTCAGGCAGGCGATGGTGCCGAAGGCCGGCGTGGGCAGACGGCCGGTCTCGATCTTGCGGAGGGTCTCCGGGGAGATGCCGGCGGTCAGCGCCACCTCGGCCAGGGCCCGGTCGCCGCGGGCGGCGCGCAGCCGCTGGCCGAGCCGTCGGCCGGCCTCTAGCTGCTCTGGGGTGAGGGGGTTGCGGACCACATGCCCAGGATAGGGCTGGTATTACTGTACCGGCAAGGGCTAGAGTCGGTATAGAAATACCGAACCGAGGGGTGTCCGTGATCGAGTTGAAGTCCGCCGCCGAGATCGAGCGGATGCGTGTGACCGGCGGCTTCATCGCCACCGTGCTGGCCGAGCTGGCCAAGATCGCGGAGCCGGGCGTGAACCTGATGGACCTGGAGCACCGGGCCCGGGAGATGATCCGCGACCGCGGGGCCGAGTCCTGCTACTGGGACTACGCGCCGTCCTTCGGCAACGGCCCGTTCCGCAACGTGATCTGCCTGTCGGTCAACGACGCCGTGCTGCACGGCCTGCCCCACGACTACGTGCTGGGCGACGGCGACGTGCTGAGCATGGACATCGCGGTGTCGATCGACGGCTGGGTGGCGGACTCGGCTCGCACGGTCGTCGTGGGCACGCCGGCCGAGGAAGATCTCCGCCTGGTCCGCGCCACCGAGGAGGCCCTGGTCGCCGGCATCGCCGCCGCCCAGCCCGGCAACCGCCTCGGCGACATCTCCGCGGCGATCGAGACCGTGGCCACGGCCTACGGCTACCCCGTGAACACCGAATTCGGCGGCCACGGCCTCGGGCGCACCATGCATGAGGAGCCGCACATCCCCAACCGCGGCCGCGCCGGCCGGGGCCTCAAGCTGCGCCCCGGCCTGACGCTGGCTCTGGAGCCGTGGTTCGCCCGCACCACCGACCGCATCGTCTTCGACCCCGACGGCTGGACCATCCGCTCCGCCGACGGCTCCCGAACCGCGCACTCCGAGCACACCATCGCCATCACGGAGAACGGCCCGGAAGTGCTGACGGTGCAGCCGTGAGCTAACGGTGTGAGCCGCTGCCCACCGCCACCGCGTGGCAGGCGACGCCGGGCTCGGCGCCGTCCACAACGGGCAGATCCACCGTCCGGCACTTCGACGCCACCTCGTCGGGCAGGCCGGCGGCCAGCAAGGGGCAGCGCGGGTGGAACCGGCAGCCGGTCGGCACGCGGCTGGGGTCCGGGGTCTCCCCCGCCAACACCATCGGCGGCGTCGAGGACTCGGGCAGCACGGACAGCAGCGCCTGGGTGTAGGGGTGCTGCGGCGCGGTGAGGACCTGCTCCACCGGGCCGCTCTCGACGATGCGGCCCAGGTACATCACCGCGACCCGATCGGCGATGTTCCACGCCAGCCCCAGATCGTGCGTGACGACCAGGGCCGCCAGGCCGAGCTCGTCCCGCAACCGCAGCAGCAGAGCCAAGATCTCGCCCCGGACCGAGGCGTCCAGCGACGCCACCGGCTCGTCGGCGATGAGGACGCTGGGGTCCAGGGCCAGCGCGCCGGCGATGACCACGCGCTGGCGCTGGCCGCCGGACAGCTCGTGCGGGACGAGCCCGAAGAACCGCTCCGGCGGCCGCAAACCGGCCCGTGACAAGGCCGACGCCACGAGTTCCCGCTCGTCGCCGGGCACGCGGTGGATCCGCAGACCCTCGGCGACGGCCTCGTACACGCTGTGCCGGGGGTTCAGAGCACCGGTCGGGTCCTGCAACACCAGCTGCGCGTGCCGCCGGTACTCCCGCAGCCCGCGGTTGGAGGAGGCCAGCGGCTTGCCCTCGTAGAGCACCTGCCCGGACGTGGGCTTCTGCAAGCCCAGCAGCGTTCGGGCCAGGGTGGTCTTGCCGCAGCCGGACTCGCCGACCAGCGCGATGATCTCGCCGGCCCGGATGTCCAGCTCCACACCGTCCACAGCACGGGCGGATCCGAAGTGCACGGCGACATCCGACGCATGTAGCAGTGTCGAATCCCTTGGGGTCACAGTTGAACCTCCAGCAGGCACGCGGACGTCCGGGCCTCGGCGACCGGCCGCAGCAGGACATCCGTGCCCGAGCACTCGGGCATCGCCGACGGGCAGCGCGGGTGGAACGGGCAGCCGGACGGCAGGTCGGACGGATCCGGCGGGTCACCGGCCAGCCCGCGCGGGGCCAGCCGGGACGAGGCGTCGCCGATGGTCGGGAACGCCGCCGCCAGCGCCTTCGTGTACGGGTGAGCGGGATTCCGCAGCACCTCGACCGCCGGTCCTTGCTCGACGATCCGCCCCGCGTACATCACGGCCAGCCGCTGACAGGTCGAGGCCAGCACCGACAGGTCGTGGCTGATCATCAGCAGCCCGATGTCCAGCTCGTCCACCAGGTGCTTGAGCAGGTCCAGCACCTGCGCCTGCACCATGACGTCCAGCGCGGTGGTCGGCTCGTCGGCGATGATCAGCCCGGGCGAGCAGGCCAGGGCCATCGCGATCATCACGCGCTGCCGCTGCCCGCCGGACAGCTCGTGCGGATAGGCCTTCGCCCGCCGCGCCGGCAGGCCGACCTGCTCCAGCAGCTCGCCGACCCGCCGCTCGACGTCGGATCCCTTGCCGTGCAAGCGAATCGGCTCGGCGATCTGGTCGCCGACGCGGAGCACCGGGTTCAGGGCGTGCATCGCGCCCTGGAACACCACCGACGCCTCGGCCCAGCGCACGGCCCGCAGCCGGCCCCAGGTCATGTCGGTGACGTTCTCGCCGCCCAGCAGCACTTCCCCGCCCAGCACGGCGTTGCGCGGCAGCAGCCGCAGCACCGACATGGCCAGCGTCGACTTGCCGCAGCCCGACTCCCCGGCCAGCCCCACTGTCTGCCCGGCGTCGATACGCAGGTCGACACCCCGCACCGCCGGCAAGAGGCCGTTGGAGGTCCGGTAGTCGACGGTCGCGGACCGCAGTTCCAGCAACGGCTCGCCCATCACCGCTCCCTCAGCCGCGGGTTGAGCACGGCCTCCAGGGCCCGCCCGCACATCATGAACGCCAGCACCACCACGCCGATCGCCACGCCGGGCGGCAGCAGGTACCACCAGGCCTGCGCGGTGACCGCGCCGCTCTGCAGTGCGTTGTGCAGCATCTGGCCCCATGACGGCTGGTTCGGGTCGCCGACGCCGAGGAAGGACAGCGTCGACTCGGTGATGATCGAGTTGGCCACGTTCAGCGTGGTGTTGGCGAACACCAGCGGCAGCACCGCCGGCAGCACGTGCTTGCCGATCACGTGCAGGTGCCCGGCGCCCAGCGCCCACGACCGCTCGATGTACGGCCGCGACTCGACGGCCAGGGTCTGCGACCGGACCAGCCGCGCCGTCGTCGGCCACGCCGTGGCGCCGATGGCCAGGATGATCGACCCGATGCCGGGGCTGAGCACGGTGGACAGCACCGCGGCCAGCACCAGCGACGGCAGCACCAGGAAGAAGTCGGTGACGCGCATCAGCACGGCCTGCACCCAGCCGCCGAAGTGCGCCATCAGCACGCCGACGACGGTGCCGACGCCGACCGACAGCAGTGTGGCGGTCAGGCCGACCAGCAGCGAGATCCGCGATCCCCACAGCAGCAGCTGGAGCACGGACCGGCCGTTCTCGTCGGTGCCGAGCAGGAATCCGTCGCCGGGCGGCTTGAGCAGGCCGCCGGTGGCCTTGGTGACGTCGAGCGCGGACGAGTCGCTGATCAGCGGTGCGAGCAGGGCCAGCAGCACGATCACGCCGAGGATGGCCAGCCCGGTCAGGCCGCTTCGGTCGGCGCTGAACTGGGCCCAGACCCGGCCGGCGGCCGCCCGGCGGCGCTGCCAGGAGATGGAGGCGGTCATGCGGCACGCACCCTCGGGTCGATGACTCGCAGCAGCAGGTCGCCGATCAGGTTCATCACCAGCACCGCGCCGGCCAGCACCAGCAGCAGGCCCTGCAGCAGCGGCCCGTCGTGGTCGGTGATGGCCTGGTACAGCAGCAGTCCCAGGCCCGGCCACGAGTACACCGTCTCCACGGTGACCGCGCCGCCGACCACGAACCCGAGCTGGATGAAGATCAGGGTCACGGTCGGCAGCAGGGCGTTGGGCACCGCGTGCCGGCTGCGGACCAGGTCGTCACGCAGGCCCTTGGCCCGGGCGGTGGTCAGGTAATCGGCGTTCATCTCCTCCAGCAGCGAGGAGCGCATGACCAGCAGGTACTGCGCGTACAGGACGGCGACCAGCGTCAGGCACGGCAGCACCAGGTGGTGCAGCACGTCGGCGACCTGGGGCAGGAACGAGGCCGGCGTGTCGGGGTCGAGGATGCCCTGGGTCGGGAACAGCGAGCCGCCCAGCGCCAGCAGGATCATGCCCAGCCAGAACGTCGGCGCGGACCACAGGGTGAGGGCGAAGCCGGTGGAGAAGCGGTCGAAGCCGCTGCCGCGCCGCCAGCCGGCCCGGGTGCCCTGCCACAGTCCCAACAGGATGGACAGCAGCGTGGCCACGCCGACCAGCAGCACCGTCGGCCACAGCCGTTGCAGGATCAGGTCGGCCACCGGCTGCTGGAACTTCAGCGAGTCGCCCATGTCGCCGTGCAGCAGCTTGCCCATGTAGTCGAGGAACTGGGCCGGCAGCGGCAGATCCAGCCCGTACCGGTGGCGCAGCTCCGCGACCTGCGCGGCGCCGAGGGAGGTGTTGCGGGTCAGCAGCCGGATGGGGTCGCCGGGCAGCACGCGGAACAGGAAGAAGCCCAGCACCATCACCACGAACAGGCTGACCACCGCGCCGCCGACCTTGCCGAGCACGTACCGCGCGCCGCCGGAGCGGCGCGCGGACGTGCTCGGTTCGGCCAGTGCCGGCGCGGTTGCCGGTGAGGTCACGCGCTACTCCCGCTCGTCGGCGCCGGCCTTGCGCCGCCGCGACAGCAGGAACGCGCCGCCGCCCAGCAGCACGACCACCACAACCACGATGACGACGATCAGCGTGGTGTTGGAGCCGCCGCCGGAGGAGGCGGCGTCGGCCGGCTTGGCCAGCAGATAGCCGTAGTAGCCGTTCTGGTGGGTGATCGAGCCGCCCTGCGAGGGCTGGAGCCCGAAGCCGGCCCAGCGGTCGGAGCGGTAGGCCTCCAGGGAGTTCGGGTAGGCGATCACCACGGAGCTGTCCAGGGAGTACAGGCGGGCCTGCAGGTCCTTGACGTCCTGGATCCGCTTGGCCTTGTCCATCTCGGACAGCTGCGCCTTGTACAGCTGGTCGATCTGCGGGTCGCACATGAAGTTCTCGGTGTTGCCGTTGCCGTCGGCGTCGGGCAGCACGCCGCAGGTCTGGATGGACAGCAGCGCGTCCGGGTCGGGGTTGCCGGTCCAGCCGTTGAGCTCGAGGTCGTACTTGCCGGTGCTGCCGGCGTCGGTGACCGCGTCCGAGCTGAGCGCCTGCAGGGTCACGCCCAGGCCGACCTGGGTCAGCCAGCCCTTGATGAAGTTGGCCGCCGAGACCTGGGCCGGGATGCCGCTGTCCACGACCAGCCGCAGGTTGATCGGCTTGCCCTGCTTGTCCGCGCGCACGCCGTCGGCGCCCTTGGCGTAGCCGGCCTCGTCGAGCAGCTTGCCCGCGGCGGCCAGGTCGAACTTCTGCTCCTGCGTGCCGCTGGGGGTCCAGTGCCACTGCTCGTACACCGCGGGCACGAAGCCGGCGCCGGGCTCGGCCAGGCCGCCGTAGGCCTTGTCCACCAGGGTCTTCACGTCCACCGACTGGGCGATGGCCTGGCGCACCTTCGGGTCCTTGAGCACCGGGTTGGCGTCGCCGACCGGCTGGTGGTCGTTGGTCTGGGCCTGGTAGTTGATCAGCAGGTCGTTCTGCCGGCCCTGCCGCGCCTTGACCGTGGTGATGTTCGGGGTGCTCTGCAGCGCGGTGTACTGGGTCGGGGTCAGGCCGCTGACCACGTCCACGTCGCCGTTCTTGAGCCCCTGCACGGCGGCGTCGGCGTTGTCGTAGTGGCGGAACTGGAGCTGGTCGTAGGCCGGCTTGTCCCCGTAGAAGTCGGGGTTGGCCTTGAGCGTGATGGACTGGCCCTGGGTGAAGTTGGTCAGCGTGAAGGGACCGCTGCCGACCACCGGGTACTGGAGGTTGTCGTACTTGCCGATGTCGGTGACCTTGGACCACACGTGCTCGGGCACGATCGGCACGTCCAGGGCCAGCATGGTGGCCTGCGGCGTCTTGGTCCTGATGACCACCGTGCTGTCGTCGGTCGCGGTGACGGTGTCGAAGTTGGCCACGAAGTTGCCGTTGGCGGTGGCCGCGGTCTTGTCCGTCATGATCTTGTTGAAGGTCCAGGCGACGTCCTTGGCCGTGATCGGCTGGTCGTCGGACCACTTCGCGCCGGAGCGGATGTGGTAGGTCCAGGTCAGCTTGTCGTCGGAGACCTGCCACTTGTCGGCCAGGCCCGGCGCGGGGCTGAAGTCGTCACGCGAGTAGGAGGTGAGGAACGCGTACATCACCCGCCCGATCTCGGTGTCCCCGAGGTGGAAGGCCATGAACGGGTTCATCGTCGCGATGTTGCCGGTGACCGCGACCCGCAGTGTCCTGGGCTGCGGTGTGTCCTGGGCCTGAGCCGCAATGGGCGCGCTGAGCACCGCGATCCCCGCGGCGATCAGGCCGATGCCGATCCCTCTGATGCGCATGACGCGCACCTCCCCTTCCCCATCTTTGGCAAGAAGTAACCACCCAGTAAGGCAACGTGTCAACAATTGTCGACAACGGCCGCCAACCCGTAACGTACCGATCGTGCGAATCCTCATCTCGGCCGACATGGAAGGCGCGACCGGAGTCACGTGGCCGGCCGACGTCGAACCGGGCACCGAGCAGTGGCAGCGGTTCCGCCGAATGTTCAACGGCGACGTCAACGCCTGCGTGCGCGGCCTGGTCGACGGCGGCGCGGATGACGTGCTGGTGAACGAGGCCCACGACACGCAGCGCAACCTGCTGCTGGAGGAGCTCGACGAGCGGGCCCGCATGCTGACCGGCAAGCACAAGCCGCTGTCGATGATGCAGGGCATTGACTCCGGTGTGGACGGTGTGGTGTTCCTGGGATATCACACCGGGGCCGGCGCCGAAGGCGTTTTGTCGCACACCTACCTGGGAAATTCGGTCACGGGCGTGTGGCTGGACGGCGTGCGGGCCAGCGAGGGCCGGCTCAACGCCGCCGTCGCCGCCGAGCACGGCGTGCCGGTCCTGTTGGTCACGGGTGACGACAAGACGTGCGAGGACGCCGACGCCTACGTTCCCGACGCGGGCAAGGCCGCGGTGAAGGAGTGCGTGAGCCGGTACTCGGCCATCTGCCTGCCGCCCGCCCGCACCGGCAAGCTGATCGAGGAGCAGGCGCGGCTGGCCATGGCCCGCGCGGGCCGGGTCGAGCCCGTCTTCTCTGGCCACCACATGGAAGTGGCCTTCGACGCCGCCCACCTGGCCGCGGCCGCCGCCGTCATCCCGACCGTGGAACGGATCTCGCTGTTGCGGGTCGGCTACGACGCCCCGACGATGACCGAGGCGATGATGGCCTTCAAGATCGTCACCAACATCGCGAGCGGCGCGGTCGAGAAGGTCTACGGGTGAGGGTGGATGGACGTTGTCGAGCGGTGCGCGCAGCTGATCAGGTTCGACACGACCAACCGGGGCGGCGGCGACAGCGAAGGTGAGCGGGAGGCGGCCGAGTTCGTGGCCGCGGAGCTGGCGGCCGCCGGTGTGGAGCCGACACTGCTGGAGCGCAAACCCAGGCGCACCAACGTAATCGCCCGCGTCGCCGGCAGCTCGCCGGAGCTGCCGCCGGTGTTGGTGCAGGCGCATCTGGACGTGGTGCCGGCGCAGGCGGCGGACTGGGACGTGGACCCGTTCTCGGCTCACATCAGTGACGGCTACCTGTGGGGCCGGGGCGCGGTCGACATGAAGGACATGGTCGCGGAGCTGCTGACCGTGGTCGCCGGCTGGCATGCGGAGGGCCGTCAGCCGCGACGGGACGTGGTGCTGGCCTTCGTCGCGGACGAGGAGGACGCCGGCGACTACGGGGCGCACTGGCTGGTGTCGGAGCATCCGGACCTGTTCCGGGACTGCGCGGCGGCGATCGGCGAGTCCGGCGGCCACACCCATCGGGTGAACGGCATCCACTTCTACCCGGTGGGCACGGCCGAGCGCGGGTCCTCGCACCTGCGGCTGACCGCCCGCGGACGGGCCGGTCATGGGTCGCGCCGCAACGACGAGAACGCGGTGATCCGGCTGGTGCAGGCGGTGCGGCGGCTGGCCGAGCACCGCTGGCCGGTGCGGCTCATCCCGTCCGTGCAGGCCTATATCGAGCAGGTCGGGGCGGCGCTGGGCGTCGAGGTAGATCTGTCCGATGTGGACGGAACGGTGGCGCGGCTGGGCGGCGCGGCCTCGCTCGTGGAGTCGACGATCCGCAACAGCACCACGCCCACGGCGCTGACTGCCGGCTACAAGGTCAACGTCATCCCGAGCACCGCGGAGGCGCTGATCGACACGCGGGTGCTGCCGGGCGGCGAGGAGGAATTGCTGGCCACCGTGGACGAGCTGATCGGCCCGCACGTGAGCCGGGAGCTGCTCAACCCGCAGCCCGGGGTGCAGGCGCCGATCGACTCGCCGTGGTTCGACGCGATCGCCGACGCGCTGCGCTTTGCCGACCCGGCGGCCGTGGTGGTGCCGTACTGCCTGGGCGGGGGCACCGACGCGAAGGCGTTCGCCCGGCTGGGGATACCCGGCTATGGCTTCTCCCCCCTGTGGGTGCCCGAGGGCTTCGACTACCGGGCGATGGCCCACGGCGTCAACGAGCGGGTCCCGGTCGAGGGTCTGGCGTTCGGCGTGAAGGCCCTCGACCGGTTCCTGTCTACCTGCTAGGTCAGTGGACCTGCCCGGAGTCAGTGGACCGCGATGTCGATCACGGGGTGCTGCGCGGGGTCGAGCCAGGCCATCACGGCCTTGAGGTCGTCGGCCGGGATGGACACGCAGCCGGCGGTCGGCTTGCCCGCGGAGACGTGCAGGAAGAACGCCGAGCCGGCGCCGGGCACGACCGGCTTGCGGTTGTAGTCGATGACCACCGCGTGGTCGTAGACCGGGCCGGCCTTGCCGAGGTCCTCGCCGGCGCCCTCGTTGAACGGGCAGCTGCCGGGCGTGCAGTGGTAGTAGGTGTTGTAGAGCGGGGACTTGGTGTCCGAGACCCACCAGTCGGACGTGCCGACCTGGCGGTAGGGCAGCCGGGTGCCGTCGTTGGCCTGGATGCCGAAGGCCTCGGTCAGCGTCCACACGCCGGCCGGCGTCTTGGAGGTGGTCTCGCTGGCCTGGCCGATGCCGTCGGTGCCGACGTTGGCCGTGACCGGGCCGTGCACGGGCGTCCACTGGTCCCACAGCGGGCCGGTGCGCTGCCAGGCGGTGAGCACGGCGGTGGTCGCGGTCGCGCTGTCGGCGACGACCGTGATGACCTGACCGGCCGGGCCGCGGTACGGCACGGGCAGGCTGGAGGCGCTGGCGGAGGTGGCGGTCATGGTCAGCAACATGGCGGTGGCCACCGAAGCCGTGACGACACGGTTGGGCATCGGGTGAACTCCTGGCTCGCGGAACGGCGGGTCGGCGCGATCGTAGAGCAAGATCACCAATGCCGGCGGCAGGTCACCTAATTCCTTCGGATCAGGTTATTTCCGGACGGGACGGCTGATTGTGACACGGGCCTGCCGTCGCGCACGGGGCCACACGCCGGCCCCGTGCGGTTCAGCACCGCGGTCTCAGTGCACCAGTTCGGCTTCCATCTTGCGCAGCGGCGCGGCCAGCGCCGTCCGGCACGGCACGCCCAGCTTGGTGAACACGCGGGACAGGTGGCCCTCCACCGTCTTCACGCTGACCACCAGCTTCTCCGCGATCTGCCGGTTGGTCAGGCCGCGCACGGCCAGCTCGGCGACCTCGTGCTCGCGGACGGTCAGCGTGTCCATGCTGCGGACCGTCGGCGCGCGGCGCACGGACAGCGTGAGCTGGGTGTCGACCAGCTCGGCCGCCAGCGCGCGGGCCCCGCAGCTCTCCGCGAGCCGGCGGGCCACGCTCAGCTCCCGCAGCGCCGCGTCCCGCTCCCCCATGCCGATCAGCGCGGCGCCGACGACGGCGTGCGACCGGGCGGCGTAGCCGGGCATGCCGGCCTCGGTGAACGCCTCGGCGGCCCGGCCGGCGCGTAACTGCGCGACCTGGAGGTCGTTGCGGGCCAGCGCGACCTGGCCGTTGGCCAGGTGCATGACCCCGGTGTGCCCCCACATCGCCGGCGCCGCGGTCTCGGCGGCGTGCTCGGCCCACAGGGCGGCGCGGGCCGGCCGGCTGCGGGTCAGCTCCACGTTCACCATCGTCTCGCAGATCCACGGCCGCAGGACCGGTGCGACCCGGCCTGGGTCGGTGTCCACGCCGGCCACGGTGGCCAGCCGCTGGCAGCCGTCGACGTCGCCCAGGTGCAGCCGTGCCCCCAGCAGCTCCACCAGCAGTCGACGGGTCCAGGCCGGATCCAGCTGGGTCATCGCGCGGGCCGACGCCTGGTCGGCCAGCTGCGAGTCGCCCCGCCAGGCGGCGGCCCAGGCCTGCACGGCCAGGGCCGCGGGCAGGTCCTCCCCGGTCCCGTGCCCGCTTGGTTGTTGTGCGGCAGCGGCCACCGCGCGCGCCGCCAGTTCCGATGCCCGGCTCAGCCGGCCCCGGAGCACCTGGTTGCGAGCAGCCCCCGTGCTGCGTTCGGCCGGCCTCGTGTCGTCGTCCACCTTCTCGACCTCCCCATGGTGAACACCCAATGTAAACCAAGATGAATGGAGGAGGCCCGCAGATACATCACAGTCTGCGCTGACGTGCTACCTCATAGAGAACAATGGACGCCGCGTTGGCGGCGTTGAGCGAACTGGCGGCCCCGCCGATGGGGATGCTCAGCACGTCGTCGCAGGCCGCGCGCCATGTGCTGCTCATGCCCGCGGTCTCGTTGCCGACCACCAGCAGCGTCGGTCCGGTCAGGTCGTGCCGGTCGATTACCGCTGTGCCGTGCTCATCGGTGCCTACGATGCGGACCGTTACGGGTCCGGACCGAATCCAGTCCAGAATTGTCGCGGCGGAGTCGGCGCGGACCACCGGGAGCGCGAACAGGGAGCCCGTGCTGGCCCGGACCGTGCGCGGGTCGTAGACGTCGGCGGCGTGTCCGCCGACGATCACGCCGTGGGCGCCGAAGGCGTCGGCGGAGCGGATGACCGTGCCGATGTTGCCGGGGTTGGTCGGGCGGTCGAAGACCACGCCGAGGAAGTCCTCGGGCACCGGGATGCGGCCCAGGTCGTCCGGCGGCAGCGCGGCGACGGCGATCAGCTCCGGGGCGTGCTCGGCGTCCTTCTCCCCCAGCTCGGCCAGCAGATCCGGGTCCATCGCGACCCTGGTGGCCGGGGTGGTGTCGAGCAGCTCCTCGGCCCATTTCGACAGCCGCCGGCCGGCCGGGTAGAGCAGCGCGTCGAGGGGCCAGCCGTGGTCGACGGCCAGCGTGATGGGCCGGACGCCGTGCACCAGGAACTCGCCGGTGCGCTGCCGCTTGGTCCGGTTGCCGAGCAACGCTTCCCACTGCTGGAACCGGGCGTTGCGGGTCGTCACCCGCAGATCAGTCACGCCGGCAACCCTGGCATATTCGTAGCGGCCCACCAATTTGCGTGGCCCGCATCTTTGCGTGGTACGCATGTTTCTGTACGGTGGCGGGCATGGACTTCGACGTGGTGATCGCCGGCGGCGGACCGAACGGCCTGATGCTGGCGGCCGAGCTGCGGCTGGCCGGGGTCAGACCCCTGGTGCTGGAACGACTGCCCGAAAGGGTGAACATGCCCAAGGCCAACGGGCTGGTCGGCGTGGTGGCCCGGCTGCTGGACGCCCGTGGCCTGTACGAGAAGGTCAGCGGCTGGGCCGGGCCGCCCGCCGCGACGCCGTGGTTCACCTTCGGCGGCATGCGCCTGGACCTGCGGGACCTGGCCGACAACCCGCTGTACCCGATCCAGATCCCGCAGCCCCGGCTGGAGCGGATCCTGGAGGAGCACGCGGTCGGGCTCGGCGCGGAGCTCCGGCGTGGCGTCGAGGTCACCGGCTTCACCGACCACGGCACACACGTGACCGTGCGGGCCGGGGCCGAGGAGATCACCGCCTACTACCTGGTCGGCTGCGACGGGGGCCGCAGCACCGTCCGCAAGCTGGCCGGCATCGACTTCCCCGGCGTCACCGACGACGACGTCGTCAGCCGGTCGGCCAACGTGCAGCTGCCGACCGCCGGGGCCACCGCCCTGCCGGTGCCCGGGCACGGCGACATCCCGCCGTTCTCCTTCTACCGCACCACGGGCGGGGTGTTCATCTGGGCGCGGTTCGAGGACACACTGACCGTGAACACCATGGAGTGGGGCCCGGGCCCGGCCGAAGACGTGCCCATGACGCTGGAGGAGCTCGCCGCCAGCGTGAAACGGGTGCTCGGCGTGGACGTGCCGCTCCTGCCGCCCAACCTGGACCGGCCGCCGCTGCTGCGCCGTCTCGCCGGCAACAACACCCGGATCGCCGCCGCCTTCCGCCACGGCCGGGTGCTGCTGGCCGGCGACGCTGCCCACGTGCACGCCGGCATGGGCGCGCCCGGGTTGAACGCGGGGATGCAGGACGTCACCAACCTGGCCTGGAAGCTCGGGGCCACGATCCACGGCTGGGCGCCCGAGGGCCTGCTCGACACGTACCACGCGGAGCGGCATCCGGTGGCCCAGCGGGTCGCCATGCAGACCCAGGCCCAGTCGGCGCTGCTCGCGCCGGGCACGAAGGTCACCGCCCTGCGGACCCTGTTCGAGGAGCTGCTGGGCTCCGTCGACGTCCGGCGGCACATCGCCGACACCATGTCCGGCAACGACATCCGGTACTTCGCCGGTGATCATCCGCTGGTCGGAGCGCTGGTTCCGGAGCTGTCGACCACCACCACCGATGGGGTGGTCCGGCTGGCCGAGCTGCTGCGCAGCGGCCGGCCGCTGCTGCTGGACCTGGCCGGCGTCGGCTCCGTCGCCGAGGGCTGGCGGGACCGGGTGGACGTCGTCGCCGGCGCCCATCCCGACCACCCCGCGCTGCTCGTCCGCCCCGACGGTTTCGTCGCCTGGGCGGGCATTTCGGGTCAGGGCCTGGTCGAGGCCCTGACCCGGTGGTTCGGCGCCCCTACGGCTTGAGGTCGGTCGCCGCGCGCAGCGAGCCGTCCATGTAGAACGGGGTGGAGGTGTGCTCGTGGGCGATCCGCCAGCCGTCGGGCGTCTTCCGCAGGCCGTAGCTGGCCCGGAACCACATCTCGAACGCGAAGTCCGTGCCCTGGGGCGTGGCCGACATCCGGTTGAGCGAGTGGGCCCAGGCCACGTCCCCGCCGACCTCGATCTCCAACTGCGTCACCTGGAAGTCCACCGGCCCGTCGAAGGTGCCGAACCAGGCCTGCTGCCGGGCCACGTCCCGGGCGTCGTCGCTCCGCCGGCCCAGCGGCGGGGCCAGGTCGAACTTCACCACGTCGGCCGTGTACCGGTCGATCAGCCGCTGCGCGTCCGCGTCCTTCATGGCCGCCTCGGCCGCGGTGATCACGGTGCTGATTTCTTGGGCGTCGATCTCGTCGGTGCTGCTCATGGCTTGTCCCTTCGCGTTGGTCGACCCTCGTCGGTCGTCGCTGTGTCGAGGCCGCCCCCGCGTTTTCGACACTCACCAGCCGAGTTCGGCGTCGTCCTCCTGGAAGGTGCCGGTGGGGCCGTCCCGGTCGATGATCGCCATCCGCACGATGGTGCGCGCGCTGACCTCGACCGGGCGGCCCTGGTCGTTGACGCGGCCGCCCAGCTCGGTGGCGGTGTAGCCGGGTTCGACGGCGTTGATCCTCAGCTCCGGCAGGGCCCGCGCGTACTGGACGGTGAGCATGGAGACGGCCGCCTTGCTCGCGCCGTAGACGATCGCGGAGACGTGCGAGGCGGGGCGGGCCGGGTCGTGGTTGGCGGTGAAGGAGCCCAGCGCGCTGGAGACGTTGACCACGACCGGGTTCGCCGACCTGCGCAGCAGCGGCAGCGCGGCCTGGGTGAGGCGCACGATGGAGACGGCGTTGGTGTCGAACACCTGGAGCGCCTCGGGGCCGTTGAGACCGAGCAGCGCGATGCCGGCGTTGTTGACCAGCACGTCAAGGCCGCCCTCGGCTTCGATCCGGGCCATCGCCGCGGCCACCGAGTCGTCGTCGGTGACGTCGAGCCGTACCGACCGGGCGCCGAGCTCCTTGGCCACGGCCTGGCCCTGGGCCTCATCGCGCGCCCCGATGTAGACGGTGTGCCCGGCGGCGACGAGCTGGCGGGCGGTTTCCTTGCCGAGGCCGCGGTTGGCCCCGGTGATCAGTGTCGTTGTCATGGCTCTCAGCCTGCGAGTGCGGCCGGCGGGTAGGCAGTCGTCCGGTTTTCCTGGGAACCGCAGGGCCAGGCAAACCCGCGGGCCGGCCCGCAGACTGGGGGTGTGCAGGCATGGGAGTTCGGCAGGGCGGTGCGCCGCTGGCGGGACCGGGTCGCGCCCGAGGCTGTCGGGCTGCCGGGCGGGCAGCGTCGTCGGGCAGCCGGGCTGCGTCGGGAGGAGTTGGCCGGCCTCGCGGGCATCTCGGCCGACTACCTGACCCGGCTGGAGCAGGGCCGGGCGACCGCGCCGTCCGCGCAGGTCGTGGAATCCCTGGCGCGTGCGCTACGGCTGGCCGACGCCGAGCGTGACCTGCTGTACCAGCTGGCCGGACACGCCGCGCCGGGGCGCGATGTCGTGCCGTCGCGGGTGACGCCGAGCGTGCAGCGGCTGCTCGACCGGCTCGCCAACACCCCGGTGGTCGTGTACGACGCCACCTGGACCGTCCTGCTGGCCAACGCCCCGTACAACGCACTCATGGGCGACACGACCACGTGGCACGGAATCGAGCGCAATGCCTTGTGGCGCAACCTGCTCGGGCCCACCGGCCGGGTGGTCCACACGCCGCAGGAGCAGGCCGACCACGAGGCCCGGCTGGTCGCCGACCTCCGACTGACCGCCTCCCGTTATCCCGTCGACCGCGCACTGCGCCGCCTGGTCGAGGAGCTCACCGAGCGGAGCGCTCGCTTCGCCGAGCTGTGGAACGCCGACGCCCCCGCGCCGCCGCCCGACCCGTCCAAACGCAAGGTCGTCGACCATTCCGGCGTCGGCCGGATCACCCTGGACTGCGACACCCTCGTCGTCACCATGGACGACGTGCGCATCACCGTCTACACCGCCGAACCCGGCACCGAGGACGCCGAACGCCTCGCGCTGGCCGTCGTGCTGGGCACCCAGAGGCTGGGTGTCGAAACGGCGGATCCGGCCTCGACACTCCCCCGGTGAGAGGATCTCCAAGACTTCCGGGAGGCAGGCCATGCAGTACCTGATCTTGATCCACAGCAACCCGCGGTCCAGGGCGCTGTGGGAGACGCTGACCGACGAGCAGCGCATGGAGTTCGGCCGCGGCTACATGGCGCTGAGCGAGGAGCTGGCGGCCTCGGGCGATCTGGTGGTGTCCAACGGGCTCACCGATCCGGCGCTGGCCAAGCGGGTGTGGGTGCAGGACGGCGAGACGATGACCAGCGACGGGCCGTTCGCCGAGGTCAAGGAGTACGTGGCCGGCTTCCTGCTGGTGGACACCGAGACCGAGGAGCAGGCCCTGGCCTGGGCGGCCCGGACGCCGGACGCGCAGCTGGGCGGGGCGGTCGAGGTCCGGCCGCTGCTCGACATGAGCACCCTGGACCTGTGAACGTCACGACGGAGGTCGAGGACCTGCTGCGCTCGCTGGCGCCGCAGGTCCTCGGCGTGGTGGTGCGTCGCAACGGCGGCTTCGACACGTGCGAGGACGCGGTGCAGGAGGCGCTGCTGGCGGCCGCCCAGCAGTGGCCGGCCGACGGCGTCCCGGCCAATCCGACGGGCTGGCTGATCACCGTGGCCCAGCGTCGGCTGACCGAGGTGTGGCGCAGTGAGGCGGCTCGGCGTCGGCGTGAGGAGGCGGTGTTCACCGCCGAGGTGGACGACGCCGAGGTGCTGGCCGAGGACGACACCCTGACGCTGCTGACCCTGTGCTGCCACCCGTCGCTGACCCGGGTGTCGCAGGTGGCGTTGACGCTGCGGGCGGTCGGCGGCCTGACCACGGCGGAGATCGCGCGGGCGCTGCTGGTGCCGGAGTCGACGGTCGGGCAGCGGATCAGCCGGGCCAAGGCCAAGATCAAGGCCGCCGGGGCCCGGTTCGCGCCGCCGCCGGCCGACGAGCGCGACGCGCGGCTCGCCGCGGTGCTGGCCGTGCTGTACCTGATCTTCAACGAGGGGCACACGACGTCCGGCCAGGCGTTGAACCGCGTGGAGCTGACGAGCGAGGCGATCCGGCTGACCCGCCAGCTGCACCGACGGATGCCGGCCGAGGGCGAGGTCGCCGGGCTGCTGGCGTTGATGCTGCTGACCGACGCCCGCCGGCCGGCTCGGACGCTGTCCGACGGCACGCTGGTGCCGCTGGCCGAGCAGGACCGCTCACGGTGGGACCGGGCGGCGATCGCCGAGGGCACGGCGTTGATCACCGAGGCCCTGGCCACCGCGGTCATCGGCCCGTACCAGCTGCAAGCCGCCATCGCCGCCGTGCACGACGAGGCGTTGAAGCCCGAGGACACCGACTGGACGCAGATCCTCGGACTCTACGAGCTGCTCAACGCCGCCGCCCCGGGGCCGATGGTCACGCTGAACCGGATCGTCGCCGTGGCCATGGTCCGAGGCCCTGAGACCGCCCTTGCCGAGCTGTCCGAGGCCGAGCCGTCGCTGGCCGGCCACTACCGGGTCGACGCCGTGCGCGCGCACCTGCTGGAGCTGGCCGGCGACCACGAGGCGGCGCGCGTGCACTACGAGTCGGCAGCGCGCCGCACCCTGAGCCTGCCCGAGCAGCAGTACCTCACCCGAAAGTCAGTCGGTTCGCACGGGTAGCGAGAGCACGCCCCGGTGCCGCGGATTCTGTTGCCAGCGCACGTCTTCCGGCGCACCGGCCAGCCGCAGCTTCGGGAAGCGGCCCAGCAGGGCGTCCAGGGCCACCTCCGCCTCCAGGCGGGCCAGCGGCGCGCCGAGGCAGCGGTGGATGCCGTGCCCGAAGGCCAGGTGCTGGCCCGCGTCCCGGCCGATGTCCAGCCGGTCCGGATCGGCGAACACCCGGGGATCCCGATCGGCCGCGCCCAGTCCGATGTGGACGAAATCGCCGGCGGCGATGGCAGTGTCGCCGACGACCACGGGTTCGGCGGCGTAGCGCAGGGTCGCGAGGCCGAACGGGCTCTCGTAGCGCAGGAACTCCTCGATCGCCGCCGGCAGCGCGGACCGGTCGGCCCGCAGCCGGTCGAGCTGCTCGGGATGGCACAGCAGGGCGTGCACGCTGTTGGCGATCAGGTTGACCATGGTCTGGTGGCCGGCGACCAGCAGCAGGAACGCCATCGAGGTCAGCTCCTGATCGGACAGCCGGTCCCCGTCGTCGTGCACCCGGACCAGCGCCGACAGCAGGTCGTCGGCCGGGTCGCGGCGCTTGGCCGCGACCAGCTCGGCCAGGTACTCGGCCAGCGCGGTGGCCGCGGCCACCGACACCTCCCGGTCGCCGAACCCTTCGGTGAGCTGGTTTCCCCGGACCTGGAACACCTCGCGGTCGGCGTCGGGCACGCCCAGCAGCTCACCGATCACCGCCACCGGCAACGGCAGAGCCAGCGCCGGAATGAGGTCCACCTCCGGCCGCGTGGCCATGTCGTCCAGCAGCGCGGCGGTGATCGCCTCGATCCGCGGACGCAGGCCGGCGACGCGGCGCGGGGTGAACGCCCCCTGCACCAGCTTGCGCAGCCGAGTGTGCTGCGGCGGGTCGGAGTTGAGCATGTGCGCGGTCAGCTCCCGGCCCGGCCCCTGCTGGCCGCCGCGGCTGCGCGCGAACACCTCGGTGGCGGCGTTCTTACGCAGGCGGGGATCGGTCAGCGCCGCCTTGGCGTCGGCGTGACGGGCGATGACCCAGCCCTTGCTGCCGTCCGGGAACCGCACGGAGGTCGCGCCGCCGGCGTCCAGCCAGCGTCGGTGGGCGGCGTGCCGGTCGGCGAAGAACTCCGGCGTGAGGTCCTCATCGTCCATTACGCGTCCTTCCTCGTCGTCCGGGACCCACAATAGGAGCAGGGGCCGATCCCGCAAGATCCGGCCACTTTTTCTGCGCGATCCGTCCGATGCGTGTCCGCCCATCCATCGCGACGGGGATCTTTCGTGCACAGTGGTTGTCCGACGATCAGCACCGCAGTAGGAACGAGGTGTTCGGTTTTCAGTTCACACGGAGGTGTAACCATGAAGGTCGCGCGTTTCCTGATGAGCAAGATCTCGGGGCGCAGGCCAGGCAGCTGCTGTCGGAGCTGGGCATCAGCGTGGATCCCCGGCGGGCGCTGCGCACGCTGGGCCTGGGCGTGCAGCAGATGATCG
>NZ_JBFBAM010000085.1:0-37338 GCF_040682195.1 Kutzneria sp. NPDC051319 | reverse complement strand
GGTGGCGAAAGCCACCGGGCCGCGGTGCTGTCTGTCTCAGGTCAGAAGGCCGCCGGCACGACGTAGCTGGCGAGCTGGTCGGCCAGCTGACGGCGGTCCTGCGGGTGCCGGGTCCGGGCCGGCGGCTGGCCGGGCACGCTGGTCATGGTGTCGGAGACGAACCGGGCCACGACCCACGGCGGCGGGGCGGGATCGTCGCCGCCGAGGCGGGACACGACGACCGGCGACTCGGTGGGCGTGGTCTCCATCTGCACGGACCAGCCGTCCAGCTCGCTCCACACCAGCATGAAGTCCCGAGGCCCCCGCGTGGTCAGCCCGACGTACGCGGTGGCGGTGTCGCTGACCTCACACGAGGTGCCGGCCGCGGGCACGCCCACGGCGCGGGCGACGGCCCGAAGGTAGGCGTTGAGCCCGACCGTGAGCGCGGCGGAGACGTCCTCGCGGGCGCTGTCGTCGTCGAGGCCGAGCATTTCGAGCAGGGTGCCGCGGTCGTCGGCGTCGAGGCAGTGGTCGGCGACGGTGCGGGCGGCGAGGGCCTGCTGGGTTCGCATCGCCTGCTGGGCGTCCGAGTGGACCTTGGACATCCGGGCGCCGTCACCACTGGGCACGCGGTCCGACGTCATGTCGGCGCTCCCGTCTTCGGCCCCGTTGCTGCGGCCGATCACATAGCCGGGGGCCGACACCGGCTGAGGCGCTGGCGTGCGAGGTGCTCCCGACCCGGTCAACGTACCTCAGTTCCCGCCTCACTGACCCTGGCCCGCCACCGGGAACGGCCAGGGATTGGGCTGGCAGACCTTGCCGTCGCGGGGCACGACGATGCCCTGTGGGTTCTGGGTGGTGAGGTCGGCGAGGTCGTTGTTCGCGGTGGACAGTGTCTGCTGCATCATCACCGGCGCCAGCCCGCCGTTGTCGGCGCACGGCAGGTGGTTGCCGCCGAAGAAGTGCCCGACCTCGTGGTTCACGGCGTACTGCTGGTACAGCAGGATGTTGCCCTGGAACGCCACCGCGCCGCGCTCCCAGCGGGCGTCGTTGAGGTAGACGTTGTCGTCGAGGCGGCAGGACGTGTCGTACGGGATGTCGAAGCCGCACACCTTGGGATCACGGGTGGTCTGCTGCGACGCCAGCCGGACGTGCAGGTCGGCCTTCCCCGAGTCGACGCGCTTCAGCGAGATCTGGCCGCCGCCGATCCAGCTCTTGGGGTTGGACAGGGTGTTCTGCACGGTCTCGGCGAACAACGCGTCGCCGCCGACCGGCTGGAAACCGTCCTCGACCTCGATGGTGTACGTCGTGAGCTTGCCCTTGCCGATCTGGGCCGAGGTGCCGGGCACGACGTGGAAGGTGCCCTTGCCGACCGCGGGAATGGGCCCGCCGTCGGGCAGCTGGGCCGACGCCAGCTGCTTGGCGAACTTGGCCCCGGGCGGGGCCTCGCCGATGGACACGGGCGTCGACGCGCCGGCGACCACCGGCGTCGGTGTCGGCTCGGCCGGCGGCTGCTCCTTCAGCACCCGGAAGCCCGTGATCGCGGTCAGGGCGATGACCAGCGGAAACGCGTACACCAGCCAGCCCGCCCCGACCTTCTTGCGCGCGGGGCGGGGCGGCTGCGCGGGCGCGGCCAGGGGCTGGACCGCGCGCCTCGAGTTCTGCCGGGCCTGCCGTAGTCGGCCACCGGCCGTCAGTCGCGCCATGGTGCTTACTACGCGCGAGTAGGCATTTGGGTTTGCTCAGATGTTGACCAGTTCCAGATCGCGGCCGGTCGTGCGCGGACCGAACAGGCCCACGTCGAAGGCCACGACGATCATGGCGGCGGCCACCACCGAGAACAGCACGGCCGAGTTGGTGGCGTGCAGCAGCGGCACCAGCACGAACGGCATGGCGGCGCTGGACAGACGGGACAGCGCGTAGGTCGAGCCGGCGGCGGTGGAACGCAGCCCGGTCGGGAAGATCTCCGCCTGGTAGACGTGGAAGGCGTTGCTGAAGACGTTGCTCACGGCCGTGTACAGGAAGCCGAAACCCAGGATCAGCGCCTCCGACGAGGCGAAGCCGAAGGCCACGCCGCACACCGCCATGCCGAGGCCGGCGGCGATCACCAGGTGCTTGCGCTCGACCCGCTCGATGATCGGCAGCGACAGCGCCGCCCCGACCGGGTAGCCGATGAACGTGATGCCGCTGAACAGCAGCGACTGCACGATCGGATAGCCCTTGGCCGCCAGCACGGTCGGCACCAGCGTGCCGAAGCCGTAGTAGCCGAACGTCTGGAGCAGGTGGAACACGGCCATCATCAGCGTGCGCCTGCGGTACGGCGGCCGCAGCAGCGCCCCGACCGAGGCGGTGGTGTTGGGCGTCTCGTCGGCCGCCGGCTCCGGCAGGTCGCCGCCGGCCTCGGCCTCGAACCGGGCGACGATCTTCTCCGCCTCCTCGCGCCGTCCCACCGATTCCAGCCAGCGCGGCGACTCCGGCAGCCCGGTCCGCAGCAGGAAGACGACCACGGCGCCGGCCGCGCCGATCACGAACAGCCAGCGCCACGCGTCCGGGTTCAGCGGCACCAGCCCGGCGGCCAGGAAACCGACCGCCGGCACGCCCAGGAACGACAGCGTGTAGGCGATTCCCGTGTACAGGCCCCGTTTTTTCGGCGGCAACAGGTCGCCGAGGTACGCGTCCGACACCGCCGGCTCGGCCCCGATGCCCACGCCGGCGAAGAAGCGGCTGGCCATCAGCGTCCACGGCCCGATGCTGAACGCGCCCAGCAGCGAGAACACCGAGTAGATGCCCAGGCTGAGCAGGAACGCCCGCCGGCGCCCGATCCGGTCGGCCAACCGTCCCAACAGGATCGCGCCGACGAACATGCCGATGAACGTCGAGGCCAGCACGAGCGGCAGGATCGCCTTGTCCAGATGGAACTGCGCCACCAGCACTCCGGCCAGCGTGCCGGCCAGGAAGATCTCGTAGATGTCGAAGAACAGGCCGAGGCCCACCGCGACCGTGGCCAGCCGGTGCGACCGCGTGATGGGCAGCCGGTTCATTCTCGCCGCAACAGACACGCGAGCAACCTAGTGCAGCGGCGCGACCGCTGTGCGTCACCTGGCCAGCAGTGCCCGCAGCGTGTTCGCGGTGCCGGTGGATTCGAGCTCTTCGGCCAGCTCCTTGGTCAGGGTGTCCTGGTCGCCGGTCAGCCGGGCCTCGTTGACGAACACGCCCGCCCCGGGCACGGTCGCGCCCAGCTCCACGAGCACGGGTCGCAGGTGCAGGTCGACGGACAGGGCGTGCTTGTCCGACGCGGCGACCTGGAGCGGCACCGCCACGACGCCCTTGAGCGCGCCGCCGGGGAGCTGGTCGAGCACCGCCTTGAGCAGGCCGGTGTAGCTCGCCTTGTACGTCGGCGACGCCACCACGAGCACATTCGTGGCGGCCAGCGCCTCCAAGGCCGCCTTCACTGCGGTCGCGCCCGGCGTGAACACCTGCTCCGCCAGCTCGGCGGCATCGACGACCGGGCCGGCCGTGGCGTCGCCGACAACACGGTGCACGGCGTCGCGCAGCGCGAGGGCCGCGTTGAGGGTGCGGGAGGCGGGACGGGGGTTGCCGACGAGCACGCCGCTGGTGATGGACATGTCCCGAGCATCCTCATCCGGCCGGGCCGCCCGCAAGCGTTCCCATCATGTGGTGTGATCAGGCCCGTGAGCCGGGCCGTCGAGGACACCAACCGCCGCATGCTGCGGGCCCGGGACACCATGGACCGGCACTACGCCGAGCCGCTGGACGTGCCGGCGCTGGCCCGCGTCGCGCACGTGTCGGAGGCGCACTTCATCCGCACCTTCCGGGCCACCTTCGGCGAGACGCCGCACCGCTACCTCCAGCGGCGCCGGGTGGAGCGGGCGATGTTCCTGCTCCGCTCGTGCGATCGCAGCGTCACGGACATCTGCCTGGAGGTGGGGTTCACCAGCCTCGGCACGTTCAGCCGCACCTTCCGGGACATCGTCGGCGAGACTCCGTCGGCCTGCCGGGCCCGCGGGCCGCTCGCACCCGTGCCCACCTGCTTCGCCATGTCCTGGATGCGGCCCCACGACTGAGCAGTTTTGGATAAGCGATCGCCCGGGGGCCGGCACTAGCGTCTGAGTCATGTTCAACTCGCTGACCATTTCCCAGATCTTCGTGCTCGACCAGGACCAGGCGCTCGACTTCTACGTCGGCAAGCTGGGGCTGGAGGTCAACACCGACGCCGACCTCGGCTTCATGCGGTGGCTGACGATCAACGTGCCGGGCCAGAAGGACCGGGAGATCCTGCTGGAGCGCCCCGGCGCGCCCCGCATGGACGAGGCCACCGCGGCCCAGGTGCGCGAGCTGCTCACCAAGGGCGCCATGGCCGGCACCCTGTTCTTCACCACCGACGACTGCCAGAAGACGTACGAGACGCTGCTGGCCAAGGGCGTCGAGTTCACCGACGCGCCGACCAAGCGTGACTACGGCATCGACTGCGGCCTGCGCGACCCCTTCGGCAACGCCATCCGTTTCAGCCAGCCCCTTGGCTGACGGCGCCCCCATGCAGGGAAGGACGCCTTACCCTCGTTGACCGCGGGTAAGGCGTCCTTCCCTGCATCACCGGGTCACTTCAGGGGTGGGTCGAGGGAGGTTACCCCGGGGCGGATCGGCCAGTTGTCGCCCAGCGCCGGCACCGGCGTCCTGGCGATGGCCGCGCCGGCCGCCTTGTCGCCGGCCTGGTCCTTCGCGGCGTGGAAGATGTCCACCGCGATCGACTGGTCGAACACGTTGATCTGCTGGTACGGCCACACGCTCTGGCCCTTCTCGGCCGCCGGGATCAGGAAGTCCACGGCCTTGAGCAGGTTGCCGCCGCTGGGGCTGGTGTAGTGCCACAGGTCGATGCCGAGGTTGTGGCCGATCTCGGCCAGCCGGCCCAGCGCCACCAGGTTGAAGTTGGCGTAGTGCCACGACATCGTGCGCGACAGCTCCAGCGGCTGGCTGCCGTCGGGCTTGATCTGCTTGTCGATCCGGTTCAGCTTCACCGACTCGACGATGCTGCGGGCCAGCTTGGTGTTGCCGATGTAGACGGCCATCGCGGCGTTCTGCTGGTCGATGAAGCTGCCGTGGTTGTTGGTGGCGGCCAGTTCCAGCTTGGCCTGCGGGCTGGTCTGCATCCACGTCAGGAACTTGCCGAACCAGGCCTTCAGACCGGTGGAGTCCTGGCCCTTCCAGCCCGGCGCGCCCGACTCGAGCACGGTGACTGCGTCCAGCACCTGGGTCAGGCTCTGCGAGGAGTCGATGATGCCGGTGCCGGAGATCTTGGTGCTGCACGGGATGATCTGCGCGAAGTTCAGGTTCGGGTTCATCGCCGTGGCCGGGTTCAGGAACCACGTGCGGATGTCCAGCTCGGCCCGCGCCGCGTACTTCGGGTCGCCGCTGTAGTACCAGGCCAGCGCCAGGTCGCGGATCGCGTCCCACGCCACCATGCGGTAGGTGTGGTCGGTGATCGCGTCGGCCTCGGGATTGCGCTGGCCGTCCTTGTTGACGTACGGGCAGCCCTGCGGGTTGTCCGGCGTCTTGGTGCCGGCCCACCAGTACGGGGCCTGGCTCATGTAGTCGTGCTTGTCGCCGCTGGGCGGGGTCTGTGGCTTGTCCGTCACCGACCACGGGCCGGTCTTCAGGTCCGCGTCGGCCGTCTTGATCAGCGCGGCGTACGCGGTGCGGGTCGCCTTGGACGCGGTGCCCGTCACGAGCTGGATCTTCACGGAGGCCAGGGCGTGGCCGTCCATCACCACGGTGTGCGGGGTCTTCACAGAGGCTGCGTCGTGGGTCAACGGGGCCAGTATCAGGCCCACCGTCGTCACCAGCGCCGCACCGAGCTGTCCGATCACCTATCCACGTCCTCACGAGGAAGGAGCCGCGCTCGTGCTCGGGGACGAGTCGAGGCGGCAGGGCGGTGGCGGTCGGCAGTGCTTTTCTACGCGCGGGGAAGCGCCCAGGTCAACGGGTCGGAAGAGGTTTCCGGTTTGTCCTGGGCCGCATGGCTGACGTGACCGGCGCCCATGATCGGCCGCACGGCGGTGCGTGAGGACGGCGCCGCGGCCGATGTTCACATTTGTGGACATGACAACGATGTCATCGCGAAAGGGTGAACACGATGTCGTTATCCCCGACGCTGGCTCTGGCCGCGCTGGCGACCCTGTCGATTCAACTCGGGCCGATTCCTGCTACACCCGCGGTGCCGGCGCAGCCGGCACTGGTGGCCGACCCTGCATCCGTGGTCAACACCTTCATCGGCACGAGCAACGCCGCCGATGACTTCCCGGGCGCTGACGTGCCGTTCGGCATGGTCCAGTGGAGCCCGGACACGCCGAGCCGCCCGGACGGCGGCGGTTACGAGTACAACGACTCCTCGATCACCGGCTTCAGCCTCACCCACATCGCCGGCCCCGGCTGCGGCGCCATGGGTGACGTGCCGTTCCTGCCGACGACCGGCGCGGTCAACGGCTCCGCCACGGCTGCCTTCTCGCATGCCAATGAGCAGGCCGACGCCGGCTACTACAAGGTCAAACTCAACTCCGGCATCACCACGGAGCTGACCACCACGACCAGATCCGGCATGGGGCGCTTCACGTTCCCCGCGACCAAGCAGGCCAACCTGCTGATCAAGCTGGCCGGCAGCCAGACCTCGGTCAGCAACACGACCGTCGCGGCGGTCAGCAACACCGAGATCGTCGGGTCGGTCACGACCGGGCACTTCTGCGGCGCGAGCCCCACCTACACCGTGTACTTCGCCGCCAAGTTCGACCAGCCCTTCACCACCAGCGGCGGTTTCGCCGCCGCGTCCGGCCCCGCACCGGACACCACTCGCCCGGGCGCGCCCGCCCAGCCGCAGACCGCCACCCCGCAGCTGGCCGGGCCGTCCGGCGAGTACCTGACCTTCGACACCACCGCCAACCAGGTCGTGCAGGCCAAGGTCGGCGTCTCGTACGTGTCGACGGCCAACGCCCAGGGCAATCGGGACACCGAGAACGCCCAGTGGAACTTCGACGCCGTGCACCAGGCCGCCCATACGGCGTGGAACAGCATGCTGGGCCGCATCGCCATTGCCGGCGGCACCGCCACCCAGCAGCAGACGTTCTATTCGGCGCTGTACCACTCGCTGCTGCATCCGAACGTGTTCTCGGATGTGAACGGGCAGTACATCGGTTTCGACAACAAGGTGCACAGCGTGGCCGCTGGGCACGCCCAGTACGCCAATTTCTCCGGCTGGGACATCTATCGATCCCAGGCTCAGCTGTCGGCTCTGCTGGCGCCCGACAAGGCCAGCGACATCGCCCAGTCCATGGTCAACGACTATTCGCAGAGCGGCATGCTGCCCAAGTGGTCGTTGAACAACGGCGAGACGTACGTGATGGTCGGTGACCCCGGCACCGCCATTCTCGCCGACTACTACGCCTTCGGCGCCCGCAATTTCGACACCTCCACGGCCTTGAGCGCCATGGTGCACGAGGCGTCCGTGCAGAACAACATCCGCCCTGGTCAGAACTACCTGACCACTCCCGGCTACCTGCCGGCCGACGGCCAGTGGAACTGCTGCAACTTCTACGGCCCCGTGTCGACGCAACTGGAGTACGACACCGCCGACTTCGCTTTGTCTTCATTCGCCGGCGCCCTGGGTGACTCCGCCAACCAGACTCGATTCGCCAACCGTGCCCAGGAATGGGCCAACGTGTTCAACCCCTCCAGCAAGTTCATGCAGCCCCGGCAGGCCGACGGCTCGTGGACCGGCGGATTCAACGCCGCCAGCGGCAGCAACTTCGTCGAGGGCACCTCCTGGCAGTACACCGGCATGGTTCCGTTCAACGTCCACGGCCTGGCCACTGCCTTCGGCGGAAACGCGGCGTACATCTCGTATCTGAACAGCGTGCTGTCCGGTTTCAACGGCGCCGGCGGCAGCAAGTCCGATCTCGGCAACGAGCCCAGCATCGAGCTGCCCTGGGAGTACGACTACGTGGGGCAGCCGTATCGCACGCAGCAGGTGATCCGGCAGGTCCAGGACCAGATCTGGACCGACAAGCCCAACGGCCTGGCCGGCAACGACGACCTGGGCACCATGAGCGCCTGGTATGTGTGGTCGGCGCTGGGCATGTTCCCGGAGACCCCGGGCACCGCCGACCTGGCGTTGGGCAGCCCGATGTTCACGCAGGCCGTCATCACGCTGCCCGGCGGGCACGCGCTGACCGTCGACGCGCCGCAGGCCGCCGACAACGCGCCGTACGTGCAGTCCTTGTCCCTCAATGGATCCACGTGGAACAACGCGTTTCTCCCACCGTCAATCGTCAACACCGGTGGGACGCTTGACTACGTGCTCGGCACCACCGCCAACACCTCGTGGGCCGCGTCCTCCCCGCCGCCGTCGTATCCCGGCACCGGGGCCCCTTACGTCAAAACCGGGCCGATCACCTCGGCGCTGGCCGGCAAGTGCGTCGACGACAACCACAGTGGTGTCGGCAACAACACCGCGATCCAGCTGTACGACTGCAACAGCTCCAACGCCCAGCGGTGGGCCGCTCCCGGCGACGGCAGCCTCCAGGTGATGGGCAAGTGCATGGACGTGGTGAATTCCGGCACCGCCAACGGCGTCAAGGTGCAGCTCTACGACTGCAACGGCTCCGGGGCCCAGCAGTGGCAGGTCAAGGGCGCCGCCCTGGTCAACCCGCAGTCCGGGCGGTGCCTGGACGACCCCAACAGCACCACCACCAACGGCACCCAGCTGCAGATCTACGACTGCAACAACTCCAACGCCCAGTCCTGGACCTTGTCCTAGCCGATCACCCCCGTGAGCCGCCCGGCGTGGGTGGCTCGCGGGGGTGAGTCCGGGTCTCGGTTTTGCGCTGTTCGGCCTACCACTCGTGCCCCGGCGATACAGTGGCTGCGTGGACGGTGTCGGCGCGCTGGTGATCGGCCTGCTCTCTGGACTGCACAGCGCGTTCGGACTGCGGGTCTGCAATGGTGACTGGCTGCTGACGACCGCGCTGGCCGGTGGGTTGTTCGCGTTGGCCCCGATCGCCGCGGCCATGTTCGTGGCCCTGATCCGCAAGGTCAGCGGCAACAGCTACCACCCCGGCATGGTGATCCTGTTCACGGCGATCGGCGTCGTCGGCAACCTGTTGCTGCCGCTCTCCGCCTTCAACGGAGCCACCGTGGCGTTGCAGAACCCGGGTCAGTTGGACGGCGGCAACACCCTCGGCGAGAGCTTCTGCTACGTGCTGTCCAGCCAGAACGACCTGCTCGCCGGCTCCATGCGGGCCGCTCGGGCCATCACCAGCTCCGAGAGCGGGCCGGTGCGCTGGCTGGCCATCGCCTCGTTGATCATCGTGCCGGCCTTCGTGCTGTTCTGGATCACCCGGCAGGCCAAGAACGCCTTCCGCGGCGGCGCCCGGTGGCCCGCCCGGCTGTTCTACGCGCCGTTCGTCATCTTCATCTTCTCCACCTTCAGCCTGCCCGCCGGCGTCGTCGGCATGCTGTGGCTCGGCTTCCTGCCCGTCAGCGCCGTCGGTGTCCTGGCCGTGAAGCTGCTCGGCACGCCCAGCGACGGGGTGCTGCATCCGTCCTCGCCGGCCGACAAGGCTTTGAGCGAGCAGCGCCCCGTGCCGCCTTCTCTGCCTCCCGCCTCACCGGTCAAGCCGGCGGCCAAGCCTCAGACGCAGGCCCCCATGCCCCGCCAAAATCCGGCGACGGCCACCGCCATGCCTCGGCAGAACCCGCCCACGCAGATGTACTCGCAGTCTTCCCCGCCTGTTGGCCCCCCGCCGCGTCCTCAGGTTCGGCCTCCTCTGCCTCCCCCCACCCGTGTCCAACCCGCCGGTCCTTCTCTGGCCAGCGGCTTGGCCATGACCCCCGGCCCTCTCCCGTGGGCCACCCCTCCCGCTCCCGACCCCGACAAGACCGTCTTCAATCCCTTGGACGCCCCGACGAAGTTCGACAGCACCGGCGACTCCTTCGGCGGTCGCTTCCGCCGTATCCGTCAGCTCGGCGCCGGCGGGTTCGGCAAGGTGTGGCTGGCCATGGATTCCAACCTGAACCGCCAGGTCGCCATCAAGATCGCCCACACTTCGGATGCCGACACCCAGGAGCGCATGTACCGCGAGGCCCGGGCCCTGGCCGCCGTTCGTCATGAGAACTGTGTGCACGTGTACGACATTCTCGAGGAGGACGACGGCATCGCCATCGTCATGGAGTATGTCGAGGGTTTCTCGTTGGCCCAGGCCATGCAGCGCAACGGTCTGCTCGACGACGTCGCCGCCGCCCGCCTGTGGTCCACCCTCGCCGGTGCCCTGTCCGCCGCCCATGAGAAGTCCGTCCTGCACCGGGACCTCAAGCCCTCCAACGTCATCATCGATCCCGAGGGCATTCCCCACCTCATCGACTTCGGCCTCGCCCGTCGCCGTGGCGACAGCACTCTCACCGCCACCGGCATGATGATGGGCACCCCCGACTACCTGGCCCCCGAGGTCGCCCGCGGCGAGACCGCCAGCCCCGCCTCCGACGCCTGGCAGCTCGCCGCCACCGTCAGCTACGCCCTCACCGGCCACCCCCCTCGCGGCACCCGTGAGAACCCCATGGCGGCACTGCTCGCCGGCGCCAACGCCGAGCCCAACACCAAGCTGCCCGAGCGTTCCGTGCACCGCCGGCTGTTGATGGCCTCCCTCGACAAGGAAGCCGGACACCGTCCCACTCTCGGGCGGGTGCAGCAGCAGTTGGACGGCTGGCTGGCGAACTCCGGGGTGTCGCAGCGGGGTCCCGTGACCACCGTGACCCGCCGCATGTGACTGGCTGGATCTGACTGCCGGTTTTGGCCGCGGGTTGTCTGGTGGTGGACGTGCGCGGCGGCGGACGTGAGCACGGTTCGGGTGGCAAGGCCGCGATGTCACGGAGGGCCGTCAAGTACACGGTTGGCCGTCGTGGTCGCGGCAGGGCATGGCGGACAGGACGTCGGGGAAGACGGTGGCCAGGCGGGTGGCTCAGGCGACGCGGTAGGCGGCGTTGACGGGAACAGTTGTCAGGCCGTGCCGATCTCGACGGGGCCCATTCGTCGGTGGCGAGTTCGGCGATGAGGCTGTGGGCGTGAGAAGGGAATCTCACGCCCACACGGGCTTCAGGGAAGCAACAAGTCGGTCAACAGGCGCTCCAAGATGTCGATGCCGTGCTCGGTGAGCACCGACTCGGGGTGGAACTGGGTGGAGGCGAAGCCGGGGGAGCGCAAGGCATGCACCTCACCGGTGGCGGGGTCGGCGCACACGTCGACACCGGGAACGACGCCGGTGGCGACGAAGGTGCTGTAGAAGCCGACACGCTGGGGCTGGCCGAACAGGTCGATGGAACGTTGCATGCCCTGGTACGGCTGGGACTTGCGGATGAGGGGGAAGCCGAGCAGCGAGGAGAGAACCTGGTGCCCGAGGCAGATGGCCAACAACGGGGTGCCGGACTCCAACACGTCCAGGATGATGCGGCGCAGGGCGGCGATCTTGGGGGAGGTGTGCTCGCGAGGGTCGCCGGGGCCGGGACCGGCGATGACGAGGTCGTGGCCGGCGAACACGGGAGAAGAGTCATGGGAGACGACGGTGACGGAGAAACCCAAGGACTGTAGGAGATGCGACAGCATGGCGGTGAAGGTGTCCTCGCCGTCGACGACCAGGGCCCGCAGGCCGGAGAAGGGGCCGACGGAGGAGTCCCGGTGGTCCAACCAGAAGCGGGCGAGGCGGTCGTTGCGGGCGGCCAAGGCGGACAGGACCTGGACGTCGTCGGCGAAGGAAACACCACCACTGTCCGGAGTGGACCGACCGTGCAGGGCGGACAGGATGCCGGCGGCCTTGGCGTAGGTCTCGGCGATCTCGTTCTCGGGCACGGAATCGCGGACGAGGGTGGCGCCGACGGAGACGGCCAACGAGCCGGACGGGGAGATCTCGGCGGTGCGGATCAAGATGGGGGCGTCGAGGGAAGAGCCGTGGGGGCCGATGAGGGCCAACACGCCGGCGTAGTAGCCACGGCCACGCTGCTCGTAGCGGGCGATGACCCGGCAGGCGTTCTCCAGCGGACTGCCGGTGACGGTGGGGGCGAACATGGTCTCGCGAAGGACATCCCGAACGTCCACAGTGGTCTCACCGGCCAGCAGGTACTCGGTGTGGGTCAGCCGGGACATCTCCTTCAGGTACGGCCCGAGCACCCGGCCGCCACGGGCGGCGACGCGGGCCATCATCTTCAGCTCCTCGTCGACGACCATGTACAGCTCGTCGGTTTCCTTGCTGTCGGCCAGGAACGCCAACAGCTCGGCACGATCGGACTGGCCGGAAGGGTGGCGGTAGGTGCCGCTGATGGGGTTCATCATGGCGATGCCGTCGGCCACGGAGACGTGCCGCTCGGGAGTGGCGCCGACGAAGGTGCTGGCGCCGGTGTGCACGAGGAACGTCCAGTAGGCCCCACGCTCGGAAGCCAACAACCGGCGGAAGACGGCCAGGGCGACGGCGGGCGTGTAGGACGGAATCGTTGCGGTGTAGGTCCGTTTGATGACGAAGTTGGCCCCGGCGCCCTGCCCGATCTCCTCGGCGAGCACCTTGCGCACGATCTCGCCGTAGGCCTCGTCGTCCACGTCGAAGCCGGCGTCGACCAGGTCGAAGGGGACGTCCTCGATCCGGGCCAACACGTCGGACAAGCTGACGGTCTCCCGTTCACGGACCAGCAGAGCCAGCAAGGGCGCGCCGTCGTCGACGCACTCGAAGCCACGCTCGGCGATCTGACGGTAGGGCACGATCGCCAGGACTTCCTTGTCGGACAAAGGAATTTCAGCCAACGACGCCACCTCGACGACGTCGCCGACGAGCACGTCGACGGTGTCGGGACGGCGGCGCAGCAACGCATAGGCGGTGGCAGAGGTGATCCGGTCGAGCAACATGGTCGGGCTCCTGGGAAAGGGGCCGTCACAACCGAAGCCGGGCAAACAAAATGGCCGCCTCGGATGAGACGGCCACGGGATGCGCGTGGGAGTGGGCCGCCTACCGGGCGGGCCACCAGTTCATGTTCTGACGCGCGGACACGGGCACAACGTACTACAGCCACCCGCGCCGACGGAAGGACCACCACAGCGCCACCGAAGCGACCACGATCACCAGCGAGGACACCCAGAAGCCCCACTCGGTGTTGATGCCGGGATAGGTGACGTTCTGGCCGTAGAAGCCGGTGATCAGCGTGGGCACGGCGATGATCGCGGCCCAGCTGGTGACCTTCTTCATGATCACGTTGAGCTGGTTGCTCTGCACGGTCAGCTCGGTCTCCCGCAGGGTGGCGGCGAGGTCACGGAGCGCATCGATGCGGCCGGCGGCCTTCAGCACGTGGTCCTGGACGTCGCCGAAGTACGGGCGCATGGTGCGGTCGACCAGGTGCGAGCCGTGCCGCAGGACGCCCTCCAGGACCTCCCGCATGGGCCCGGCGACCTTGCGCAGGGCCATGAGACTGCGGCGCAGGCGGTACGAGTGGCGTTGGAGGGGCTGGAGGTCGACCCGCTCGGCGAACAGGGCCTCCTCGATCTGCTCGATCCGCTCGTCCAGCAGCTGCACGGCGTCGACGTGGCTGTCCACGATGAAGTCGAGCAGCCCGTGCAGCAGGAAGGCCACGCCGCTCTTGGCCAGGTCGGCGTTGGTGTCCCAGCGGTCGACGACCTTGTTGATGTCGAAATGGGGATCCTTGCGCACGGTGACCAGCGCCGAGGGCGTGATGAACACGGAGATCTCGCTGGTGCTGAGCTTCTCCGTGTCCGGATCGACCGAGGCGAGGTAGGCCGACATGAACAGGTGCGACTCGTAGTGGTCCAGCTTGGGCCGCTGGTGCTCGGAGATGGCGTCCTCGACGGCCAGCCGGTGCAGGCCCAGCTCCTCGCTGATGACAGTCAGATCCGATTCGTCCGGTTCGCACATGTCGAGCCACATGGTCACCCCTGGTTCGGCCAGGTGGTCGGAGATCTCCGCGGGGTTGAAGTCCTCGGACGAGAGGACGCCGTTACGGTAGAGCCGGGTGCGAGCCATGGCTGTCAGGCTAACGGCCCGCCTCCGCCGCCCAACGCCGTTGAACGGGAAGGACCTGGCGTGCCGATCGAACCCCTGCTGCCCTCCACGGAGCGCGCCCTGCTGCACCGCGTCGCCGTCGAGCAGTCCGCCAAGCGCGCGCCCTCGCTGGTCGCGGCGGTGGTCCGGGACGGGCAGATCGCGTGGAGCGGCGGCCGCGGCCGGGTCACGGGCGAAGTGCCCGGCGTGGACACGCAGTACCGGATCGGCTCGATCACGAAGACCTTCGTCGCCGCGCTGGTGATGCGCCTGCGCGACGAGGGCAAGGTGGAGCTGAACGCCCCGTACGACAAGTACGTGCCGGGCACGGCCTTCGGCGACGTGACCGTGGCTCAGCTGCTGGCCCACGCCAGCGGCATCACGGCGGAGTCACCGGGCCAGTGGTGGGAGCGGACGCCGGGCGTGGAGTGGCCGGAGATGGCGGAGCGGGTCGGCGCGGAGGAGCTCAAGCACCGGCCGGGCCGCCGGTTCCACTACTCCAACCTGGGGTACGGCGCCCTCGGCGAGCTGGTGGCCCGCCAGCGCGGCATGAGCTGGCTGGACGCGGCCCGCATTGAGCTGCTGCAGCCGCTGGGCATGACCCGCACGACGCCGATGCCGGAGAAGCCGCACGCCGACGGCCTGGCCGTGCACCCGTGGGCCGACGTGCTGCTGCCGGAGCCGTCGCACGACGCGGTGTCGATGGCCCCGGCCGGCCAGCTGTGGTCGACGCTGACCGACCTGTCCCGCTGGGCCCGCGTCATCGCCGGCGACACGGGCGGCGTGCTGCGCCCGGACACCGTGGCCGAGATGCGCGAGCCGGCCGTCGTCGAGGACGGCGAGCAGTGGACCGGCGGCTACGGCCTCGGCTTCCAGCTGGCCCGCAACCGCAACCGCCGGCTGGCCGGGCACACCGGCTCGATGCCGGGCTTCCTGGCCACGGTCTGGGCGCACCCCGAGACCGGCACCGCCGCCATCGCCATGACCAACACGACCACCGGCGTCGACGTGCCGGCGCTGGTCGCGGACCTGATCGACATCATCTCCACGCTGGAGCCGTCGATCCCGGCCGAGTGGGCGCCGCTGCCCGAGGTGGACCAGGACCTACTGGCCCTGAGCGGAACCTGGTACTGGGGCCCGGCGCCGCGGGCGCTGCGGCTGTCACACGACGGCTGGATCAGCTTCACGGCGCTGTCCGGCGTCGGCGGGCGCGCGTCCCGGTTCCGGCCGACCGGCAAGGACACCTGGATCGGCCTCGACGGCTACTACGCGGGCGAGACGCTGCGGGTGGTGCGCCGTGAGGACGGCTCGGTCAGCCACCTCGACCTGGCCACGTTCATCTTCAGCCGGGAGCCGTACGAGACCGCGGCCGAGATTCCCGGCGGAGTGGACCCGAACGGGTGGCAGGCGCTGTAAACTGCCGCTCGATCGTTTCGACTTTAGGGGTGGAGAAGACGTGCTTCTGATCTGGGGTTTCCGCAGATACGTGCAGCAGCTGCTGATGACCATGCTGGTGTGCAACAACTGTCACAATCCGGCGGCGCACGCGCTGCGCAAGTTCACCACCAAGTTCACGTTCTTCTTCATCCCGCTGTTCCCGGTCAGCAACCGCTACCAGTTGCAGTGCACGTACTGCGGCAACGTCAGCGAGCTGTCCAAGGAGCAGTCGCTGGCCCTGGTGGCCCAGAACGAGACCGCCGCGCAGCAGCCGGCCGCCCAGCAGCTGCCGCAGAACCTGGGCTGAGACAGCCGCTTCATGCAGGGAAGGACGCCTTACCCTCGTTCAACGAGGGTAAGGCGTCCTTCCCTGCATAACGGGGTCACTTCACGTACTGGGCGATGACCTTGGTCATGACCTTGTCCAGGTCGTGCAGCTTGCTGATGTCGGGCACCGCGTCCTGGTTGCTGCCGCGCGGGGTGCTGGCCTGGATCAGCCCGGCGATCATGCCCAGCTGGTCGAGGTCGTCGTGCGGCGACACGTACACGTCGTACTCGTCGTAGGCCGGGCGCCCGGGCTTGGTGGTGTGGATCGTGTTGGTGAAGGCCTTGGCCGCCTTGCCGGACACGGACATGGTCTTCACGTTGGAGAACAGGTCGGGGCGGGCCCCGTACTTGCCCGGCGCGTACTTGGTGGCCACGTCGATGGTGATGGTCAGCGAGTGCGTCGGCTCCACGAAGAAGCAGTGCTGGCCCCACACCACGGGCCTGAAGGCGTCGCCGAACACCTCCTTCACCGCGTCAGCGGCGATGGCGCAGCCGATGGACGGCTGGGAATCGGTGCTGGGGAACCATTCCGCGAACGAGGCCGGCAGCGTGAACGGCTGGTACGGCGCGCAGTTGCCGTCGTTCTGGGGGAAGTCGATGCACGCGCCGACGGCGTCGGTGTCGGGCTCGTCGGGCTTGAACAGCAAGGGCCGCTGCGGTTTGGCGTTGCTGGGCGGCGCGCCGGCCAGCGCCTTCTGGATCTTCACGGCCAGCGCGGTCGCGTTGTCGCAGCCCTTCAGCTTCACCTCGACGGTGACGGTGCCGTACAGCTTGTCCGGCGAGCCGGACGGCCCGAGGCCCCACTCGATGTAGCAGCTGGTGCTCATGTCGGAGACATTGGCGGTCTTGTCGCCCACCTGACGAGGCGTGCGGTTGGCGCCGGCCAGCGGATCCGAGTCGTACTTGACTTCCACCTGCCCCAGCTCGGTCAGCTTGCCCTTGCCGTCGTCCTGGCTGGCCGAGCAGCTGTCGTACGGCGAGCGCGCGGAATCCATGTCCAGCTTGACCTTCTTGACGTCCAGGTCCGGCAGCGCCGCGGTCAGCAGCGAGCAGCCGTCCCAGTTGCCCATCGGCCGCGAGGCCGGCATGGCGACGGCGTCGGGGTTGCCGAGCTTGCCGATCACGCCGGCGGCGGCCGCCTTGGCCTGGTCACAGGAATTGGTCTTGGACTCGTAGCCGGGCTTGTCCCGGAGCTCGACCGACAGGAAGAAACTGACCGGGATGTCGACGGAGCACTCCGGGCGCCCGCTGAACGTGAGGTCGTCCACGTACGCCTTGGCGCCGGCGATGGTGACCGGCAGCTCGTGGTACTTGGCGGCGAAGCTGGTGTTCTTGCCGACCATCACCTCGACGGCGTCGCCGAGGACCGGGTCCGCGGTGAACGTGCAGGCGTGCGCGGCCACGGGGAACGGCCGCGCGTTGCCCGGCAGGCCGGCGGCGGCCATGGCCGGACCGTCCATCAGCGCGCAGGCGTCGAGCAGCCGCAGGGCATTCAGCACCGCGTCGCCGTCACGGTCCGGCGGCCCCTTGACCTTGCTCTGCGCGCCGAGAATCGGCTCCGCCTGGCCCCCGACAGCGCTGGCACATCCGCCCAGAGTCAGCACCGCCACCGCGGCGGCGACCCCCCGAATCCACGACATGGATCGGACCCTAACACCGGACTTGTCCTATGTGGCCGGTTCCAGGAACTGGGCCACCAGATCGGGGACGGCCTCGTCGGCGAAGGCCAGTGCCTGGCTCGTGCCGGCATCGGTCACGTGGTATCCGCCACGTCCGGCCGCGGTGGTGGCGACCAGCGTGACCAGCCCGGATCGACGCTGCCAGTACGAGGCGTGCACCCGCCAGCCGATGATGCCGTCGGACCGCAGCGCCACCGTCTCCCGCACCAACGAGCCGGACCGCGACACGAGGTAGCCGTGGGTCAGGGTGTGCCCGAGGCTGCGGTACCGGTCGTGGCCCAGCCAAGCGGAGAACGGTGTCAGCACAACAAAAACGATCCACACCCAGAACGGCAGGAGGTCCAGCTCGTACCCGATCCACGCCGCCAGGGCCAGCGCCAGCACGGTGGTCACGGCCCGCGTGAGCCGGCGTCGCAGCGCCGCGCGGGGGTGAGGCGTGAGGGCGGCGGTGGTCGGATCCTGCGGCTCTCGCAACACCTTTGCCGCCACGAGGTGCGCCTCGGCGACCGGGGCCGCGGGCAGCAGCAGGCCGCCGCCGCGCTCGTCGCCACGGCCGGTGCGCAGGCCGCTCACCACGGCGGTGGCGCGCCCGCCGCCGACCATGCGTAGCGGCAGCGTCTCCTTCACCTCGACGCCGCGCAGCCGTGCCTCCTCGATCGACACGGAGCGGGTGTTGAGCAGGCCGTGCCGGATGTGCAGGGTGCCGCTCTGCTCGCGGGTCACGGAGAAGTTCCAGTACGACAGGATGTAGCCCAGCACCGAGGCGATGGTCGCGACCAGCAGCAGCACGATGACCGCCGCCGGGATCAGCACCCACGGCGACTCGGTGCCGACCAGGTCCAGCCCGTCGTGCAGCAGGGTGATGTCGTCCGGCCGGATGTGCAGGTCGTTGGCGAAGTGCCAGACCGCGCCGAACGCCGCCGCCACGACGGCGATGCCGGACAGCGTGAACGGGGCGTACCAGGTCCAGCGCCGGTCCACCCGGACCAGCTCGGTCGCCGCCGGCACACTGTCCACAGCGGACTGCTCGGGCGCGGCGGCGGCGGTGTTCTTGGTCAGCAACAGGGTTCGCAGCCGCTCGGCCTCGGCCTTGGTGATGGCGTCCAGGACCAGCTCGTCGTCCTTGCCCTTGTCCTGACGACCCGTGCCGATCTTCAACGCGCTCAGCCCGACCAGGCGGTGCTGCCACTCCGAGGTGATGTCGACGGTGCGGATCCGGTCCCGCGGCACCGCCCGCGTCTTCCGGTTGAACAGACCCGAGCGCAGCTCGACCTGCTCATCGGTGATGCGGTAGCGGGCCGTGGCCCAGTGCGTGACGCCGCGGGCGATCAGCACGCCCACGCCGACCAGGCTCAGCCACTGCCACCAGCTGTGCGCGCCGGCCACGAACACCACGACCAGCGGGACCGCGGCCCGCACGATCTCCTTGAGCGGGCTGACGATCACCATCAACCCGTTGAGCCGCAACCACTCCGGCGGCTCGTTGAGCGGCGGGGCGGGCGCGATGTCCACCTGGTGCTCGCTCACGTCGCGTCGCCCTTGCTGGCCTCGGTGGCCGCGGTCAGCTCGTCCACCAGCCCACGGGCCACGTCCAGGTCGAGGCCGTGGATGTGCAGCGGGCCGGCGGCGGACGCGGTCGTCACGGTGACCTTGGCCAGCCCGAACAGCTGCTCCCACGGCCCGCGCTCGGTGTCGACGGTCTGGATCCGGCTCAGCGGCGCGACCCGCCACTCCTGGTCGATCCAGCCGGACTGGGTGTAGACGGCGGTCGGCGTGACCTCCCAGCGGTGCACCCGGTACCGCCAGCTCGGCATCACCGCCAGGTGGATGAGCGCCAGCACCGCCGTCACCACGATGACCGCGGTCAGCCACGTCCCGGGCGGGTCGTCCGGCAACACCTTCAACAGGACCTCGCCGACCAGCAGCACGATCCATCCCGGCAGCGCCCGCACGGTCCAGTACGGAACGGCCTTTCGGCTGATCCGCTGCCGTGGCGCCCGCAGCCGCACCCCCGTCGTCTCACTCACGTCCACGAGCAAACCATGCCCCACCGACCGGCCGTTCACCCGGGACAGATGTCACGTTCGTCCCCGTGACCGGCGGCTCCCCTGGGTGAGCGCTTCGTCACTCTGCTACAAACGGCGTAATCCGCGGCCGAGAGGACGACATGTCGCACACCCCGGAGGCCGTTGCCGTCGACGACGGCGACGCCGGCTACCACAAGGGCCTGAAGAGCCGTCAGGTTCAGATGATCGCCATGGGCGGGGCCATCGGCACCGGCCTGTTCCTGGGGGCCAGCGGCCGCCTGGTGACCGCGGGCCCGTCGCTGGCCATCGTCTACGCCGTCGCCGGCGTGTTCGCGTTCTTCGTGGTGCGGGCCATGGGCGAGCTGGTCATGCACCGTCCCAGCTCGGGCTCGTTCGTCTCGTACTCGCGGGAGTTCCTCGGCGAGCGCTCGGCGTTCTTCGTCGGCTGGATGTACTTCCTGAACTGGGCGTGCAGCGGCGTCGCCGACGTGACCGCGGCCGCCAAGTACGTGCAGTTCTTCTGGCCGACCGTGCCGCAGTGGATCCCGGCCCTGTGCGCGCTGCTGCTCGTGCTCGCGGTGAACATGGTGTCGGTGACCCTGTTCGGGGAGCTGGAGTTCTGGTTCGCCGCGATCAAGGTGCTGGCCCTGGTGGTGTTCATGGTGATCGCCATCTTCGTGCTGGTCTCCCGCACGCCGGTCAACGGCAACGTCACCGGGCCGCAGCTGATCGTGGAGCAGGGCGGCTTCTTCCCGCACGGGCTGCTGCCGGCGGTGCTGATCCTGCAGGGCGTGGTGTTCGCCTACGCCGCCATCGAGATGGTCGGGGTGGCCGCGGGCGAGACGGCCGAGCCGCGCAAGGTGATCCCCAAGGCCGTGAACTCCGTCGGCTGGCGCATCGCGATCTTCTACGTGGGCTCGGTGCTGCTGCTGGTGATGCTCATGCCGTCCAGCTCGTACGACAAGAACGTGAGCCCCTTCGTCACGTTCCTGTCCTCGCTCGGCGTGCCCGGCGCCGCCGGCATCATGGACATCGTCGTGCTGACCGCCGCCCTGTCCAGCGTCAACTCGGGGCTGTACTCCACCGGCCGGATCCTGCGCTCGCTGTCCACGGCCGGCTCCGCGCCGAAGTTCCTGGGTGTGATGAGCCGGGGCGGCGTGCCGTACGGGGGCGTGCTGCTGACCGCCTGCGTGTACGTGCTGGGCGTGGTGCTCAACCTGTTCGTGCCGGGGGAGTCGTTCGAGATCGCCCTGAACTTCTCCGCGCTGGGCATTCTGAGCATGTGGTCGATGATCATGATCTGCAACCTGGCGCTGCAGCGGAAGGCCCGGCGCGGGGAGATCGAGCGGCCGGCCTACCGGCTGCCGTGGGCCCCGTTCACCAACTACGCCACCCTGGTCTTCCTGGTGCTCGTGCTGGCGCTGAGCTACTTCGACGTGCCGGCCGGCCGGATCATGATCTACAGCATCCCGGCCGTGGTGCTGCTGCTGGTGCTGGGCTGGTTCGCCGTGCGCAAGCGGGTCCGGGCCATGGCCGCCACCGCGCCTCCCGGGCACCTGCCCTGACCTCCCCGCCCAGCCACACCCAGTAACCCCTCCGATCTTTCTGGCGTTTGGAAGGGACCATTCCTCCACTCGGAGTGGAGGAATGGTCCCTTCCGCACCAAAAAGGGGTTACTGAGCGTCAGCGGTTGACCAGGGGCGCCGGGACCTCGGTGATCCAGCGGCCGTGGGACATGACGCCGGCGACGTTGAGGCGGTCGTCCAGCACGACGAGGTCGGCGCGCTTGCCGACCTCCAGGGAGCCGACCAGGTCATCGATGCCGAGCACCCGCGCCGGGGTGCCGGAGGCGGCGACGGCGGCCTGCTCCAACGGGATCTCGTTGACCAGCACGGCCCGGCGGAAAGCGCTGTCCATGGTCAGGGTGGAGCCGGCGATGGAGCCGTTGTCGGCCAGCCGGGCCACGCCGTCGACGACGTTCACGGCCAGCGCGCCCAGCTCGTAGCTGCCGTCCCCGGCGCCGGCGGCGCTCATCGCGTCGGTGATCAGCGAGACGCGGGAGTGGCCGGCGGCCTGGAAAGCGAGCTCCACGGCGGCGTCGTGCAGATGGTGCCCGTCGTTGACCAGTTCCACCGCGACTGTCTCCGACTCCAGCATGGCGGCGATCGGCCCGGGCTCGCGGTGGTGCAGGCCGCGCATGGCGTTGAACAGGTGCGTGGCCACGGTGACGCCGGCGTCGATGGCCTCACGGGCCTGCTCGTAGCTGGAATCGGTGTGCCCCAGGGCGGCGATGACGCCGTTGTCGGTCAGCTGCCGCACGGCCCGCAGGCCGCCGTTGAGCTCGGTCGCCAGCGTCACCATCTTGATGGCGCCGTGCCCGCGCTCCAACAGCTTGGCGATCACGTGCTCCTCGGGTTCCCGCAGCAGCGCCGGATCGTGCGCGCCGCAGCGGGCCTTGCTGATGAACGGGCCCTCCAGGTGGATGCCCGCGAGCAGACCGTCCTGCACCAACGTGGACAGCGCCTCGACGGCCCGCTCCAGCTCCGGCAGCGCCATCGTGACGGTGCTGCCGATGGTCGTCGTCGTGCCGTGGGAGCGGTGGAACTCCACGACCTTGCGCGCCTGCTCCAGGTCCTCGCCGAAGGAGCCGCCGCCGCCCCCGTGGACGTGCATGTCCACGAATCCGGGCACCACCACGTATCCGGTGAGGTCGACGACCTCGATGCCGGCATGCGGGCCACCGTTGGCGCCGGTGCCCAGCTCGGTGATCCATTCCCCGCCGACGGCGAGGCGGCCGTCGTGGACGACTCCTCCCGGCAACACGAGCCGGGCGTGGCGCAGCAGGTACACGGGTGCCTCCTGGACTAGGCGTCTGGTCCGACTGCCGCCACGGCAGCTTGGCGGTATTGGTATAGACCTTATCGGAAGGTGTGGCGTGCACACGACCGCCGGGCCGATCGGCCCGTCATCCGGGACCGACCAGCCGCAGCGTCGCCTCCCGGTGGCCGATCAGGGCGGTGGACCTCGTCCGCTCCAACAGCACCGCCCCGGCCAGGCCGATCTCCGCGCCCGTCAACGCCGAACACAAGCCTGTCACGGTGGCCCGGTCCCGGCACACCAGTTGCCAATGTCGGCCCCGGCCCCACAACGACCGCAGCGGCGAGGGCGTTCCCCGTTGGTGCGCACGGGCGAGCGTCGCCCCCACGTGCCAGCGGCCTTCCGGGTCGTCGGAACCCAGGCGCACCACCACGGCGGCCATCAGCTGCTCGGCGTCGACGTGCATCGGCGGCACCGACCGCAGCGCCACGTCCTCTTCGGGCAGGATCTCCCAGCTGCGGCTGGCGATCTCCCACGCGATCGGCACCTGCGGATGCACCGCCGTGCCCTCGGATTCGACTGCTTCGATGCGCAGCAGCGTGCGCGTCGGCACGTGCCGAAGCCGGAACCACAGCCCGTCGGGATGGGCGTTGAGCGGGCGCAGCCCCGGCAAACCCTGGCGCCGCACCGGATCCGGGTGCACCAGCGCGGCCGAGGCCAGCAGGTGTGGAATAGGGGTGAGCACGACGAGGGCGTGCTGCTCGGGGGAGTAGACGATGCGGCCGGCCACCGACCAGTCGAGCTGCCACCGCGTCAACTGGTTCTCGGTGCCGTCGGAATTGCACGCCAGCAGGGCGAGCAGGGCGCGGAAGCGGCGCTGGCCGGCCGAACAGAAGTCGAGTCCGTGGCCCGCCAGATCACCCACCGCGGCGCTGGCCCGGCTCAGCGGCTCACCGGTGTACGCGGACCGCTGGGCCGAGACGGACACCCACCCGGACACGGCACACCTCCCTGGTGCTTCTCACGCATGAAGTGGTGATCCGCCAGGGTCCGGAGCGGTGCGACGGACGAGGGCCGGCGACAATGCGCGGCGAATTCGTCCATTCAGGGTCAACTTTGCACCCGGTGAATTAACGTCGCAACCCATCAGGACGAAGATCACTTCGATGCCGGCGGCAGCGGCGGCACCTGCTCCGATCCGGCGACGACGGCGTTCGCGAGGTCGGACAGGCGCAGGTTGCGCCGCCTGGCGTACTCGCGAAGAGCGCCGAATGCGCCGTCCACCGAGCTGCCGTGCCGTTCGGCGAGCACGCCTTTGGCTTGTTCGATCACTATTCGGCTGTTGAACGCGGTCTGGAGCTGCGCGGCGAGCGTTTGCGCCTGCGTCAGCTCCCCCAGTCTGCGCACGCCGGCGGCGGCGGTCAGCGCCATCGCCTCGACGATTCGGCTGTCCTGATCCGACAGTGTTCCACGCTCGGCCCGTAGCACCGTCAAGGCCCCGATCGTGGTTTCCCGCACGCGTAACGGCACGGCGGTGAGCGAGCCGAAGCCGGCCGCCCTCGCCTCGGCGAGAAAACGGTTCCATCGGTTGTTTCGCTGGTCGGTGTCGGGCACCACGATCGCGGTTCCGGTGCGGTGGCACTCCATGCTCGGCCCGTCGCCGCGCAGCAGCGGCCACAATGGCGAAGCGGCGAGCCGATCGGGCGCGGAGTGGCCGATGTGGGTCTGTCCACGATGGTCGACGAGAACCGCGCCCACGGCGGGCACGAGCAACGTTTCCCGCGCGCGGGCGGTCAGAAATCGAGCGAACTCGACATGGTCCAAGTCGTCGACGAGCGTATCGGCGATGCGGGCGAACGTTTCCGCCAGCCGCGCCGGGGACATCGCGGTCATCGTTGAACCGTACCGGTGCCGTCGGTGGCCGCCGCACGTTATCAGGCCAAATGGGTTCCGGTTGTTCCGGTCGGACCAGAGCACACTCTACCTTTCGGCGGCTGCATCCTTGATTTACCCGGTGAACGGGGCTCGTTCGGTACCCGATTGGACGCGGCGGTCTCCCTGTGCGTGGGTGTCATTCGGTTTTATCCTTGGTCGGGGTCACGGGCGAGAATTCGACGTGGAGGCCGTCATGAATTCAGCAGGAGGAGACGCCTGATGCGCGACGGGGAACCGCGCAACTTCGTCCAACCATGCCTGCTTCTGTTGCTCGACGAGCGGCCGGACCACGGCTACGAGCTCATCGAGCGGCTGCGGCTGTTGTGCGGCGTGGACAACGACGCCAGCGGCATCTACCGCGCGCTGCGCAACCTGGAGCGGGCCGGGCTGGTGTGTTCCAGCTGGACCACGGCCACGCCGGGGCCGGCCCGGCGGATGTACCACCTGACCGCCAACGGGGCCGCGGTGCTGGCCGAGTCGGCCGCCGCGCTCACCCGCACCCGCGCGTCGATCGACGCGTTCCTGCACCGGTACGCCCGGCGCGCGGAGAACTCCCGTGGCGCCGCGGTCTATCGGTTCCAGAGATGAGCTGATTGGCTTAGGCCGTACGGCGGTCCTGGCTGCCGCCCGTCGCCGACGGCGGTGATCTTCTTCTACACAAAGGGATCGCCGGCACGGTCCATTGTGGAGTCACGGTCGGCGGGCCCGACAAGTGCGCTCCGTCGACCATGCCTGCACGGTGCGTGGCGATCTTCCTGTGGCAGGCCAGGACTTTTTCACATTGTTACGTGACCGACCACACTAGACAGATGTCATGACCTGGGCTTTCTTCAAGATCCGCTGCTCGGCCGCAGTGGTTCGCCCAATGTGACGACCGGTGCACCCATTCGGGGCGGATACGATTTTCGGGCGATGTCGTGATTCTTGGCCCCGGGGAGCCCTGTGTACGCCCGAAGTGTGATCGCCGACACCTGCGCCTCCGTCGCGCCGGTAGCGGTTCCGCGCGTCCGGCGGGCCGCGGCCCGCCCGCTCGGTCACACCGTGGCCGAGCTCGACCACATGTCGGTGGTCGACCGCCTGGATTTCCTGCGTGACCTGCAATCGGAGTGGGCCAGCCGGCTGGCCGTCGACCCTTGTCGATGGCGGAACATCGAAGGTGTGCTCGAATTCTTCCGGGACGACGAGCTGGCTCGGCCGGGCAGCTGGATGTCCATTGTGGACGCGTCCATTCTGGAGGGGATCGAGCGCGGGACGGCCCTCGCGCTCGGTCTGTCCGGGGACACGTTCGGCAATCCCGGCTCCACCGAATGGGCTACGTACTTACGTCGGCTCAGTGACGGCGAGCTCGACCGGCGCAGCGTGCACGACGCCGCCTGGAGCCGGGCCGAGCAGGCCGCCACCGAGCACGGCCTGGCCCTGGCCGACGCCATCGGCGTGGCGCCGACCGCCGCCGAATGGCGGTTCTTCCAGTTCTCCCAGGTGTACCGCTGGGCCATGCGCAACGAGCCCACGGCGCTGCTGGCGCTGGGCGGCCCGCTGGTCAACTCGCGCATCCGCGAGCTGCGCATGCCGTTCCTGACCTGGTTCACCGATGTCACCACGCCGGTGCCGGCCTACCGCGGCTGCGCCTTCGCCTGGGCGCTGTCCCGCCTCAACCCGGTCGGCGGGGCCTTCTCCGCGGTCGGGCTGCTGGTGGCGTACCTGCCCAATCTGTTCGACGACTTCCTCATCGACACCGGCAGGACGGTCGCGCGTAAACGGGCGCACTGACAGCGTGGTGTCGGTGGCCTGACAGCGGCCCCGGGCACGGTGTGCGTCATGGACAACGAAATCCTCATCGTCGGCGCCGGCCCGACCGGACTCACCCTCGCCGTCGACCTCGCCCGGCGCGGCGTCGCCCACCGCATCGTCGACCGTGACACCGAGTTCGCCGGCTCCCGCGGCAAGGGCATCCAGCCCCGCACCCTCGAAGTGTTCGCCGACCTCGGCGTGCTCGACGCCGCCCAGAAGCACGGCGGCCCGTACCCGCCGATGCGCGGCTACCAGGACGGGCAGGTGGCCTGGGAACGCGTGATGGCCCCGACCGTGGACGCGCGCCCCGACGTGCCGTACCCGAACCCGTTGATGCTGCCGCAATGGCGCACCGCCGAGATCCTGCGGGACAAGCTGACCGAGCTCGGCGGGCGGGTCGAGGCCGGCGTCGAGTTCCAGGGCTTCACCCAGGACTCCGACGGCGTCACCGCGATGCTGGACGGGCAGCCCGTGCGGGCCCGCTACCTCGTCGGCGCCGACGGCGGCCGCAGCGTCGTGCGCAAGGCCACCGGCGTCGAGTTCATCGGCGAGACCTTCGAGCAGCACCGGATCCAGATCGCCGACGTCCGTGTGACGGGGCTGGACCGGGACCACTGGCACATCTGGACCAACGCCGAAGGACCGGTGCTGGCGTTGTGCCCCATGGCCGGCACCGACACCTTCCAGCTCACCACCACGCGGTACGACTCGGTGGACCTGCCCGGGCTGGTGCGGGAGGTCGCCGGCTTCACCGTCACCGACGTCGGGTGGTCCAGCCAGTGGCGGGCAAACGTGCGCATGGTGGACCGCTACCGCGTCGGCCGGGTGTTCCTGGCCGGCGACGCCGCGCACGTGCACACGCCGGCCGGCGGGCAGGGGCTCAACACCGGGGTGCAGGACGCGTACAACCTGGGCTGGAAGCTGGCTTCCGGCTCGGAGGAACTGCTCGACAGCTACGAGTCCGAGCGGCTGCCCATCGCCGCCGACGTGCTCGGCATCAGCAACAAGCTCTTCACCCGCGGCATCGACCGCCGGGACGACGCCATGGACCGCTCCGACCCGGTCCTTCGGCAGTTGGGTCTGCACTACCGGGACAGCAAGCTTTCCGTCGACACCCGGCCGTCTCCGGGATCGCTGCGAGCGGGCGACCGCGCGCCCGACGGGCTGGCCGGTTCGCGGCGCATCCACGAGGCGTTGCGTGGCCCCCAGTTCACCGTGTTGACCTTCGGCGCCGCCTCGTACCCCGGTGGGGTATCGGTGACCGACGCGCCCGCTTACGACATCGAGGACGCCTATGTCGTGGTGCGGCCGGACGGCTACATCGGCATGATCGCCACCGAGGCGGCGGACGTCCGCCAGTACCTGGGGCGCTGGTAGTTCATCCCCTCAGCGCCGCGGCTTTCGCGCGGAGGGCGGCGGCCCGGTCTTGGTCGCCGCCGCTGTCGAACCATGCCGCCTGCGCCTCCAGCACCACGGCCCGTGCGGGCGCGTCCTTGGTCTGCATGGCCAACTCCACCGCCATCTCGTGCTGCCGGCCGGCCTCCGTCCGCTCCCCGAGCGCGGTCAGGGTGAGCGCGTAGTTCATTCGCAGCAACGCCAGGAACTGCGCGGGGGCGCCGGTGACGTCGGCCGCCAGGGCGGTTCGATGCCAGGCAACGGCTTTCGGGAGATTGCCGTCGAGGCGTTCCAGCTCGGCCAGGGCGTTGTGCACTCGGGCCAGGGACACTGGATCGTCCTTGGGGGTGCTGCGCTCGGCCCGTTCGAGCAGGAGGCGGGCGCCGGCGATGTCGCCGGTGCGGGCCTGGAGCTGCGCGGACTGCACGTGCAACAGCGTGGGTACGTGCACGCCGAGGCTCAGGGCCTCGGAGGCGGAGCGCAGGGCCGCCTCGTTCTCGCCGCGGCTGGACTGGGAGATGGACAGGAAGGTCAAGGCGTAGGTGAGCCCGACCTGATCGCCGAGTTCACGGAAAGCCGTTGCCGCCTGGGCGAAATGCCGTTCGGCTTGAGGGACGGCGCCATCGCTGATCTCCGAGGCGACGTAGCCGTGCAACAGCTCGCCGGCCGCCCGCCGCCACGGGTCGTCGGACTCGCTGAGCCTGTCTGCTATGCCGGCCAGGCGTTTCGTGTTGTTGCCGCTGCGGATGACGACCAGCGCCAGCGTGGCGGGGCCGTCCGCCAGGGCGAGGCGGTCGAGCAGCTCCTCGGTCGGCGCTCTCAGGAGCTGAGCCTCGTCAGTGTCGATGGTTTCCGCCCAGCGCAAGGGATCCTGCAACTGGGCCAGCACCAGCCACAGCCAGAGGCGGGCGGTGAACATGCGCGGCGACATGGCCAGGTCCAGATTCGCCCGCTCGGCGGTCAACCGCGCCAGCCACGCCGCCTGCTCGGGGCCGCGCAGCAACGGCTCGACCCGCTCGACCAGTTCCGTGTAGTAGTCAGCGTGCCGCTGCCGGGTCTCGTCACCGTCCAGTTTGGACGCAGCGTATTCGCGGATCGTCTCCAGCAGCCGGTAACGCTCCTCGGTCGCCACGACCAACGACTTGTCCACAAGGGATGTCAGCTGGTCCAGAGCTCCCTGAGCGACCTGCTCGATCGCCTCCAGCGTCGCCCCGCCGGCGAAGACCGACAACCGGCTCAACAGGGTTCGCTCGTCCTCGTCGAGCAGGTCCCAGCTCCAGTCGATCACCGCCCGCAGCGTGCGGTGCCGTTGCGGGGCGGCCCGGGTTCCCTTGTCCAGCAAGCCGATTCGGTCGCCCAGCCGGTCGATGAGCTGGGACGGCGTGAGGGACCGGATCCGCGCCGCCGCGAGCTCGATCGCCAGCGGCAGGCCGTCCAAGGCTCGACAGATGTCCACAACGGACTCGTCGGTGCGGAAGCCCGGGCTCACGGCGCGGGCTCGGTCCATGAACAGGGCGACGGCTTGGTTGTCGGCCAACGGGCGCAGCGGGCACAGCGTTTCGCCGGTGACATTCAACGGCTCGCGACTGGTGGCCAGGATCTTCAACCGGGGGCAGCGGGCCAGCAGATCCGCCGCGAAGTCGGCCGCCGCGTCGATCACGTGCTCGCAATTGTCCAGCACCAGCAACGAGTTCCGCGTCGCCAGGTAGTCGCGCGGATGGTCGGCCGTGTCCAGCGCCTCCCGCGTCGCCGCCATGACGTCCGTCGTCGAGGTGAGGTCGACGAGCCAGACGCCGTCCGGGAAATCCGTCAGCAGCCGCTTCGCCGCCTCGATCGCCAGCCTTGTCTTGCCCGTGCCGCCGGTCCCGGTCAGCGTCACCAGCCGTGCGCCGGCCAACGCTCGCGTCACCTGATCCAGCTCCAGGTCGCGGCCGACGAAGCTGGTCAGCCGGGCCGGCAGGTTCGAGCGGGTCGACGGCGTCCGCAAGGCCCGCAGGTGCGCCTCCCGGAGCTCCGGCCCCGGATCCACGCCCAGCTGATCGGCCAGCAGCTTGCGCACTCGGTCGTACGCGGTGAGCGCGTCGGCCTGGCGGCCCTTCGCCGTCAGCGCCAGCATCAGCCTGGCCTGCAAGCCTTCGCGCAGCGGCTGCGCCGCCGCCAGCTCCTCGACCTCGGCGATCACGTCCCGCTGGGCCGCGATGTCGGCGTCGATCCGCGCCTCGACCGCCGTTGCCCGCAGCTCCTCCAGCCGCGTGATCGGGGCCCGGGCGAACTCCGCGTCACCGACGTCGGCCAGCGGGGCGCCCCGCCACAGGTCCAGCGCCTCCCGCGGCCGTCCCTCGGCGATCGCCCGCTCGAACTGCTGGGTGTCGACCTCGACGTCCAGCCGGTAGCCCGTGGGATGCGAGCCGATCGCCTCCCGCCCGACCGCCCGGCGCAGCCGCGCCACCAGCGACTGCAACGCCGCCCCCGGCTCCGCCGGCGCCGACTCCGGCCACAGGTCGGCGATCAGCCGGTCCGTCGTGACGATCCGCCCCGCGTCCACCGCCAGCCGCACCAGCAGCGTCCGGAGCATCGCCCCGCCGACCTCCACCCGCCCGCCATCGGCCCCCCGAACCTCCAGCTCCCCCAACACCCCGACCCACACCCCACCCATTCAACCCCCCGCGAGTCCCGCCCAGCGTCACATCGAATGCGTGAAACCGATTCGTACTTTCGCTATGCCGCTAGGCGGGACTCGCGGGGGTCAGGCTGTCGGCCTCGGCGCGCATGCCCAGGACGATGGTCCGGACGGAGGCGGCGAAGGTCTCGGCGCTGCTGGGGTGCCCGTCGGTGAAGAAGTCCCGCAGCTCGGGGTCGACCTCGCCGACCTCGACCGGCACCAACGCGGGGCTGCTCTGCTCCTGGAGCACGTAGCCCGTGACGTAGCTGGCCATGATGTCGCCCCAGCGGGCCGCGATCGGCAGCGGAATGCCCTGGTCGGTGAACCGGGCGAGGGTGCGCTCCATCAGCTCGACCCCGGACTGGCTCAGCGTCACGTTCGCGGCCACGAGCCGGGCGCCGTCCCGGTGGGCGAGCATGGCGGCGCGCAGCCGGTGGGCGAATTCCACCAGGTCGTCGGCCCAGTCGCCGCCTTTCTCGCCGGTGTCGGCGAAGACCGGCCGCACCACCAGGTCGGTGACCGCGGCCAGCAGGTCCTGCTTGCTCTTGACGTGCCAGTACAGGGCGCCGCGCTGCACGCCGAGGCGGTCGGTCAGCGCCCGCGTGGTGAAGGCGTCCAGCCCCACCTCGTCCAGCAGCTCCAGCGCGGCCTCGACCACCTGGTCCCGTCGCAGCGGCATCCGTGGCCCCTCTCCTCTTGACGGGAGCAGTCTAGCCGCCGTAGCTTGAGCAGCGCTCAATTGAGCGCTGCTCAAGACGATCAAGGGGGAGTGGGACGATGAGGGTTGTCTGCACGGCTGTGCCCGGATCAGGGCTTTTCCTGCCGACGGTGCCGCTGGCCTGGGCCTTGCGGGCCGCCGGCCACGAGGTGCTGCTGCTCAACAACGGCGACGGGGCCCGCGCGGCCGCCGGCGCCGGCCTGCCGGTGGTGGACCCGCTGCCCGAGCGCGACCTGTGGGCGGAGTTCATGGCCGCCGTCGCCGAGATGCGCAAGGGTGACGCCGACCGGCAGCCGCAGCGGGGCGGCTTCGGCTGGTTCGGTGAGCAGATGATCGACGGCATGCTGCCGGTGGCCCGGGCGTTCCGACCGGACCTGGTGATCACCACCGCCGAGCAGGGGGCCGGCCGGCTGATCGCCGCCGACCTCGGCGTGCCGCTGGTCGAGCAGGGCATCCGGCTGGGGTGGGCCGGCCTGGACGAGCACGTGCTCGCCGCCCGTAAGGACATCGCCGACTACCTGGAGCCGACTGCGCGGCGGCTGGGCCTGTCGGACGCCCCGATCACCCCGGTGGCGACGATCGACGTCCGGCCGCCGAGCATGGGCGGCACCGCCACCGACACCCAGCACCTGATGCGGTACGTCCCGTACAACGAGTCGCGCGTGGTCCCGGGCTGGGTGACGCTGCCGCCGGCCCGGCCCCGTGTCTGCGTCACCCTCGGCAGCGTGCTGCCGGCCCTCGGCGGCGTCGGCGTGCTGCGCGGCGTGCTGGCCGATCTGTCCACAATGGACATCGAGGTGTTGTTGGCCCTGGGCGACATCGACCTCTCGGACCTCGGGGAGCTGCCGGCCAACGTGCGGCCGCTGGGCTGGATGCCGCTCAACGCCCTGATGCCGACCTGCGCCGCGATCGTGCACCACGGCGGATCGGCGACGGTGGCGACGCCGCTGGTCTACGGCGTGCCCCAGGTGGCGCTGCCCAAGTTCGCCGACCAGCCGCTCAACGCCACTGTCATGGCCACCCGCGGCGTCGGCCTCACGGTCAGCGAGCCGGAGGAGGTCGCGCCCGCGCTCACCCGCGTGCTCGACGACCAGGCCTTCGCCAAGGCCGCCGCCGAGGTGCGGGACGAGATCGCCGAGCAGCCCAGCCCCGCGTTCGTGGCTGACAGGCTGGCCGAACTGGTCTAGCCGAGGGCTACGCTGGCGGCCGTGACCGGCTACTACACGCTGCGCGAGACCGAGAAGGCCGTCGGCGAGCGCCTCAACGGCCTGCCGATCGACGTCGAGTCGATGATGGCGCTGTCCAACCTGCATCGGACGGCCCTGGTCGTGCGCAACCACTTCGAGCAGTCCGTGCTGCGCGACGTGGACCTGTCGTGGACGGGTTTCGTGGTGCTGTGGGTGGTGTGGATCTGGGGCGACATCGAGACCCGGCACGTGGCCGAGGAGAGCGGCATCTCCAAGGGCACGCTCACCGGCGTCGCGCGGACCCTGTCCAACCGGGGGCTGCTCGACCGCACCACGCCGGCCGACGACCGCCGGCTGAGCGTGCTGTCGCTGACCGAACGCGGCAAGGCGCTGATGTGCGAGCTGTTCCCGCGCTTCAACGCCGAGGAGGTGTACAGCCTCGAAGGCCTGTCGCCGCGGCGGATCGCCGAGCTGACCCGGGTGCTGCGGCACATGCTCAACCACTTCGAGCAGACCTCTACGGCCCGTCAGGCCGAGGTGCGCCAGCAGGTCCAGGCCAGCCCGCTGCCCGGTCTCGCCGCCGGCGACTAGTCAGCGCCGCGGCGGCCGGATTCCCCGGAACTCCCAGTCGCCGCCCAGCGCCGTGGAACGGACCACTTCGGACTCGGTGGGCTGCGCGCCCACGTCCGTGCGGATCTTCGTCGGTCCGCCGACGATGTGGTTGCGCAGCACGCCGAGGCCGTCCACCTCGACCTCGACGACGTCACCCGGCTGCACGGGGCGGGAGTTGGCCGGCGTCCCCGACAGCAGCACGTCGCCGGGGAACAGGGTGATCGTCCGGGCGATGTCGGCGACGAGGTAGTGCATGTCCCACGTCATCTCGTCCGTGCTGCCCTGCTGCCTGATTTCACCGTTGACCCGGGTGATCAGCGTGCGGCCGTGGAAGTCCCAGTCGGTCACGAGGCCGGGACCCAAGGGGCACAACGTGTCCGAGCCCTTCACCCGCAGCATCGAGCCGGCGTCGGTGTCGCGGAAGTCGTGCAGGCCGTAGTCGTTGGCGATGGTGTAGCCGCGGATGTGGTCGGCGGCCTCGTCCGGCGCGATGTTCCGGCAGGTCCTGCCGATCACGATGGCGACCTCGCCCTCGTAGTTCAGCCACCGGCAGCCCTCGGGGCGGACGACCGCGCCGCCGTGCGCGTTCAGCGCCGAGGTGGGCTTGTGGAAGTAGGTCGGGGCCGGCGGCAGCGTCACCTGGAACTCGTCGACTCGGCTGCGGTGGTTCAGGTGCACCGCGATGATCTTCGACGGCTCGGTCGGCGGCAGGTGTACCGCACCGTCCAGTGTGATTCTGCGGCCGTCCGGGGCGTGTAGCTCGTCGCCGTGTCTTTCGACCTCGACAACGGCCCCGTCGAGCAGGATCCTGCGGTACTCGGTCACGTCCACCCCTGCGTCGGGCGGTCGAACCAGACGTGCACCTGCCCGGTGCCGACCGCGTTCTCGTACTCGCTGAACAGCCGCCCCGGCGCCCGCCAGGCCCGCTCGCCCAGCGCGCCGGCCATCATCAGGTAGTGGCCGAAACCCGCCTCCGGCTTGAACTTCGCGAACTCCGGCATGGTGTCCAGCACGCTCGCGTGATCACCGCGGCGGAACCAGTCGATGCGCTGGAGATCCGCCCTGGCCGCCTCCGGCGTGCGGATGTGCTCGATGCCGCCGGCCTCGTGCTGGCGCAGCTCGCGCAGCGGCCAGAAGGTGTGGCTGAGCGCCCCCGACGCAATCAACAGCACCTTTCGTTCGGTGTCGGCGATGCCGGCCGCCAACGCCCGGCCCAGCCGTAGGTTGTCCTCCATGTCCGCGGTCTGGCAGACGCCGATCGACACCCAGCGCTTGCCTTCGACACCCAGATACCGCCAGAGATTGACGGTGGCGTAGTAGATCGGCAGGTACTGGTCGTCGATCGGGGTGATCCACGTGCCCTGCTTCTCGCCGTGCTGGGCCACCGCGCGGGCCAACTCCGGATCGCCCTCGAAGTCGTACGGGATGCGGCACATCCCGCGCGGCAGCTCCTCGGACGTGAACAGCCCCGCCCGCCGGCTGTGCGCCGTGACGACGAACTCCACGGTGGTCGCCCAGTGCGAGTCCAGCACCACCACCGTGTCGTAGTCCAGCGCCTCGAACACCTCGGCGCGGAGCCGCTCCAGGCCGGCGACCAGAGTGAAGTCCCGGCCGCCGTTCAGCTCCCGCCGCTCGTGCTCGGGCAGCATGATCGTCGGAACGTGGGAGAGCAGACCCGCGCCGACAACCTCACCCATGCCGCCACCCCTGTTCCGATGAGACCGTGTTCTTGACGTCGCAGTAGAAATCGAAGCTCCAGTTGCCGCCCTCGCGGCCGATCCCGGACTCGCGGCTGCCGCCGAACGGCGCCCGCAGGTCCCTGACGAAGAAGCAGTTCACCCACACCGTGCCGGCGACGAGCTGGTCGGCGACCCGCTTCGCGCGGTCCCGGTCGCCCGTGACAAGCGTTGCCGCCAGGCCGAAGCGCGTGTCGTTGGCCATCGTGACGGCTTCCTCCTCGCGACGGAAGGTCTGGACCGTCAACACCGGGCCGAAGACCTCCTCGGAGAGGATTTCGCTGCCCGGCCGGACATCCGTGAGCAGCGTCGGCCGGTAGTACAGGCCGCCCAGGTCGGTGTTCGGGCCGCCGCCGAGCAACACCCGCGCGCCCTCGGCCTTGGCCCGCTGGACGAACGTGTCCACCCGCTCCAGCTGGCGGCGGTGGATCAGCGGGCCGATGTCGGTGGCCGGGTCGCGGGGATCGCCCTGCTTCAGGGCGTCCGCCCTGGTCAGGAAGCCGGCCAGGAACTCGGCCGCCACCGACTCCTCGACCAGCAGCCGGACGCCGGCCAGGCACACCTGCCCGGAGTTGTCGTACTGCTCGACGGCCAACTGAACCGCCAGGTTCAGATCGGCGTCGGCGAACACGATCAGGGGCGACTTGCCACCGAGCTCCAGCGAGGCCGGCACCAGATTGGCCGCGGCGGCCTGGGCGATGGCGCGGCCGGTGGGGACCGAGCCGGTGAAGCTGATCCGGCGCAGCTTGGGATGGTTCACCAGGTGCTGGCCCGTTTCCACGCCGTAGCCGTTGACCACGTTGAAAACGCCGTCCGGCAGCCCCGCCTCGGCCGTGATGTCGGCCAGGATCGAGGCCGTCAGCGGGGACCACTCGGCCGGCTTGAGCACCACCGTGTTGCCCGCGGCCAGCGCCGGCGCGATCTTCCAGCTGGCCAGCATCAGGGGGGCGTTCCACGGCGTGATGAGCGCGCACACACCGGCCGGGTCCCAGCTGACCCGGTTGGTGTGGCCGCGGGTGTCGAAGTCGGGGTGGCTGACCTCGCCGACCAGCCAGTCGGCGAAGAAGCGGAAGTTGTGCACCACGCGGGGCATCACGCCGCGCACGTGCGAGCGGAGAAGGGCGCCGTTGTCGGAGGTTTCCGTCGCGGCCAGTTCGTCGATGCGCTTCTCCACGCCGTCGGCGATCTTGTGCAAGTACTCCGCCCGTTGCTCGCGCGTGGTCCGGCGCCAGTGCTTGTCGAAGGCCCGCTCGGCCGCCTCCACGGCCAGGTCGACCTCGTAGGGGCAGGCCCGCGAGACGTGGGCGAGAACCGTGCCGTCGATGGGGGAGATGTCGTCGAAGCGGACCGCGGAGGTGACCCGCTCGCCCCCGATCCAGTGGTCGACCATCATGTCTCCGTAGTATCGTTTGTATCCAAACGTACGTCGCTCCGTCGGGTCGGTCAAGACGTTGGAGGTCGCCTTGCAGGTGCTTTCGCCTCGTGACGGCAAGGTCATCGCGTCCGTGGACGAGGCCGGTCCCGAGGACGTCGACCGGGCCGTTCGCGCCGCGCGGCTGGCCTTCGACGAGGGGCCCTGGCCCCGGCTGCCGGCCCGCGAGCGGGCGTCCTTCCTGTTCCGTCTGGCCGATCTCGTCGAGGCCTCGGCCGAGGAGTTGGCGCGGACCATTTCGTTGGAGATGGGAAAGCCCCTGCGCGATTCACTGGGGATCGAGGTGCCCGCGGTGGTCAAGACCTTCCGCTGGTATGCCGAGCTGGCCGACAAGGTGTCCGGCGAGGTCACCCAGTCCTCCGCCTCGGCCCTGGCCCTCGTCACCCGCGAGCCCGCCGGCGTCGTCGCCGCCGTCGTGCCGTGGAACTTCCCTTTGACCATGGCCACCTGGAAGCTCGCCCCGGCCTTGATCACCGGGTGCACCGTCGTTCTGAAGCCCGCCGAGCAGTCGCCGCTGTCCGCCCTGCTGCTGGCCGACCTCGCAAGCAAGGCGGGGTTGCCTGCCGGCGTGCTGACCGTCGTGAACGGTCCCGGCCCCGTCACCGCCCGGGCCCTCGGCCTGCACCCCGGCGTCGACGTCGTCACCTTCACCGGCTCCACCTCCGTCGGTCGCGAATTCCTTCGCTACTCCGCCGATTCCAACCTGAAACGGGTCTGGCTCGAACTCGGCGGCAAGTCCCCCAACATCGTCTTCCCCGACGCCTACGACCTCGACGCCGCCGCCGACACGGCCGCCTGGGGCATCTTCTTCAACTCCGGCGAGATGTGCACCGCCGCGTCCAGGTTGCTCGTCCACCGCGACATCGCCGACGACTTCGTGGCCCGGGTCGTCTCCCGTGCCGCCGCCTACTTCCCCGGCGACCCCCTCGACCCCGCCACCCGCATGGGCCCCCTGGTCAGCGCCGCCCACCGCTCTTCCGTCCTGGCCCGTGTGTCCGAGGCCGTGTCCGGCGGCGCCCGCCTCCTCACCGGCGGCCGCCCCTGCCTCCACGACACGGGCGGCTGGTACTTGGAACCCACCATCCTCGACCGCGTCGACCCTTCCATGCCCATCGCCCGGTCCGAGGTCTTCGGCCCTGTCCTCTCCGTACTCACCTTCTCCACCACCGCCGAGGCCCTCTCCCTCGCCGGCGACACCCCCTACGGCCTCGCCGCCGCCGTCTGGACCCGCGACCTCGCCACCGCCCACCACGTCTCCCGCTCCCTCAAGGCCGGCACCGTCTGGGTCAACTGCTACGAGGAAGGCGACCTCACCGTTCCCTTCGGCGGCGCCAAACTCTCCGGCCACGGCCGCGACAAGTCCGTCCACGCCCTGGACAAGTTCACCGACCTCAAAACCACCTGGCTCGCCTTCCCCTGACCCCCGCGAGATGCTCCTATGGTCTGTCAAGCCGTTTGGAGGGTGGGCAGCGCGGCTAGATCGGCCATCAGGCGTGGGTAGATCTCCCGGG
>NZ_JBFBAM010000084.1:0-38729 GCF_040682195.1 Kutzneria sp. NPDC051319 | reverse complement strand
GGGGCCCGCCGCCCCCGGGGGGCGGTCCGGGGGCGGGCCCCCCCGCCGGCCCCGCGCCGCCACCCCCATGTTCCGACCTCAGGCGGTGTTGATCTCGGGCTGCTGCTCCAGTTCGGCGTGCTCCTGCTCCACGGCGGCGACCACGTCGGCGGTGGGGCGGGCGCAGGCGACGGCCCAGTAGAAGATCGCCAGCGAGAAGACGGCGATCACCAGCACGTCGATGCCGTCCGGCAGGATGTTCAGCGGCGAGTGGTCGGTGTCGCTGCTGTAGCGGCCGAGCCAGCCGAGCAGGATCATGCCCACGAACCACGGCACGACCCACTGCGCCGCCTTGAGGTCCAGCTTGGCCCGGTTCTCGGGCTTCTGGAACGCCCGGGTGATCGCGAACACGATCAGGCCGAACACGATGGCGTAGCCGATCTTGTAGTTCACGTCCCAGCCCGACCAGTAGATGATCAGGTTGGCGAACACGAAGCCGAGCGGCGCCAACACGGCCGGGAACGGCGTACGGTACGGCCGCTCGCGGTCGGCGTCCCGCCGGCGCAGCGCGGCCAGCGAGACCGGGGCGAACGCGTACATCACCGCGGTGGCCGAGGTGACCACGGAGACCAGCTGGCTCCAGGACGGGAACGGCGCGAACGACAGCTCGCCGATGACGAAGGCCAGCACGATCGACCACAGCGGCACGCCGCGCACGCTCAGCTTGCCGAACACGCCGGGGATCTGCCTGTCGCGACCGAGCGCGTAGGTCAGGCGGGCCGAGGTGCCGACGTAGATCAGGCCGGTGCCGGCGGGCGAGATGAACGCGTCCACGTAGAGGATGTAGGCCAGCCAGCCCGCGCCGGCCGCGATGGCCAGCGTCGCGTACGGGCCGAAGTCGCCCTTGGCGATGGGGTTGGCCCAGCCGTTGACCAGCGCGGCCGGGTCGAGGCTGCCGATGAAGGCGATCTCCAGCAGGATGTACACGACCGCGCCGATGCCCATCGCGACCAGCACGGCGCGGGACAGGTCCTTCTTCGGCTGCGCGGCCTCGGCGGCCAGCTGGATGCACTGCTCGAAGCCCTGTAGGGCGAACACCACGCCGAGCGGCAGCGCGGCGAACACGCCGTGGAAGCCGAACGGCATGAAACCGCCGCCCGCGCTGAAGTTGGCGCCGTGGAAGCTCAGCGGCAGCAGCACCAGCACGGTCAGCAGCGGCACCGCGGTCTTCCACAGCACCGTGATGGTGTTGCTCTCCGACAGCAGCTTGACGCCGACGATGTTGACCAGGGTGAAGATCACCATCAGCAGGCTGGCCCAGCCGAAGCCGCTCGCCGTCAGCGTGCCGTCCTCGTTGAGCAGGTGCAGGTTGTCCTTCACCCACCCGATGTTGTCCAGGTACGCCAGGCTGGCCTCGACCTCGATCGGCGCGATGGCCACCGCCTGCAGCCAGGCCGCCCAGCCGGCGATGAAGCCGGTGATGCTGCCGAAGGCGAACAGCGGGAACCGCGCGGTGCCGCCGGCGACCGGGTAGGCCGCGCCGAGCTCCGCGTGGATCAGCGCCAGCACGGACAACATCGCCGCCGCCAGCACCCATGAGATGAGCGAGGCGGGGCCGGCGGCCTTGGCCGCGTTGAGCGCGCCCAGCAGCCAGCCCGACCCGATGATCGAGCCGAGTGAGATGAACATCAGGCCGTAGAAGCCGACGGTTCTCTTGAAATGGCCGGATCCACCCGGTGACGAAGCGACGTTTGACGGCGAAGCCATCGCTCACCCCTGCTCTCTGGTCCACTATGGACGTGACCTGCACCACCCGTTCGGGTGTGGCGGAGCATGGCGTAAAGCCGGGCCGATGTGAACCGGTCTTCCGGTTACGATCTGGTTCAGGGCCCGAATTTGAGGAAGATTTGAGGTTCTAGCCCGACATATCGGGCGATCACTCCTCGATGGTCACCCGATCGGCCCCGTCCAGCCGATAGCCCACGCCACGGACGGTAGTGATGAGCGTGGCGGCGGGGCCGAGCTTGCGTCGCAGCCGGCGAACGTGCACGTCCAGCGTCCTGGTCTCGACGCCATGGGGCAGACCCCACAACTCGGACAGCAGGGCGGTCCGCAGGTGCACGCGTCCGGGCCGACGGGCCAGGTGCAGCAACAGGTCGAACTCCATCCGGGTCAGCTCCACGGCGTCGCCCCGCTGCCAGACCTGCCGTGCCGCAGGCTGAATCCGCAGCTCACCGCGTTCGGCGGTGCGCGGCTGGGGCACGGACACGGTCAACGTGGTGCCGGGGATGTCGACCGCGGTGCGCACGGCGTCGACGACGCGGGCGGCCACCAGCGGGGCCTGGTCGTTGTTCGTGCTGACCCGAACGACCACGGTGACCTCGGCGGACTGGCTCGCGGTCACGGTCAACGAAGGAGAGAACTGGTACGGCATGGTGGTTTCCTCGCAAAAGGGTGATGGACCGGGGGCGGCTACTTCGGCGTGGCCGCACAGCCCTGCGCGTTCACGCGGGCGAGGTCCACGTGCAGGCGCCTGGTCAGATCCATGAGGGCATCGGACCAGTGGGCGGTGTCACTGTCAACGGTGCTCCAGGATGTGGACGCATGGGCCGATTCACGGTGTTATGTCGAACATGAGCGGATGGCACGAGTGGCTGGCCCGGCGGGAGCGCGACCTGCGTGCGCCGTACGGGTGGCTGAGCCTGGTCGGGCTGCACTGGCTGGACCCGAGGCCGACCCGGTTCGCCGACCTGCCGGGGGAGTGGAGCGCCGAATCCGGCGTCATCCGGGTGAAAGCCTCGGTGTCCGACGGGTTGTGCCACGACGGCAAGCCGCTCGACGGCGTCCGCGAGATCAAGGGCGACGCCGCGGAGTTCGTGACCTACGGCGGCATCCACGTGGAGACGCTGATCCGCGACGGCCGCGCCGGCATCCGGCTGCGTGACCCGGAAGGCCCGGCGCTGAAGGCGTATGACGGTCCCTCGGTCTTCGACCACGCGCCGGAATGGGTGGTGGAGGCCGAGTTCACGCCGCGACACCCGGCCAAGCGGCTGGAGGTGGACACCGCGCAGCACGGCATCCACGAGGTGTTGTTCGAGGTCGGCGAGGTCCGGTTCACGGTGGCGGGCCGGGAGCAGCGGCTGATCGCGACCGCCGGCGGCGACACGATCGTCCTGGTGTTCCACGACCCCACCAACGACGACACCACCGCGCCGTGGCGGCAGCTGGACGCGCCGCTGCCGGTGGACGGCCGGGTGACGCTGGATTTCAACCAGGCCAGGAACTTCCCGTCCGCCTTCACCGACTTCGGCATCTGCCCGATGCCCCCGGCCGGCAACGAGATCACGGTGCCCGTCACCGCCGGGGAACGTCGCGTGCGCTGACCCCTGCGCATGCAGGGAAGGACGCCTTACCCGCGTTGAACGAGGGTAAGGCGTCCTTCCCTGCATGCCGGCCCGCTACTCGGCCACCAGCCGGCGCACGATGGGGTGGCCGGCGTCGCGCCAGGCGGCGAAGCCGCCCTCGACGTCGTTGACATTGCGCAGACCGAGTTGGTTGCGCAGCTGGTAGGCGGCGAGGCTGGAGGTGTAGCCCTCGTTGCAGAGCAGGATGACTTCCTGATCGACGTCGTCCGGCCGGAGTTCCTTGAGGCGGTGCGGACTGGTCACGTCCATGCGCCACTCCAGCACGTGCCGGGACACCGCGACGGCCCCGGGGATCTCCCCGAACCGCCAGCGGTACTCGGTCGGTCGCAGGTCGACCAGCACCGCGCCGGCCCGCATCGCCGCGGCGGCCTGTGCCGGGCTGTACCGCGTGATGTGCTCGCGCGCGGTCTCCAACAGTCCGGTGATCATGTCGCTCATCGGACGGCCTCGCGCAGGCGGGCCGCGGTGGCCTCCAGCGCGGTGGTGTCCGGCTCCGGCGTGTCGCAGGGCACTTCACGCAGGTGGTGAATGCCCGACGGCAGCCAGCAGTAGAAGTTCATCGACGTCAGCGGCTCGGAGTAGGCGTGAATGGAGATGGCGGGCTCCATGCCGACGTTGACCAGGTTGTGCAGGTAGGTCGGCCCGAACGCGACGGAGTCGCCGGCCCGGTGGCGGCGGGTCCGCAGACCTTCCTGTGTGGTGTCTCCGAAATCTTCGATCAGCTGGCCACTGGCCACGGCGAAGGCGCCGACGCTGCCCCCGTGGTCGTGCAGCAGCGTGTCCTGACCGAGATCCCAGCAGATGAGCCAGACCTCGACGCTGTCGTCGCGGTACAGGCGGGAGAAGTACCGCTCCGTGAGATCGAAGCGGACGTGCGCCGACCACTCGTCGCGGCGCGCGACGTAGTCGTCGACGAGGTCCCGCAACTGGGCGGGACGGGTCTGAACTGCCACGAGACAAGCCCTTCGCTCGGCATCCCACGGTGTCGCCGCGCGCCTTTCCGGGATATCCGGACCTTCGCGCCACGCCAGCGTGGGAGGTATCTCGCCCGGGCCACACCGCCTCGGAACAGCTGTTCCGCTGCGGCACGGCTCGGAAGCCACTATGTTGTTGTGGTCTTTGCGCAGGGTAACCCGCCACACCCGCGAGAGGAAAGCCGCCGGTGCGCATCACCAGGGCTCAACGTAACTCGGTCGCCGAGAAGGTCACGAGCCTCGAGCGGTCCTTCTACGGTCGAGGCCCCCGCAACGTCAAGGTGTCGGTCTCCGACGACGACCCGATCAGCCTGGTCGTGCTGTCCATCGACAGCCTCACCGTCGCCGACGCCGTGCTGCACGAGCGCGGTCACTCCGACGCCGTGCTGCGCCACCACGAGGCGCTGCACGAGGCGACCAGGCAGGACTTCCTGGACGCCATCGAGGAGATCGTCGGCAGCCCCGTCTCGGCCTACCTGGCCCAGGTGCATCCGACCACCGGTTACGCCGTGCGTGTGTTCGTCTTCTCCGACCTGGGCGACTTCGACGCTGATCCGCCGTCACAGGTGTGAGACGTCGTTGTAGCCCCTGATGATCCACTGGTCGCCAGCCACCACCATCACCGACACCGAGGCGTTGTCGGAGCCGATGAACGTGAACGGTTCGGCGCCGCTGGCCATGGCCAGCACCTGCCCGATCACGCCGCCGTGCACGACGACCGCCACCCGCTGGTCGGGGTGCGCGCCGGCGATGCGGCGGATGCCGGCCCCGACCCGCGCGGCCAGCTGCTCGGTGGATTCCGCGCCGGGGATCACGTCCCAGCGCTGCTTGGTGTTCATCTCCGTGACCAGCGGATGGCCCTCGGCGACGTGCTTGCGCAGCAGGCCGCCCTCCCACTCGCCGAGATGCACTTCCCGCAGGTCGGGCTCGATCTTCGGGACGATGCCCAGCCGCTCGGCCAGCGGCGCCGCGGTCTGATGGGTGCGGCGCAGCGTCGTGACGTAGATCGCGTCGAAGTGCTGGTCCTGGAACCGGTCGGCGAGCTTGACGGCCTGCTCGCGGCCCTGCGGCGCCAGCTCCGGATCGCCGTGCCCGTCCCGGTAGGGATAGGGCCGGTCGAACCGGGCCGGCGCCGACTCGCCGTGGCGGATCAGCACCAGCTCGGTGGAGCCGGGCGGCCGCTGGAACCGGAACTGTCGGTACTCGGTGGTCACCCGTCCGAGCCTAGATCGGGAACTGCTCGATCATCTTGCCGGCGCTGTCCTTGACCATGACGTTCGAGCCGCCGACCGGTTCGCCCAGTCCGGTCACGATGAACGAGCCGTGGTCGACGGTGGCGGTGCGGGCGTCCTTCCCGGGCGGCTGCACGGAGACGGTGGCGGCGTCGGCGTCCTGGGCGATGCCGACGATCACCGGTCCGATCTCCGACGGTCCGAACTTGTCGACCGTCACCCACGTGATCGCGTGCGTGGTCGGCGGCAAGGGGAGGAACCGGGCCGATTCGCCGGGCACGGAGGAGCACCAGACCAGGGAGTTGCCGACCTTGCCCAGCTGGGCCCAGTGCTGGTCGTCGACCACCACGGACGCGCCCGCCACGAAGTAGTCGGCGTCCGCGACCGGCGGATTCGCCGCGCTCAGGCAGCCGGCCAGCCGCTGGCCGGCAGCCGACGTCCGCTCCGCGTGCTGGTCGATGGTCTGGCGGTTCGACGTCAACGGCTGCGGCAGGTCGGCCTTGGGCACGGTGTAGTCCGGCGTGGAGAAGCCGCGCAGCGTGACGTGGTCGGTCGGCCGGTAGCCGTTGGGCAGGATGAACACGCCGTTGCCGATCGCCGACGGCGACCCGATGGGGGGCTGGTCGGGGGTGATCACCAGGTTGTCCACGTCCGCGGCGGTCACGCCGGCGTAGGTGCCCTCGACCGTGGTGAACAGGATGCGCGCCGGCACGTTGCCGGTCGGCGGGGCCGGATACGGCTTCGACTTCACCGTCACCTGGACCGGGGTGAGCTGGCAGAAGACGATGTCGGCGCCGACCCGGTAGAGCAGCGCGACCACGTTGTCGGTCTCGACCCGCAGCAGCGGCGCCCAGGTGTCCGGCTTGTGGTCGGCCTGCCAGCAGCGCTCCATCTCCGCGCCGGTGCCCCAGTCGCGCTGGGCGTTGTACAGGCCGAAGCCGGTCTCGCGGCCGCCGCCGCTGGTGGAGGTGGTCGACGCGGCCGCGTGCGTGGTCGGGGAGGCGTTGGTGACCTTGTGGTCCTTGTTGCCGAGGATCGCGCTGGTCACGACCGTGGCGCCGGCCATGAGGATCACCACCGAGGCGGCGATGACTACCGGCACCAGACCGGAGCGGCGGCGTGCGCGGGGCTCCCGCCCGATCTCGGTCATGATCCGGCGCAGCGCCTGCTGGCGGACGTGCTCGGGCAGGTCCCGCTCGGGCACGTCGAACGGGTCACTCATCGAAGCTCTCCTCGGTCATGCTGTCGTCGCTGGTCATGCGACGCAGCCGAGTGCGCGCCCTTGACAGGCGGGAACGGACGCTGACCTCCGTGATGCCGAGCAGCTCGGCGGCGTCGGCGGTGCTCATCCGCCCGACCATGCACAGCTGCACGGCCTCCCGCTCGGACGCGGGCAGCTCGTCCACAGCGGCCAGAACCTTCTTCAGGCGCTGCTGCGTGTGGTCGTGCTCGGCCAGCTCCTCGGCGTGGTCCCGGCTCTCCTCGGGCACCGCCAGCTTCGGCACCAGCCGCAGGAACCGGCTGCGCCGCCGGTGGTCGTTGCGCACGAGGTTCGCCGCCACCGTGTACAGCCACGGCAGGGCACTCTCCCGGATCAACACCACGTCGGCCCGGCGACGCCAGGCCGTCAGGAACGTCGTCGACAGCACGTCCTCGGCCGCCGACCACGAGCCGGTCAGCCGGTACGCGTAGTTCCAGACGGCCTGCGCATGCCGTTCGAACAGCGTGGTGAACGCCGCATGGTCGTCACCGGCGATCGCCTCCCACAGCTGCGCGTCGGGCGCCGACTCAGGGTCGGCCAGCATCTCCACCCCCATATGTGGTCGCAGCCCGGATCATGTTGCATCGAACTGGACAGAAATTCGCGACGAGCCACGAAGGGGGGCCGTTCAGAGGGTTCAGACCGCCAACACCGGAGAGCGCTCGGCCCCGCCCCTGCTTCGCACGGTTGGCGGATTTTCGTCCGCCGCCACCTGACGCGCCCACCCACCCGAGCCGATGCGGCGGGGGAAAATCCGGCAAGGGCGAGGCAGGGGTCACGAGGGGCCGAGCCGCGACGCCGAAGGCGGCGCCAAAGACTCAGTGCAGACTGCCCCGCATCTGCAACACGCGGTCGACGGAGGCGTCGAAGGCGCTGTGGTCCAGCTTGTTGGACGTGACGGCGGCGGAGATCGCGGCGGCGGCCTGGTCGCCCTGGCTGACGTCGCGGCCGGAGCACAGGATGAGGTCCATGCCGGCGCCGGCGGCGGTGACGGCGCGCTGGCCGGTGTCGCCGAAGGCTTGCAGGGAGCCGGCCTCCAGGGCGTCGGTGATGGTGACGCCCTTGAAGCCCAGCCGGCCGCGCAGCTCCTGGTTGATGATCGTGGCGGACATGCCGGCCGGCTTCGTGTCGAGCGCGGGGTAGATGGCCCAGGACAGCATCACGGACTTCACGCCGGCGGCGATCGAGCCCGGGTAGGCGGCCTCGTCGACGGAGCGCAGCGTGTCGGCGGAGGCGGTGAGCGTGACCGGCTGCTCGTCGGTGTTCTGCTGGGTGGTGGCCGAGCCGAGGCCGGGGAAGTGCTTGACCGTGGCGGCGACGCCGGTCTGCTGCTGCGCGGTGACGAAGGCCTGGCCGAGCGTGTTCACCTTGGCCGGGTCCTGGCTGTAGGAGCGCTGGGCCGAGTCGTCGAAGTCGCCGGGCGTGCGGAAGACGTCCAGCACGGGCGCGAGATTGAAGTTCATGCCGACGCCGGCCAGGTTCCTGCCGGCCCCGTCGCCCGCGGCGGCGGCCTGCTGCTGCGCGTCGGCGGCCTGCCCGATCTGCTTCTCCGACATGGTCGGCGCGCCGGGCAGCCGTCGCACCAGGCCGCCCTCCTGGTCGGTCATGAGCAGCAGCGGCTGGTGCACGGGGCTCTGCGCGGCGGCCTGCCGCAGCTGGCCGACCACGCCGGTGATCTGGGCGGTGGACTTGATGTTCTCGCTGAAGAAGATCACGCCGCCGACCCGGCCCTGGCGGATCCGGTCCAGCAGCGTCTGCGGCGGCGTCGCGCCCGGGTACGAGTAGATGACCCGCTGCCCGACCAGCTGGTCGGTGGACAGCCCCGAGGGGAGCGGGCTGTTGGTCGCGAGCGGGGCCGGTGTGCCGACCAGCGCCAGCGGTCCGGCCATGGTCACGACGACGGCCCAGCGGACGACGTCCGAAATGGTGCTGCCCATGCGCACCAGTTAACCGCATCCGGTGAATACGGGCACCGTCACGCCGGGAAACGGGCACAACACGGGCCGTCGACCATGGCGATAGCAGCTGAGCGCCACTCAAACGGGCGAAAATCGGGCAGCGCGGCGCCCACTGTGGCGCTGGCCACACCGTGACGACGGTGTTAAACCTGATTCCTGCCCGAACGGGCCGGTCAATGCCCGAGTCAACACAGCACGTGGAGGTGGGTTTCGATGCAGGCGGACGAGCGCCAGCGCCGGATCCTGGCCCGCGCGCGGGCCAACGGGCGGGTGGACGTCGGCGACGTGGCGACCGAGCTGGACGTCGCGCCGGAGACCGTCCGCCGCGACCTGAAGCTGCTCGACCAGCACGGGCTGGTGCGCCGCACCCACGGTGGTGCGGTGCCGGTGGAGACCGCGGGCTACGAGACCGGCATCGCCTACCGCGCGACCTCGCACCTGCCCGAGAAGCGGCGCATCGCCCGTGCCGCTGCGGACCGGCTGGGCGACGCGGAGACCGTGTTCATCGACGAGGGCTTCACCCCGCAGCTGGTGGCCGAGTCGCTGCCGACCGACCGCCCGCTGACGGTCGTGACCGCGTCGCTGCCGGCGGCCGCGGCGCTGTCGAGCACGCCCAGCGTCACCGTGCTGCTGCTGGGCGGGCGACTGCGCGGGCACACTTTGGCGACCGTGGACCACTGGGTGCTGCGCATGCTGGGCGAGATGGTGATCGACCTGGCTTACATAGGGGCCAACGGGATCTCCCGCGAGCACGGCCTGACCACACCCGACCCGGCGGTCGGCGCGGTCAAGGCGAAGGCCGTCGCGGTGTCCCGGCGGCGCGTCTTCGCCGGCGTGCACACCAAGTTCGGCGTGGCCAGCTTCAGCCGGTTCGCCGACATCGCGGACTTCGAGGCCATCGTCACCGACACCGGACTGTCCACAGCGGACGGTCAGCGCTACGCGGTGCTGGGGCCGAAGATCGTCCGCGTCTGATCGAGGACTCCCGGTGCGCGCCACCGGGACTTGGGGGCTGTCCGTTATGCCCAGGCATTACAGGAAAAACGAGGAGATGTCTCGGATGGCGCGAATCGGAGCACGCCGGGCCGTGGGTGCGGCGACGGGTGCGATGCTGGTGGCCGCGGCGCTGACCGCGTGCAGCGGCGCGGGTGGCGGGGGCGCCGGCGGCGCGAACTCGATCAACGTGCTGATGGTGAACAACCCTCAGATGGTCGACCTGCAGAAGCTCACGGCCGACAACTTCACCAAGCAGACCGGCATCACGGTCAACTTCACCGTGCTGCCGGAGAACGACGTCCGCGACAAGATCAGCCAGGACTTCTCCAGCCAGGCCGGCCAGTACGACGTCGCCACCATCAGCAACTACGAGATCCCCTTCTACGCCAAGAACGGCTGGCTCGCGCCGCTGGACGAGCACATCGGCAAGGACACCGCGTTCGACCAGAACGACATCCTGGAGCCGATGCGGGTGTCGCTGACCGCGGAGGACGGCAAGGTCTACGGCGAGCCGTTCTACGGCGAGTCCTCTTTCCTCATGTACCGCAAGGACGTCTTCGAGGCCAAGGGTCTGACCATGCCGGCCAACCCGACGTGGCAGCAGGTGGCCGACCTGGCCGCGCAGGCCGACGGGGCGCAGCCGGGCATGAAGGGCATCTGCCTGCGCGGGCAGCCCGGCTGGGGCGAGGTGATGGCCCCGCTCGACACCGTCGTCAACACCTTCGGCGGCACCTGGTTCACCAAGGACTGGCAGGCCCAGCTGACCAGCCCGGAGTTCAAGCAGGCCACCCAGTTCTACGTGGACCTGGTCAAGGCGCACGGTGAGTCCGGAGCCCCGCAGGCCGGCTTCTCCGAGTGCCTCAACAACCTGGAGCAGGGCAAGGTCGCCATGTGGTACGACGCGACCTCGGCCGCCGGTTCGTTGGAGGCCAAGGAATCCCCGGTCGCCGGCAAGCTCGGCTACGTGCCGGCCCCGGTCATGAAGACCAAGTCGGCCGGCTGGCTCTACACCTGGGCCTGGGGCGTGCAGAAGGCGTCGAAGAAGCAGGACAACGCCTGGAAGTTCATCTCCTGGGCCTCCAGCAAGGACTACGAGAACCTGGTCGGCAAGCAGCTGGGCTGGTCCCGCGTGCCCGCCGGCAAGCGCGCCTCGACGTACGAGAACCCGGATTACGTGAAGACGGCCGGCGCGTTCGCCGAGCAGACCAAGAACGCGATCAGCTCCGCCGATCCGAAGAACCCGGGCGTGCAGCCGCGGCCGACACTGGGCATCCAGTTCGTCGACATCCCGGAGTTCACCGACCTGGGCACCAAGGTGTCGCAGCAGATCAGCTCGGCCATCGCCGGATCGACCACGGTGGACGCCGCGCTCGAGGCGTCGCAGCAGCTGGCCGCGCAGGTCGCCACCAAGTACCAGGGCAAGTGACATGGCCACCCAGACCCTGGACCGACCGCTGGCGACCTCGGTGAACCGTGGGCCCAAGCGGGCCGCCGAGTGGGCCCGCCGGGCGCCGCTGCTGCCCGCCCTGGTGTTCACGATCATCATCACCCAGCTGCCGTTCGTCGCGACCCTGATCATCTCCTTCCTGCGCTGGAACGCGCTGGATCCGAGCAACCAGGGCTTCGCCGGTCTGGGCAACTACATCGCGGTCGCCACCGACGACGCGCTGCGCTCGTCGGTGGTGTCCACGGTGATCCTCACGGTTGCCGTGGTGGTGGTGAGCCTGCTGCTGGGGCTCGGCCTGGCCTTGTTGCTGGACCAGCGTTTCCGCGGCCGCGGTCTCGTGCGGACGATGCTGATCGCGCCGTTCCTGGTGGTGCCGGTGGCCGCCGCGCTGCTGTGGAAGCACGTGCTCTACAACCCCGAGTACGGCCTGCTCAACGGCGCTCTGACGTGGATCTGGGGGCTGTTCGGCGGGACGGCGCCGCCGCAGCCGGACTGGATCTCCACGATGCCCAAGATCGCCGTCGAGGCCGCCCTGGTGTGGCAGTGGACGCCGTTCATGATGCTGATCCTGTTGGCGGGGCTGCAAAGCAGGCCGTTCGACGCCATCGAGGCGGCCCGGATGGACGGCGCCACGCCGTGGCAGATCTTCCGCTACCTGACGCTGCCGCACCTGCGGCAGTACCTGGAGCTGGGTGGGCTGCTCGGATCGATCTACATCGTGCAGAACTTCGACGCGGTGTTCACCATCACCTCCGGCGGCCTGGGCACCGCGAACCTGCCGTACACCATCTACCAGACCTTCTTCCAGGCCCACGACTACGGGCAGGCGTCGGCGGCCGGCGTCATCGTGGTGATCGCCTCCATCGTCATCGCCACCTTCGCCCTGCGTGTCGTGTCCTCCCTGCTGCGCAACGAGGTGAAGTCATGACGCGCAAGGCGTGGCGGCCGTGGGGCCTGTTCGCCTGGCTGGCCGGCATCCTGTTCGCGCTGCCGGTGCTGTGGATGGTGCTGACCTCCTTCCACAGCGAGTCCGACGCCGCCACCAATCCGCCGTCCCTGCTCGCGCCGCTGACCCTGAGCGGCTACGAGGAGTTCTTCGGCGCCGGCAGCGGGGCCAGCCCGTGGCCGCCGCTGATCAACTCGGCCAGCGCCAGCATCGGGTCCACGGTCATCGTGCTGCTGCTGGCCATTCCCGCCGCCTACGCGCTGTCGATCAAGCCCGTGCGCAAGTGGTCGGACGTGCTGTTCTTCTTCCTGTCCACCAAGATGCTGCCGGTGGTGGCCGGCACCCTGCCGATCTACCTGTTCGCCCAGTTCTCCGGGCTGCTGGACAACATCTCGTTCCTGACCATTCTCTACACCTCGATGAACCTGCCGATCGCGGTGTGGCTGATGCGGTCGTTCCTGGCCGAGGTGCCGGTGGAGATGCTGGAGGCCGCGCAGCTGGACGGGGCCGGGCTGGTCACCACGCTGCGGCGGGTGGTGGCCCCGGTCGCCATGCCCGGCATCGCCGCGACCTCGTTGATCTGCTTCATCTTCAGCTGGAACGAGCTGCTGTTCGCCCGGGTGCTGACCGGCGTGGTCGCGGGCACCGCGCCGGTGTTCCTCACCAGTTTCGTCACCAGCCAGGGGCTGTTCCTGGCCAAGGTGTGCGCGGCCGCGACGGTGATCTCACTGCCGGTGCTGGCCGCGGGTTTCGCCGCCCAGGACAAGTTGGTCCAGGGCCTGTCGTTGGGAGCCGTGAAGTGAAGGCAGCCGTCATCAGCGGGGTCGGCCAGGTGGAAGTGACCACCGTGGACGATCCGGCGCCCGGACGCCGCCAGGTCGTGGTGGACGTGTCCGCCTGTGGGCTGTGCGGCACCGACCTGCACATCCTGCAGGGCGAGTTCGCGCCGACGCTGCCCGTGATCCCCGGCCACGAGTTCGCCGGCGTGGTGGCCGAGATCGGCGCCGACGTCACCGAGGTGGCCGTCGGCGACCGGGTGGCCGTCGACCCGTCCCTGTACTGCTTCGAGTGCCGGTACTGCCGGTCCGGGCGCAACAACCTGTGCGAGCGCTGGGGCGGCATCGGCGTCTCCACCGCCGGTGGGGCCGCCGAGTTCGCCGTCGCGCCCGTGGCCAACTGCGTCAAGCTGCCCGATCACGTGCGGACCGAGGACGCCGCCCTGATCGAGCCCCTGTCCTGCGCCGTGCGGGGCTACGACGTGCTGCGTTCCCAGCTGGCGACGTCCGTGCTGATCTACGGCTCCGGCACCATGGGCCTGATGATGTTGGAGCTGGGCAAGCTCACCGGCGCGGCGTCCATCGAGGTCGTCGACCTCAACGAGGAGCGCCTGGCCACCGCCCGTCAGCTCGGCTGCACCGCCGTCGCCACCAGCGCCGACGAGCTGGACCGCGGCGGCTGGGACGTCGTCATCGACGCCACCGGCAACGCCCGCGCCATCCAGGACGGCCTCGGCCGTGTCGCCAAGGGCGGCACTTTCCTCCAGTTCGGCGTGGCCGACTACGCCGCCCGCGTGGAGATCGACCCGTACAGGATCTACAACCAGGAGATCACCATCACCGGCTCCATGGCCGTGCTCCACAGCTACGAGCGCGCCGCCGACCTCTTCGCCGGCGGCGTGCTCGACCCGGAGATCTTCATCAGCGACCGCCTGCCGCTGGACGACTACGCCGCGGCCCTGGAGCAGTTCAAGGCCGGCAAGGGCCGCAAGATCCAGGTCCTGCCCTAGCGGTCCCGACCGGAGCGCGCTTGATCCCCTCGATCGAGCGCACTCCGGTCACCCTTGGTGATATTTCTCGTCACGGTATGTACTCACTTGTGGTCAGCGCCCCACCTGCTACCGTCGAGACATGGCAATGCCGGAGTACGAGCACGACGCGGAGCCGGTTCCGCCGGAGGCGGAACCGGAAGCGATTCGTGCCTGTCTGACGGGGCAGATGCTTGCCGCGTTCGACAGCGAGTGGGCCGTCGTGCTCAAGGAGGCGAACCAGACCCACAGCCTGGCCGGAGTGCGGGAGATGCTCGGCAGCTGGCGGCTGATGGCCTATACGGAGCTGAAGCGCCCCGGTAGCTATGCCCGCATGATGGCGACGGTCGAGCGCACGCTGGCAACCGGCAAGGCCCCGGCCGGCAGCATCTCGGGTGAAGAGATGATGGCGCGTATCCAGGCGAGGCTTGCCGGCTAGATGTACCGCCTCGAGGTCTACCCGAGGCTCAGGAACAGATCGACGCGCTGCCGCCAGGGGCGGCGTCGGCGTTGGCCGAGGTCTACCCCGTTCTTGAGCTTGCCCCATGGAACGGCGCTCCCCAGCACAAGAGCAAACCCGGGGCCGAGCTGCGCCGCTGGAAATTCGGCCCGGACGCCGCCGGCCAGGTGATCTACCTGATCCTCGAACACCAGCGTGAGGTCCACATCGTCATGGTCCAGTGGTGGGGCTGACCGCCGCCTCTGGAGCTTGACGCACGACCCGGCGGCTGGTGCGCATGGTGAGGGCGGCCAGGGCGCCCAGCAGGAGGAAGGCGGCGGGGAGCCAGAGGGTCTGGGCGGCGGCGGTGGTGAGTCCACTGTGGATGGCGTCGGTGACCTGCTGGCGCACGGAATCGGGCACGGAGCCGAAGTCGGAGGGGGCGCCGCCCTCGACGTTGGCGGCGCTGGACAGGCCCGCGCGGATCTGGGGCGGCAGGTCGGCGGTGGAGGCGGCCAGCGAGGCGGTGATGCGGGCCTGGAGTAGCACGCCCACGGCGGCGGAGCCGAGCACGCCGCCGACCTGGCGGGCGGTGTTGAAGATGCCGGAGGCGGAGCCGGTGAGCTCCCGGGGCACCGAACCCATGGTCACGGCGCTCATGGGGGAGAAGATGAAGCCGATGCCCAAGCCGCACAACAACAACGCGGGGATCAGCGCGTACGGCGAGGTGGTCGGCGTGACCTGCAAGGAGATCCAGGCCAGGCCGGCGGCCAGCGCGACCAGGCCGAACACCAGCAGGAACTTGGCGTTGACCTTGTCGGACAACCGCCCGGCGAACGGGGCGACGACCCCGGACAGCAGGGACATGGGGGCGGTGAGCAGGCCGGCGTGCAGGGGAGTCATGCCGAGCACGGTCTGGAGGTAGATCACGATCGGGAAGAACATGCCGGTCATGGTGAAGCCGACGGTCACCGAGGCCAGCACGCCGCTGGAGAAGTTGCGGTTGCCGAAGATGTGCAGCGGCAGCAGGGGCTCGCGGCGGTTGAAGCGTTGCCAGAAGACAAAAGCCACCAGCAGCACGACACCGGCGGCGATGATCTCGAAGACGGTGACGCCGCCCCACACCTCGCCCCAGTTGTACTGCTGGCCGTTCTGCAGGCCGAACACGACCAGCAGCAGACCGAGGCCGGACAACAGGATTCCGGGCACGTCGAAGGCGTGCGCGGTGCCGGGCCGCCAGTCGGGCACCAGGATCATGCCCAGGACCACGGCGATCACGCCGATCGGCACGTTGACGTAGAAGATCCACTGCCAGCCGAAGTTGTCCACCAGCACGCCGCCGAGCAGCGGCCCGGTGACGGTGGCCAGGCCGGCGATCCCGCCCCACACGCCCATGGCGGCGCCGCGCCGGGCCGGCGGGAACAGGAAGCTGATGAACGACAGCGTCTGTGGCGTCATCAGGGCGGCGCCGATGCCCTGCACGCCGCGGGCGGCGATCAGGGTGCCGACGTCGCCGGCCAGCCCGCACCACAGCGAGGCCAGCGTGAACAGCACCAGGCCGGCCATGAAGACCCGCTTGGGACCGAACCGGTCCCCGAGCCGGCTGGTGAACAGCATCGGCACGGCGTAGGTGAGCAGGTAGATGCTCGTCACCCAGACCACGGCGTTCAGGCTGGCGTTCAGCCCGCGCAGCATGGCCGGGATGGCGATGGACACGATGGTCGCGTCCAGCAGGATCATGAAGAAGCCGATACAGAGCGCGGCCAGCGCGCCCCACGGGTTGACCGGTCTGTCGTTCACTGCGGCACCTCGCTGGCGCTCGGTGTCCGCGTTCGCGGACGCTCTGTGTTGAATGGCTCGCTCGCAGGCTCGCTCACGCCTCGTCCTCGCTCTCGGCGGGCACCCATTCGACCCGGCCGGTGGTGATGTCCTCGATCAGTTGCTTGGTCCAGGCCAGCTCGAACTCCCGCCGGGCGGCCATGAACCGCACGTCCAGCCAGTACACGAGCGGCAGCGGCTTGGCTTCGAGGCTGTCCATGATGACCTGGTCCGCGGCCGCCTCGGCCTGCAGTTTCAGCGCACGGGTGCGCAGCTCGGCCAGCGAGTCCTCGCGGTCGAGCTCGCTGAGCGCGGACAGCCCGCTGGCGTACTCGGGGTACTCCGGCGCGACCGCGCCGAGCATCGCCTTGGCCCGCGCCACGAACGCGTCCCTGCCGGCCTCGGTCACCCCGTAGACGGTCCGCTCCGGCCGACGGCCCTCCCGCTGCGTGTCCACCACCTCGATGTGGCCGTGCGACTCCAGCCGCTCCACCGCGTGGTACAGCGACCCGGGTTTCACGTTGGCCTTGGCCTCGATGTGCCTGGCCCGCATCACCTGGGACATCTCGTACGGATGCATCGGCTTCTCCAGCAGGAGCTCCAACACCGCCATGGCCAGCGGGGTCAGCTTCACGTCGTCCCCTCAGGTGACCTAGCTTTGATTGTTCAAGCGTTGACTATAGCTGACCGGCGGGGATGAATTCGATCCGGTCGCACGTTGTACAACTACAGAGCTCTGTACGGCTGGTGTGGGAGGTAGCGGTGGCACGGGATCCGGAGGACCTGGTCGAGGTCGACTCGGACACACCCGACCTGGACGGCTCGGTGCTCCTGGTGAACTTCGACGGCTTCGTCGACGCGGGCAGCGCCGGCAAGCTGGTGGTCGAGCACCTGCTGGAGCGGTTCGAGAACCGGGTGGTCGCGACCTTCGACGTGGACCGCCTGATCGACTACCGGTCGCGGCGGCCGATCATGACGTACAGCACCGACCGCTGGGAGAGCTACCAGACTCCCACGCTGGACGTGCGCCTGCTGCACGACACCGCCGGCACGCCGTTCCTGATCCTCAACGGCCCGGAGCCGGACCACGAGTGGGAACTGTTCATCGCCGCCGTGAAGGCGCTGATGGACCGCTGGGGCGTGCGGCTGGTGGCCAGCTTCCACGGCATCCCCATGGGCGCCCCGCACACGCGGGCGCTGGGCGTCACCGCGCATGCCACGCGGCCCGAGCTGGTCGGCGACCACCAGCAGATGCCCAACACGCTCCAGGTTCCGGCCAGCATCACCGCCCTGCTGGAGTTCCGCCTGGGCGAGGCCGACCGCGACGCCGTGGGCTACGCCGCGCACGTGCCGCACTACCTGGCCCAGACCGCCTACCCGACCGCGGCCGTCACGCTGCTGGACGCGATCGTCAAGGCGACCGGGCTGGACCTGCCCGACGACTCGCTGCGGGAGGCCGCCCGCCGCGCGGCGGTGGAGATCGACCGCCAGGTGAGCGAGTCGGCCGAGGTCGCCGACGTCGTGCACGCGCTGGAACGGCAGTACGACACCTTCGCCGAGGCCGCGGGCAAGCCGAGCCTGCTCAGCGACGTGCTGGAGCAGATGCCGACCGCTGACGAGCTGGGCGACCAGTTCGAGCAGTTCCTCGCCGAGCAGAGGCCGAACGACTGATGGCTACCTTCGTCACCTTCCAGGCCCACCCCGACGACGAGTCGATCACCGTGGGCGGCACGATGCGCAAGGCCGCGGGCGAGGGGCACCGGGTGGTGCTCGTCGTGGCGACCGGCGGCGAACTCGGCGAGATTCCCGAGGGCCTGCTGGCCGAGGGGGAGACCCTCGTCGAGCGGCGGGCCGCGGAAACCCAGGCGGCCGCCGACGTTCTCGGCGTGAAGCGGCTGGAGTTCCTGGGATACCACGACTCCGGGATGATGGGCTGGGAGCAGAACTCCGCCCCCGAGGCCTTCTGGAACGCCTCGGTCGAGGAGGCTGCGCGCAAGCTGGCCGCGATCCTCGTCGAGGAGAACGCCGACGTCATCACCTTCGACGACGACAACGGCGGCTACGGGCACCCCGACCACATCCAGGTGCACCGCGTCGGCCGGCGTGCCGCCGAGATCGCCGGCACACCCCGGGTCTACCAGCACACGTCCAACCGCGAGGAGTCCTACGCGCGGTGGCGGCGTTACGCCGAGGAGACCGGCGCCGAGATCCCCGACTTCGACGGCCACGAGTTCGGCAAGCCGGCGGCCGAGCTGACGGCCCGGGTCGACGTCACCCGTTACGCCGAGGCCAAGCGCGCCGCGATGCGGGCCCATGTCAGCCAGATCTCCGAGGAATCGCCGTTCCTGGCCATGCCCGAGAAGCACTTCGCCGAGACCTTCGGCACCGAGTGGTTCATCCGCGAGGGCCAGGGCCCGGGCATCACCGAGACGGATCTGCTGGCCGGCCTGGACTGACGCCGGATACAGGGAGGGCCGGTGACGGTTGTGTCCGCCACCGGCCCGGCACGGGAGTCCGGTCCGAGCCGGCCGGGTTCGGCGTTTCCCACGGTGGGCGCCATCGGCTTCGTCGCACGGATGCGGTCAGCCGGGGCGGCCCAGCGGTCACGAGACCACGGGGAGTCGAACACACGGCCGGCTCGACGTTGTGCCGGCGCTCCCGTCCTGGCTGGACGCAATCAGCCAAGTTCAGGGTGTTGAGCTTGTCGCGGCGCCACGGCGAACGCGTGCGCCGCGCAGAATCGACGACGGGCTGTCGGCGTTGTCCCGGTGCGCCGCCGCCATCATCGCGTCGTGCCCGGCGGTGTCGCCGGCGTCCGGCGGCACGACCAGCAGGCTGAGGCGCTGCCCGTTCAACCCGGTCACCGCGACGGTGTCGCGGTCCTGGGAACGGAATCCCTCCATGCGGACGTGCCGTCCGTCGACATCGACCCGGTTCGGCGCCGTCTCCCACGTGTCCATCGCGTAGGCGATCCGCTGGATCGGCCCCAGCCGGACCGACAGCACCGCGGCCAGTTCGGGGAGTTCGGCGGCCAGGTCACGGCTGTGCGGCCACCAGCCGCCGTCGACGTAGCCGGTCACCGGTCCCTTGGGTTTGAGCCGCAATCGCAGCGACGGCGCGGGATTTGAGTGGGAGTGCGGGCCCGACGTCATGTCGGTCCTCCTGACTCGGCCGGCCGGCGACCGATGCTGGCGGCCGCGAGAACGGCGCCATCCTCAAGCTACCCCGCGTGTCCACCCCGAGGCCGCGGCGCGGTCGTCGCCACGTCGTCGTCGGCCGGCGCGAGAAACCGCACCGGGGCGCAGGGGTGCGCGTCGGTCGGCATGAGCGGCGCGCCCGGGGTGGGGTGGCTGAACTGGAGGGCGGACACCTCGGGGCGCTCGTCCGTCACGTCGGTGGTCTGAATGGTGATCAGTGTCCTTTCGCTTGGCGCAGTGGCGCGCCGATGGCGTGGAGATGACTCAGCACCTGGCGGTAGGAGCCCAGCGCGCTGGTCTGGCTGTACGGAATGCCGTTGTGGGCGCAGAACTGCTGCACGAGCGGTTGGGCCCGGCGCAGGTTGACCCTGGGCATGTTGGGGAACAGGTGGTGCTCGATCTGGTAGTTCAGCCCGCCCAGCAGGAAGTCGACGACCCGGCCGCCGCGCACGTTGCGGGAGGTCAGCACCTGCTTGCGCAGGAAGTCCAGCCGCTGCCCGGCCGACACGGTCGGCATGCCCTTGTGGTTGGGGGCGAACGAGCATCCCATGTAGACACCCCACAATCCCTGGTGCACGGCGATGAACACCAGCGCCTGCACCGGGGACAGCACCCAGAACACCGCCGCCAGGTAGCCGACGACGTGCGCCGCCAGCAGCGCCCCCTCCAGCCGCACCGCCTTGACCTCGCGCCGCAGCACGGCCTTGACGCCGGAGACGTGCAGGGCCACCCCCTCCGCCAGCAGCAGCGGGAAGAACAGCGCGGCCTGGTACCGGGTCAGCCAGCGCAGCACACCCCGTTTGGCGGCGGCCTGGTCGCTGGTGAAGGCCAGCACCGAGATCTGGATGTCCGGGTCTTCGTCCTCATGGTTGGGATTGGCGTGGTGGCGATTGTGCTTGCCGATCCACCAGCCGTAGCTCATGCCGACCAGGCCGGCATGCACGTGGCCGACGATGTCGTTGCCCCGCCTGCTGGCGAAGATCTGCTTGTGGCCGGCGTCGTGGCCGATGAACGCGAGCTGGGTGTGCACCAGCGCGAGGAACACCGCCGTGGCGACCTGCCACCAAGACGACCCTAGCACGAAGAACGCCGTCCACCCGCCGACCAGCAGGATCGCGTTGACCGCGAACTTGGCGGCGTAGCTGCGGCGCCTGCGGTCGAGCAGGCCGTGCTGCTTGATCACGCGGGTCAGGTCGGCGAATTCGGTGCCGCGTCGCGTGGCAGCCGGTCCGGGGTCGGTCGACGTCATGGATGTCCGATGCTCGTGCTGGCCGGCGGTGACGCCTCGCCCCGCGATCGTCGGCGTGACCGGCACGCGCGACGAACGGGTGCGGTCACCGTCCATCCGACAACGCTGAGCGGCGCCGAGAGGTTCCGGTGGTGGTCAGGGGGTGGGGCAGACGCATCCGCGCTCGAACTTGCCGGCGGCTGTCGCGGCGCAGAACCGGACGCCGATCTCGTCGTGCGCGTCGGCCGGATGGGGGCACACCGCGCAGCCGCCCTGGACGGTCTCGGCCGCCGCTTCCGCGGGGATCAGCCGCCACCGCGCCTCGTCCGGCTGCGTCAACTGTCTGAAGTGGATGGTCATGGTCGGACCCGACGACATGTCGGTCTCCTCGCCCTCGGCCGCACCGCGACCGACCTGGGGGTGCGCCGGGGACGGCGTCGGCCTGACTGCCGACACGCGAAATGCTCCCGGTGGAGCTGACACTACACCTCGCGGGTGTCGTGGAGCCTGCAAGCTGAGCTCGCCGGCCGTCGGGCCAGGCTGCTCGACGGGGTGCAGCTGCGTCAACGCCATGGCGGACAGCAGGGCACACCGGTCCAGTTATGACACCTGCGCTCAACGGCCGATCTCGCCGCGCTGCGCATCACCCGCGAGGCCACCGCGGCACTGAAGGAAAGGGTGCCGGCCGAGGCATTGCCGGGATCGTCCTATCGGGACACTGAGTTTCTCCGGCTCGGCACGGGAACCTTCTTCCACGCCGTCGGCACCCGCGTCATCGAGTCCGTTGTGGACAGTCGGCTGCGCGCGCAGGGCGTCAGCGGCCTCCGCGTCGCCGACGCCTTCACCGACCGCTGACCAGCTCCACCTCGAAGCCGTCCTCGTCGGCCAGGTAGCCGGCGTGGTGCTGAGGGCCGCCGGCGTACGGGTGCCGATCCGCGAACAGCAGGGTCCATCCGTGCGCCGGGGCGGCTTCGACCAGAGCGTCGAGCCGGTCGCCGACGTGGAAGGCGAGGTGGTTGAGGCCGGGCCGTCGGCGGTCGTGCTCGGCGGCGGTGAGCGCGGGGGACTGCTCGACCACGAGGTAGGTCTCGCCGAGGCGCCAGCTGCGGCCGTGCGGCCAGTCCTGGAACTGCTCGTAGCCCAGTTCGCCGAGCAGCCAGCCCCAGCTCCGGATGGCGCGGGCCAGGTCGGGAACCCAGAGCTCGACGTGGTGCAGACGGCCGATCACGCGCGGCGGAGCACGACGAGGGGGATCTCACGCGGGCCGGCCTTGTCCTGGAAGTCGAGCAGGAACGGCTTCAGCGCGGCGATCCTGTCCCACAGCCGGGCCCGCTCGTCACCGGTCGCGACGACCGCTTTCGCCTGGTACGTGGCGGATCCGACCTCGACCGTGACGTCAGGGTTGGCGACCATGTTGTGGTACCAGGACGGGTGGGTGGCGCTGCCCCGGTTGGCGGCGACGACCACCAGGTCGTCCCCGTCGACGACGTGGCCGAGCGGCGTGGTCAGGGCCCGACCGGTCCGAGCGCCGGTATGGGTCACCAGCACCAGATCGACGCCGTCGAGCCGGCCGCCGACGCGGCCCCCGTTGGCCCGGAACTCCTCGATCACCGTCCGGTTGAAGTCCTGCTGTTCCGACATTCCTGTTGTCTACCGCGTGACCGCCGCTTGGGCCACGTTTGTTCACCGGCGCGTCGCCCGGCGGTCGCGTGATGTCCACTTGCCGTGACGACACTCCTGCGGTGAATCGCAATCGGATCGTCGCCACTGCCGGCGTCGTCGCCCTGAACCTGGTCGCTACGGGCATGCTGGCCACGGGCGTCGCCGACGCCAGCACCGACCCCGGCTACCGCACACATCGCGGTCAGCCCGTGACCGTGTCCGCGAGAGAAACCGTGGTGTCGCACACCACCCCCGCACACGGCTCTGTTGTCCGTGACCAGGACGGCACGCTGCGCTACACCCCGGCCGCCGGCTTCACCGGCACGGATTCCTTCTCCTACACCGAGACCGACGCGGTGCGGCTGTACGACACGCACCTGCCGCCGTTAGGCGTGGTCGGCGGCGTGCCGATCACCGCCGGCGCCTACGGCTCCTCGCTGGCCCCGGCGCCCGGCAGCTGCGACGAGTACTACGGCCTCACCGACCGTGGCCCCAATGTCGACGGCCCCAACGGCGAGAAGGTCGAGCCGCTGCCGTCGTTCGACCCGGCCATCGGCAAGTTCCGCCTGGTGAACGGGAAGGCCGTGCTGGAGCGGTCGATCCCGTTGCGCGCCAAGGACGGCACCCCGTACTCGGGGCGGGTCAACACCGCCGCCGACACCGGCGAGACCATCGTCGACCTGAACGGCAACCCGCTGTCCGCCGACCCCAACGGCTACGACTCCGAGGGCTTGGTCGCCCTGACGGACGGCACCTTCTGGGTGTCCGACGAGTACGGCCCGTTCGTCACCCACTTCGATCGCAACGGCCGTGCGCTGCAACGGCTTTCGCCGTTCGACGGCTCGCTGCCGGCCGAGCTGGCCAACCGTGTGCCGAACAAGGGCATGGAGGGCCTGACCGTCACCCCCGACGGCCGCACCCTGGTCGGCATCATGCAGTCCGCCCTCCAGCAGCCCGACCTGACCAAGAAGCCCAGCAACGTCACCACGTTGCGCATCGTCACCTATGACCTGCGCACCCGGGCCACGCGCGAGTTCCTGTACCTGTTGGACGACCCGAAGACCAACTCCGGGGCGGTGAGCGAGATCACCGCCCTGTCCGACACCACGTTCCTCGTGGACGAGCGGGACGGCAAGGCGGAGCCCGGGGCGTACAAGAAGCTGTTCAAGATCGACCTCACCGGCGCCACCGATGTCGGCCCCCGCGCCGTCGGCTACGACGGTGCCAAGGGCGGCCTGCTGGTCGGCCCGAACAAGGCGACCATCGACGCCTACGTCGGCACCGACGACACCAAGACCGCCACGGCCGACCTGGCCAAGGTCGGCATCACGCCCGTCGCCAAGTCTCTCTCCCTCGACTTCGGCGCGCTGGTCACCAGCCTCGACCCCACCGGCGCTTTCTTCGGCCACGACAAGGTGGAGGGCGTCGCCACCCCCGACCACGGCCGCACCCTCGTCGTCAGCAACGACAGCGACTTCGGCATCGACGGTGTCACCAACACCGCGCCGCCGTTCCAGCTCCACGCCAAGATGACCCCCGCCGGCGTGCAGGACGACGGCGAGTTCCTGGCCGTCGACACCCACAAGCTGCCGGCGAAGACCACGACCGTCACCGTCACGATCGTGGTGCGCTAGCTGTCACGTGAGTGGCTCACTTCGCGTTTTGGCGCCACCTGAGTGGCTCAGGTGGCGTCTGGCGCGAAATGAGCCACTCACGTGCGGCAGCGGTCGTAGGCTCACCGGTATGACCGAGACCGTGGCCGGGTTGCTGGCCGAGCTTGCCGCGATGGAGGAACCCAAGGTCCGCGCGGTCAACGAGAAGCACGGCGACGACCACGGGGTGAACCTCGGCCGGCTGCGGGCGGTGGCCAAGCGGCTCAAGACCCAACAGGAACTCTCGGTCGAGCTCTGGGCCACCGGCGACACCGCGGCCCGGCTGCTGGCGCTGTTGATCTGTCGCCCCAAGGCTTTCGGTCGCGACGACCTCGACGCGATGCTGCGCGAAGCGCGCTGGCCCAAGGTCATCGACTGGCACGTCGGCTACGTGGTGAAGAAGAGCCCGCACGCCGAGTCGTTGCGCCAGGCCTGGTTCGAGGATCCCGATCCCGTCGTCGCCGGCGCCGGCTGGGCCCTGACCGCCGAACGTGTGGTGCGGCAGCCCGAGGGGCTCGACCTGGCCGGCCTGCTCGACATCATCGAGGCCGGCATGAAGGACGCCCCCGAGCGCCTCCAGTGGGCGATGAACACCTGCCTGGCCCAGATCGGTATTGAGCACCCTGAGCACCGGGCCCGCGCCGTCGACATCGGCGAGCGCCTGGAGGTGCTCAAGGACTATCCGACGCCGCCGAACTGCACCTCGCCGTTCGCCCCGGTCTGGATCACGGAGATGGTGCGCCGCCGGGGCTAGCCCAGCCGCTCTCCAGCAGGTCGAAGACGGCGTCGAGCGCCGAGTCCTCGTCGGGGTAGCGGCGGGCCAGCTGCACGCCACGAGGGCGGCCTCGACGTCGCCGTCCACGTCGAAGACCAGGGCCTCCTTGCTGGGGAAGTACTTGAACAGCGTGGTCACGGAGACGTCGGCGGCGTCGGCGACGTGCTTGACGCCCACGTTGTCGTAGCCGTGGGCGACGAACAGGGCCATCGCGGCGTCGGCCATCGCCTTGCGGGTCTCAAGCCCGGCACTGTCCACTGGGGACGGCCGATCGCCGGCGTGACGACGGACAACGGCCAAACGCAGGTGCTTTTTGCCGACGGCACAACGGAAATGTTCGACCTCGTGATCGGAGCCGACGGGGCCTGGTCGCGGGTCCGCCCGGCCGTGTCGGCTGCCCTACCCGACTACACGGGAACGTCGATGCTGGAGACGTACTTCGACGACATCGACAACCGGCATCCCGTGCTGGCCGAGCTCATCGGCGCGGGCAGCATGGTCGACACCGAACGCCCCGTGATGCTGGGGGCGCAGCGCAACAGCGACGGGCACGTCCGCGCGTACGCGATGTTCGAGGACCTTCCCCTCGACTGGCACGTCGCCGCCGGCGTCGACCTCGACGACACCGAGGCCGTGCGGGCCTACGTGCTCGGTCGGTTGGAGGGCTGGCACGAGAGCCTGCTCGACCTCATCCGCGAGAGCGACGGCGGCTTCGTCAATCGTCCGATCCACGCCTTCGCCGACGGTCACTCCTGGGCGCACGTGCCCGGCGTCACCCTGCTCGGCGACGCCGCCCATCTCCTGCCGCCGCACGGCATCGGGGCTAATCTCGCCCTGATCGACGGCTCCGACCTGGCCGCCGCCGTCGCCGCCCACGACGACCTGGACCAGGCCGTTCGGGCCTACGAGGCCGTCATGCTGGCCCGCGGCGGGGCGGCCGCCCGGGCCGATGCCGAGCTGTCCGTCCTCATGGACAACGACGACGTCAACACCACCGACATGCGCAAGCTGTACAACGACCGCATGCTCAACCCGGCCGTCTGACCCTCAAGTGAAACCCATGGGTTGCACTTTTGCTCACCGAGGTGCAACCTGGGGGTAGCACACGAGGAGGAGAGAACGTGGACGACATCGAGCGCGAGATCGTCATCAACGCACCGGCCGAGCGGGTGTGGGGGCTGGTCAGCCAGGCCGGCTGGTGGATCGGCGACGGCGACCGGAGCCGGCAGACGCGCAGCCGCGAGAGCGACGACGTTGACGTGGTGGTCGACCCCCGGTACGGGACCTTCAGGATCCGCACGGAAAAGGCCGAGCCGCACAGCTACGTGTCGTACCGTTGGCTGGACGACGGAGACGAACGGGCGACGACGCTCGTGGAGTTCTGGCTGAGCGAGGCCGACGGGGCGACCACGCTGAAGGTCGTCGAGAGCGGCTTGCGCGCCGCCGAGCACCGGGAAGGCAACATCAAGGGATGGCGCATGCAGCTGGACGTGGCGAAGGCCGAATGTGAGCGTTGACGCCGTGCTCGTCGCACTGGCCGACCCGACCCGCCGTCAGCTCCTCGACGTGCTGGCCGAGCTCGGGCAGGCCAGCGCGACCACCCTCGGCGCACGGCTGCCGGTGTCCCGGCAGGCCGTGATGAAGCACCTGCTCGTCCTGGAGCAGGCCGGCCTGGTCAGCTCCCGCCGCGACGGCCGCCAGGTCCTCTACCAGGTCGAATCGGCCCCGCTGGAGGGCGCCTCCCGCTACCTGGCCGGCCTGGCCTCGGTCTGGGACCGCCGCCTGGCCGTGATCAAGCGGGCCGCCGAGAGCACCGGTGGCTGACGACGACGGCCGGCGGCCCTGCCCGTGCTGCGGCCATCTCGTCTTCCATGTCGAGGACGGCTGGCCCCGGTCCTACGCCATCTGCGACATCTGCTTCTGGGAGGACGACGGGGTCCAGTTCCGCTGGCCCTTCCGGCCGGGCGGCGCCAATCGGCCCTCGCTGTACGAAGCGCAGCGGAACTACCTCGCCTACGGCGCCTGCGACCAGCGCGGCCGCAAGTACGTCCGGCCGCCGACCGAGGACGAGCCCCTGGACCAGGCATGGCGGCCGATCGACCTCGACGTGGACTTCTTCGAGAAGTTCTCCGACTCGAAGCGGCCCTGGCCCGACGATCCGGCCCGCCTGTGCTGGTGGCTGCCCGAGTTCTGGGGGCAGCCCGAGGATCCGCCGCCACCGCCGCGTCTGGCCATCGACCTCGCCGACGTCCAGGACGAGCGCCAACTGCACACCGTGCTGAAGCGGGACCTCAACTTCCCCGACTTCTACGGTATGAACTGGCCGGCCCTGTGGGACGCGATCACCGGCCTGGTCGAGCTGCCGGCCGAGCTGGCCTTCGCCGGCTGGACGGCCTTCGAGCGGCGCTGCCCGGAGGCCGCCGCCATGCTGCGGAGCCAGTTCGACCGCTACGCCGAGACCCACAACGGCTTCACGGCTCGATATCACTAGGTTCGCACGACGCCAACCACGTCGACAACGGCGATCGCCCCGGCCACGGCCTGGGAGTGCGCGTGGGTGACCGACGCCTGGCGCCGAGCCTGCTCGACGACGGCGCCATGAGCGTGTAGATGCGTCACGAGGACCCGGGTCATCGCGGTGTCGTCGGTCCACGGCCAGGTTCCGCCGGCCACCCGTCGTGCGGCCAGCGCATCGTCCACTTCGGACGAAGGGAGCAGGATCCACTGTTCGCCGAAGGCGAGGCCGCGAAGCGAGTCGTGCACGGTCAGCCGCCGATGCTCACAACCCCGCAGCGGCAACGCAATCGGGTTTACGGCGTGACGAGTCGCCGCACGGCCTCGGCGATGGTGGCGCGAACGCAGTCTCGGTCCTGCGCGGCGACGTCGTCGACGAACCACAGCATGGCGGTGTGCTGGACCAGGGCGACGAGGTCCTCGGCGCGGAAGCGGTCGGAGACCGTGCCGGCGGTCTGGGCGGCGCGGACGGCGTCGACCTTGTGCTGCGTGGATTCGAGGGCCAGCGGGGTGGCCAGCGCGGCCTCGCCCCGTTCGAGGCGGTACCAGTTGATCAGCCGCATGACCTCGGGATTGGCCACGTTGGCGTCGTAGAGCCGCACGGCGTAGCCGGGCAAGTCCTCGGCGTCGATGGGCGCCTCGCTGATGGTGTGCCGCACGATCTGCTCGTAGACGGCGTCGAACAGCTCGTCCTTGCCCTTGAAGTAGGTGTACGCGAGCCCGGCGCTGCACCCGGCGCGCTTGGCGACCTGGTCCATCCGCGCGCCGCTGATGCCGTGCGCGGCGAACTCGGTCAGGGCGGCGTCGAGCAGCGCCTGCCGCTTGGCCTCGGGGTCGCGGGTCCGCATGCGCCCAGGATAATTGAGTGAACGTTCAGTTGCCAAGCCGGCGGCGGCCGGCGAAGCCCAGGTCGTCGCGGTGGTACCAGGCCAGCTCGCGGTCGCCCTCCAGCCAGCACAGCAGCACCGGCACGCCGTCGAGGTCGGCCGGGAAGTCGACCAGCAGCGGCGCGAAGCCCTTGAGCACGGCCCCGGTGTCCTGCACCACGGTCATCAGCTCGTCCAGCCGCGCCTGCGCCGCCTTCCACTCGGGCATCCCGCCCAGCGCCGTCGGCCGCCCGCCGGGCTGCAGCGAGGACGCCAGCTCGGCGGCGTCGGCCCGCAGCGCGACGAGCTCGTCCAGAACGGGCATAAGGCGCGCCAGCTCGTCACGAGCCTGCACGATCGTGAACAATCCCATGCCGCCAGCCTGTCAGATGGTGCATTCTGCGAGCATGTCGCGTGTCACGCCCCGGATCCTGGCGTTGGCGGCCCTGCTGCTGCTCGCAGTGGTCGCCGCGCGCGGAGCCGTGTCGTTCACGCTGCGGCCGCTGGAGCTGGGCCACATCACCGAACCGACCCACGTCCCGCCGCCGACCAAAGCGGAACAGTCCGACCAGAGCGCGAGTCCGCTGACCTACCTGGTCCTCGTGCTCGGCGTGGTCGGCCTGTTGCTGGGCGTGGCCGCGGTGATCTCGCTGATCACGTTGGTGCGCCGCCGTCGGCGGGTGCGCGCGATGGTCACCCCGCACGGCCGTGAGCTCGAAGACGACGGCGGCGCCGGCCAGCTCGGCCTGCTCGTCCAGGCCGGCCGGCGGGCGGTCGTCCAGCTGCGACGACGCGAGGGCGGCCCGCCGTCGGACCGGGTGGTGGCGGCGTGGTTGAGCCTGGAGCAGGCGGCCACCGAGACCGGCACCGAACGCCAGCCGCACGAGACGCCGACCGAGTTCGTCGGCGCGGTGCTGGCCGGGCATGCCGTGAGTCCCGATGCGCTGGACGATCTCCGCCGCCTCTACGGCCGCGCGCGGTTCGGCCGCGCGGGAGGGGTGACCGACGCGGACGCCGAGGCGGCGGGCGACGCGCTGGTTCGGATCGTCGCCGACCTGGAGGCGGCCCGTTGATCTGGCTTGTCACCGGCCTGACCGCACTGGTCGCGCTGGTCGTGCAGTACGTGTTGATCGGCGTGCCGCTGCTGCCGTGGGCGGTGCTGATCACGCTGGCCGTCGCCGGCCTGGCCTACCTCGGCGCGCGCCTGCTGCCGCCGGTGGACCCGAGCTGGCAGCCGCTGCCGGCCGGCGGATCCGCCCCGATCGCCACGCACGCCAGCTCGCTCGGGGCCCGCCTGGCCGACGCCGAGAGCGACCCGATCCGGTTCGCCAACCGCGTCCGCCCCCGGCTGCAATCCCTTGCCCTCGGCCGAATCCGCCGCCAACCCGGCTGCGAGGACATCGGTCTCGACGACCCACGGGCCCGTGAGCTGCTCGGCGACGACCTGCACCGGCTGCTCACCCATCCCGCCGCGACCCTGCCGAACCCGGCACGGTTCGCGGAACTGCTCAAGCGCCTGGAGGAACTGTGACTGCCGTGGCCACCGCGAGCGAGTCGGTGCTCGACGCCGTCGGAGAAGTCGTCGTCGGCGCGCGGCGCACCCTGCGGCTGGCGTTGGCGGCGGTGCTGGCCGGCGGTCACGTGCTGCTGGAGGACGTGCCCGGGCTGGGCAAGACGTTGCTGGCCCGCAGCCTGGCCCAGGCGCTGGGCCTGGAGTTCCGCCGCCTCCAGTGCACGCCGGACATGCTGCCGGCCGACGTCACCGGGTCCTTCCTCTACGATCCGTCCACAAGGGACTTCACCTTCCGGCAGGGCCCGGTGTTCGCGGGGCTGCTGCTGGCCGACGAGATCAACCGCACGCCGCCCAAGACGCAGTCGGCGCTGCTGGAGGCCATGCAGGAGAAGCAGGTCACGGTCGAGGGCCGCACTTTCCTTCTGCCCCGGCCGTTCCACGTGCTGGCGACCGCGAATCCCGTGGAGTACGAGGGCACCTACCCGCTGCCGGAGGCCCAGCTCGACCGGTTCCTGCTGCGGCTGGACGTGGGCTACCCGCCGGCCGACGAGGAGATCGAGGTGCTGCGCCGACGGCTGGCCCGGCAGCGCGAGGAGACCGAGGTCGCGCCGGTGGTGGACGCCGCCGGGCTGGCGGAACTCCAGGCCGAGGTGGAAAAGGTCGCGGTGGACGAGGACATCCTGCGCTACTGCGTGGATCTCGCCGCGGCCACCCGCGCGCACCCGGCGGTCGAGGTCGGCGCGTCGCCACGTGGTTCCCTGGCCCTGACGCTCGTGGCCCGTGCGTTGTCCGTTGTGGACGGGCGTGACCACGTGCTTCCCGAGGACGTCAAGGAGTGCGCGGTGGCGGCGCTGGCCCATCGGCTCGTGCTGCGCCCGGAGACGTGGACCTCGGGCCTGACCGGCATGCAGGTGGTGACGGAGCTGCTGGGCAAGGTCCCGGGCCCGGCGAGCAGCCGATGAGCCGCGGTGAGCGTGGTGGATACCGTGCGGAGCGGATCCGCGCGGCACTGGCCGGCGGCCGCAACGAGACCTGGCACGGCACCGAGACCCTGCGCCGCGCGCTGCTGCTCGGCGTGGGACTGGTCGTCGTCGGCGTGATCATGCACCTGGTCGAGCTGGTGCTGATCGGGGCCCCGCTGCTGATCTCCGGCGTGCTGGCCATGATGGCGCCGCCGGCGGGCGAGCCCAAGGTCAAGGTGACGCCGCCGCCCCGCACGGCCGAGAGCGCGGACACGCCGTCGGTCGTCGTCGAGATCGAGCCGGGCGAGAACGCCGAACTGCTGGCCATTCGGTTGCCCAGCCAGGGAGTCGGCGGCCCCGGGCGGGTGCACCTGCTGCCGGCGACCGTGCTGAGGATATCGGCCCCGCTGCGCCGCAAGGCGTGGGGCGAGGGTGTGGACGTGCGGGTCGACCACCTGCTGGCCGGCCCGGAAGGGATGGTCGTGCACGGCCCCATGGTCGGCAGCGACATGAGCCGAACCGTGTTGCCGCCCTTGGACAAGCTGCCCGTCGGTCCGCTGCCGCCGCGACCGGCCGGCCTGGTCGGCGCGCACCGTTCCCGCCGCCCCGGTGACGGCGTCGAGCTGCGCGACATCCGGCCGTTCCAGCCGGGGGACCGGCTGCGCGGCATCGACTGGCGGATCTCCTTGCGCAGCAACAACAACGAGTTGTACGTGCGCGAGCGGCATGCCACCGCCGACGCGGACATCGTGCTCGCGCTAGACACCCGGTCCGATGTCGTGCCGGAGCTGGCCGACTGGTCGGTCTCGCTGATGGGCGCGACGGTCCGCCCCGGCGGCAGCATGGACACCTCCGTGCGGGCCGCCGTCTCGCTCGCGGCCAGCTACCTGCGGCTGGGCGACCGGGTCGGCCTCGTCGACCTGGGCCGGCCGCAGCTGGGCCTGAAGCCGGGGGTCGGCCGGCGGCAACTTCTCCGGCTGCGCAACCAGGTCGTGGTGTGTGCGGCGGCGGCCGGCTGGTCGGCGTCGCCCGTGCTGAACGAGCACCAGGTGCCGCACGGCGCGGTGGTTGTGGTGCTGTCGCCGTTCCTGGACGACGCCATCGTGCAGGTCGCTGTGCACGCCGCTCGACGCGGCAACCGCGTGCTGGCGGTGGATGTGTTGCCGCAGCAGCTGATCGCCGACAAGACCGACCGCTGGGGCGAGGCCGTGCGGCGGATGCTGCTGCTGGAGCACAGCGCCCGGCTCACCGCCTTGCGGGATCGCGGCGTGGCCGTCATGTCGTGGTCGGACGGCGCCTCGATCGCCGACCTGCTCCGGCGGGTGCGCCGATGACCATGGAACTCAAGCCGGGGCTGTCGGCGTGGTGGCTGCGGGCGGCGATCGCCGTGGTCGGTTTGGCCGTGCTGGGCGTGCTCGAACTGCATGGGCTCGGTTTCCCGCTGATGATCGTGTTCCTCGTGGTCATCGCGGTCACGGTGGCGATGCCGAGTTCGCCGGGTATGACCGTGCTCATCGGCGGCGCCGCGGTGGCCACCGCGTTCACGGATGGGAACAACCTCGGCGTTTTGGCACTATTGCTGATTCCCTTGCTTCATCTGGGCCACGTGCTGGCCGGAATCGCCGGCGTGCTGCCGATCGGCGCGCGGCTGCACCTGTCCGCTTTTCGCCGCCCATTGCGCCGCTACCTGCTGATACAGGTCGCTGTGCTGGCGCTGGCCGCCGTGGCATTGGTATTGCCGGCGGGCCGGATCGACCCCATTGTCGAGGTGGCGGGCCTGCTCGCGGCCGCCGGGATCGCGCTGGTGGCGTTGCCGCGCCGTTGACAGGTGCTGCCGGTCACACTAATTTCACCGCCATATTTCGAGAATGTGAAGCGTGTTCACATACGTGAAATGGAGGCGGGGATGTCGATCAACCGCAGGAACCTGCTCCGATACGGCGTTGTCGCGGGCGTCTCCACCGCGGCGGTCGGCACGCTGACCGGAGCGATCGGTTCCGGCGTCGCCACCGCCGACACCACGCCCGTCAGCGATGCGGAAAAGATCATCGCCGCCTACCGGGAGCTCCAGGTCGGACGCAACATCGCGTCGGCGGAGAGAACCGGGGCGGTCAAGGCGCTCGACGAAGTGGCCGTGCAGTACGACTCGACGATGACCGTCACGGGCGACCAGCTGTGGACCGACCTGCCGGTCGGCCCGGGCAGCAACTACTTCCCGACGATGTACTACCGGTTGCGCACCATCGCGGTGGACTTCGCGACGCCCGGCTCCGCGCTGTCGACCAAGCCCGGTCAGGCCGAGCGCATCGCCACCGCGCTGGAAACCTTGTACCGCACTGAGTACAACGAGAACACCGGCGAGATCGGCAACTGGTACTCGTACGAGATCGGCGTGCCGTACTGGGTGATCCAGACCCTGGTCTGCGTGCGTGAGCACCTCGCGCCCGAGGCGTTGCAGCGCTACCTGAAGCCCGTGCTGCGCTTCAACATCGACCCCAACTTCCGCACCAACACGGCCGGTCTGGTCGAGACCGGCGCCAACCGTGCCGACAAGTCGCTGATCAGCATCGTGGCCGGCGCGCTGTCCGGCGACCAGCAGCGCATCGTCAGCGCGCTCGCGGCGGTCACAGACCAGGTCGGCGGCGGTGTGTCCAGCCTCGTGGCCCGGGTGACCACCGGCGACGGCTACCACACCGACGGCTCATTCATCCAGCACGGCGTGGTGCCCTACCCCGGCCACTACGGCCTGGTGCTGCTGACGGCGGCGGCCGGCATCATCCACGTCACCGAGGGCACCGCGACCCAGCTGTCCGCGGACGTGAAGCAGAAGTTCTACGACACCGTGGCCGACGTGTACGCGCCCTTCGTCGCCTCCGGCGCGATGATGGAGCCCGTCCGCGGCCGCATGCTGTCCCGGCAGGGCGAGACCGGCTACGATGCCGGCCACCAGCTCACCGCCGCCGCCGTGCTGCTGGCCCGGCACGCCACCGGCGCCACCCGCAAGCAGCTGGTCTCCCTGGCCACCAAGTGGATCAAGGAAGGCCAGTGGGCGCCGTACTTCAAGGTGGAGAACCTGGTCCGGTTCTCCGGCGGCCTGCAGATGGTCGGCGTGCCCGAGGTCGAGTTCGCCAAGGAACTGTCCACAAGGGACGCCGCGCACACCGTGTCCACGCACCGCGTCTTCCCGCAGCAGGACCGGATGGTGCACATCACGCCCACCTGGTCGGCCTCGCTCGGCGTCGGCTCCACCCGGATCACCCGGTACGAGGCCATCAACGGGCAGAACATGCACGGCTGGTACACCGGCGACGGTGTGCTGTACACGTTCCTGCCCGGTGATCAGGGCAACTACAGCGACGCGTACTGGCCGACCGTGGACGCCACGCTGCTGCCCGGCACCACCGAGAAGGACGGCGCCACGCCCCCGCTGCTGGCCACCACGCCGGTCACCACCACCCCGTGGGTCGGCGGCTCGCGCTGGGACGACCGGCACGGCGCGTTCGGGCTCGACTTCATCTCCCAGGACGGCACCCTGTCGGCCAAGAAGTCGTGGTTCTTCACCCCCGACGGCGTGGTCTGCCTCGGCGCCGGCATCACCGACGCCAGCGGCGCGCACGTGCGCACCACCATCGAGAACCGCAGCCTCGGCGAGAACGGCACCCGCAAGCTGCGGACCGACCGCCACTGGCTGCACCTCGACGGTGTGGCCGGCTACGTGCTCCTGGACGACGCAACCGCTGTGGCGTCAAGGGAAGACCGCACCGGCACTTGGTTCGGCGTGGACACCGGGGCCAACACCCACGGCACCACCGTGCCGTACACGCGGCGGTTCCAGAAGATCCTCATCGACCACGGGGCCAACCCCAAGGGCGCGACCTACGCCTACGTCGTGCTGCCCGGCGCGACGCCGTGGGAGACCGCCGGCGCCCGCGGCCGCTACTGCGTGCTGGCCAACACCGCTGCCGTGCAAGCGGTTCAGCTCGACTCCGACGTCGTCGGCGCCAACTTCTGGGCCGCCGGCGCCGTCGGGCGGGTCTCGATCTCCGCCCCAGCCTCGGTGTTGTGGTCCCGGGGCTGGGGCGGCTGGAACTTCGCACTGTCCGACCCCACCCAGCTGCAGACCTCGATCACCGTCAAGGTCGCCGGCGTCGGCACCCACACCGTCGACGTCACCGGCTCCCTCGGCGCCACCCACACCTTCAAGATCGGCTGGTAGTTGCTTTGCCGTTCGGAAGGGACCATTCCTCCACTCGGAGTGTAGGAATGGTCCCTTCACGTCACCTGTCCCATCATTGGCCGCCCGTTGTCACCAAGCCACGGGGCCGTTCTCGTCGAAGAAGCCGCCGTTGGGGCCGTCGTCGTCGATGGTGGCCATGGTGACGGCGATCTCCGCGCCCTGGGCCGGGGTGCGGGTGCCGCGGAAACCGTTCAGATCGGTGGCGCAGAAGCCGGGGCAGACGGCGTTGACCTTGATGCCCTCCTTGCCCAGCTCCCGGGCGTACTGGACGGTGACGGCGTTCAGCGCCGACTTGGATGTGGGGTAGCCCAACAGGAACGGCAGCTGGTTGTCGGGCGAGCCCATGAACGCCAGCGAGCCCACGGTGCTGGACATGTTGACGATACGGGGCCTGGTCGACTGCCGCAGCAGCGGGGCGAAGGCCTCGGTCATGCGGATCACGCCGAAGACGTTGGTGTCGTACACCTTCTGCACGCTCGCCAGGTCGTTGCCGCGCCCGCCCGTGATGCCCGCGTTGTTCACCAGCACGTCCAGGCGGCCGTACTCCGCCTGCACCAGCTTGGCCGCCGCCGCCACACTGGCGTCGTCCGTGACGTCCAGGATGACCGCGCGGACCCCGAGCTCCGCGGCCGCCGGCTCGACCAGCTCCGGGTTGCGGCCGGCCAGCAGCACGGTCATGCCCCGGGCGGCCAGCTGCGCCACGATCTCGCGGCCGATGCCCTTGTTGGCCCCGGTGACCAGGGCGATGGTGTTGTCGGTCATGACACGAGTCCACCAGCTCCCGACCCCCGTGGCCAGGACCCGTTCGATACCCGGCTATACCCTGACGGTATCGCTGAGCAGCGCCCGGTACTCGTCCTTCATCGGCAGCTCCCGCTCGATCCTGACCCGACGACGAACCGCCGTGACGGCCCTGTCCCGCACGGGATCGTGCCCCGGGCGCTCGAATTCCTCGGTCCACAGGCCGATTCCCCGCCGCTGCCACGCCGGGGTCTCGTTGAAGTTGACGCCGTACCCGTACAGCAGCTCGTTCTTCGCCGCCGTCGACGCCCCGCTCATCGCCGCATCCGCCTCGCGCCGGGACTTCCCCTGGTGGCGCAGGGTCCAGTAGCACCAGCCGTTCAGCGCGCACCGGGTCGCGTCCCCCTGCCGCCAGGAGAAGTAGTCCAGCACCTCTTCCCCGGTGTTGCCCAGCCAGATCCGGCTGTCGAACACCGCCGGCCGGCCCGCCTCGTGCGTGAACACCGCCGACGCGAACCCGGCCGTGATCGACACGATCTTCTCCACGCCCCGCCCGAACAGGTTCGTGTCCGGCGGCAGCAGCACCGAGATCTCGTCGCTTTCCGTGTAGACGTACCGCGCCCCGAACTCGCCGAGCATCGCCTCCGCCGTGGCCACCATGATGCGCGAGAACCGCTCGTCGAACGGCTTCTCGAACCGCTCCTCCGTCAGCCGGGAGAATCCCCGCCCGTCCACCCGGACGACGGCGTGCGCCCCCGGCGGCACCGTCAGCCCGTGGAACCACTCCCGTTGCCGCTGCCGCGCCTCGAACTCCTGCCCCCGCATGCCCGGCACGGTACCTGGCGGCCGTGCTGAGGAGCCCCCGATTTCCATCCAAGAGGGCACGGTGGACGGGGACGCCGGGTTTGGCGCGGGCCGTGGGGAGGGCCTCATGTGACAAGCGGCGGCGATACCCTTGCGGTATGGATCGGGTGGAGACGCGGGAGCTGGCGTATTTCGTGGCGGTGGCGGAGGAGCTGCACTTCGGGCGGGCGGCGGGGCGGCTGGGGATGGCGCAGCCGCCGCTGTCGAGGGCGATCCGGCAGCTGGAGCAGCGGCTGGGGGTGGAGCTGCTGATCCGCAACAGCCGGGGGGTGCGGCTGACGGAGGCGGGGGAGGTGCTGCTGCACGAGGGGCGCAAGGCGCTGGACGCGGTGGAGGCGGCGGTGCGGCGGGCGCAGCGGGCGGGAGAGCCCGAGCGGAAGCTGGTGGTGGTGATGAAGCCCAACGGCGACGCGGGCCTGCTGGGCGGGATTCTCCAGGCGTACCAAGGGGAACCGGAGGCGTTGCCGGTGGAGGTGGAGATCTGCCGCATCGGGGAGCAGGCGGGCCTGCTGCGCGAGGGCCGGGCGGATGTGGCGCTGCTGCACGACCCCTACGACGACCTGAGCGGGTTCGACACGGAGGAGCTGCTGACCCAGCGGTCGGTGGCGGTCCTGCCCAGGACACATGGGCTGGCGCGGCGGCGGAGTCTGCACATGGCGGACCTGGCGGGCGAGACCATGCCCCGCTGGCCGGGGTTGCCGGGGGACGGCCCGGAAGTCCGTGACACGGCCCAGATGATGCAGCTGATCGCGCTCGGCCGGATGGTGGCGGTGATGCCGGAGGCGGTGCGGCGCAACCTCCGCGAGGAGCTGGTGGCCATCCCCGTCCTGGACGGCCAGATCACGACCGTGGTGCTGGCCTGGCCCGAACGCTCACGGTCGCGGGCGGTGGCCGCGTTCGTCCGAGCCGCGGTGGGGCTGGTTCAGGCCGAGGAGGGCACGACCGTAGCCTTCCCGGCTGCTGTCGGGCACGAAAACCTGGTGCCGGCAAGCGACTTCGAGGTCGCGCCACACCTGCTGTAGCGGACTGGCCGAGGCGAACGCGCCGGCGCCGGTGACATCCAGCAGCAGGGCGACGGCTTGGCGGATGTTCTCCGACACGATGCCGGCGTCCATGCGGATCCGTGCGGAGACGGTGGCGCCGGGGCCAACGCCGACGCGCATCGCCTCCGTGAGATCGCGGACGGAACGATCCACATGCAGCCGGGCCCCGTCGATCAGGCCGGACGCTCGGGCCACGGCGATCTGCACGGCCGGCGAATCGACCGCCCGCGTGTAGCTGGTGCCGATGATCGACCCCCGCCGCCGCACGATGTCGATCGCGTACGCCAGGGCGGCATCGGCCATGCCCAGCACCGGACCGACGCCGATCATCGGCAGCAGCGCCCAGATCGGCACCGTCGCCCACGGCACGTCCGGACGGTCGGCGGCGTAGCCCGCCTCTATTGCGCGGGACAACGACAACAGCCGCCGATCCGGCACGAAGATGTCCTCGGCCACCACGGTGTCGCTGGCCGTGCCCTGCATCCCGCTGACCGACCACGTGTGCACGATCCGCGTCTCGCTCGTCGGCACCAGAGCCTGCACCGGCCCGTCCGACACCGGAACGCCCAGCAGCGCCCACTGTGCGTGCCGCACCCCGGACGCCGGGCGCCACTGCCCCGAGACCCGCCAGCCGCCGGGCACACGCTCGGCGGTGGACGTCGGGGCCATCACGCTGGCCACCGTGGCCAGCGGATTCTCGCCCCACACCTCGTCACGCACCTCGTCGTCCAGCAACGCCGCCAACGCGCAGCTGGCCGAGAGGATCATCGCCACCCACGCGCTCGATCCGCAGCCCCGGCCCAGCGTGGCGAACACCTCGACCGCGGTGGCCAGATCGGCCTCGCCGCCCGGTGTGAACAGGCTGAACAGGCCCGCTTCCGCCATTTCCGCCGCACAGACGACGTCTCCGGACCGTTCCGTTTCGGCCGCTCGCTCCGCCAGCAGCGGCGCCAGCTTCCGGGCACTCGCCACGAGATCGTTGACCATGACCCCAGTGTGCACAAAAACGGCACAACGTGTGACGGAAAGTAACCGACTCTGTGGACTCGGCCGCGAAAAAACGAGTGGCGCCCACCGTGGCAGAGGTGGGCGCCACACGTGGGGGGGAGGGGGCAGGTGGTGAGGGTGGCCCACAGGGCCGCGGGCGGGCCGCCGGCCGGGTGGGGCAGGCCGTTGTTGGGGGGCGCCGGGGGGTT
>NZ_JBFBAM010000083.1:0-39721 GCF_040682195.1 Kutzneria sp. NPDC051319 | reverse complement strand
CTGCTCGCCCAACCGCAGAGCGAGCAGCGCATGGGCGTCGTCCTCGCCCAAGGCGCCCAACGGCAGGTGGTACGCGCCGTGCCGGAGCAGCAGTGCCGTGAGGGTTTTCCTGCTGGTTGCCAGCACGGCACAGGTCGGTGTCCCGGGCAACAGCGGTATGACCTGATCGGCGGTGGCGGCATTGTCGAGGATGATCAGCATTCGCCGGCCGGCGACCAGGCTCCGGTACAGGGCGATCTGGCCGTCCAGGGTGGTCGGCACCATGCTGGCGTCGACGCCGAGGGCGTCGAGGAAGCCGCGCACCGCGGTCGCCGCGTCGAGGGGATCGGGGTCGGGAGTGAAGCCCTGGAGATCGACGAACAACTGGCCGTCCGGGAAGCGCTCCGCCTGAGTGTGGGCCCAGTGCGACGCCAGCCAGGTCTTGCCGATGCCCCCGGCCCCGACCACGACACGGATCTCGCTGTCGCCCGCCCCGTCCAGCTCGGCGAGTTCGGCGTCACGGCCGGCGAACCCGGGCGAGGGCGGCGGAAGCTGCCGGGGCATCGGGCGCGTGCTCGACGGCGGCGTCTCGGTCGAGCCGAGCCCGGCCAGCAGCTCCCGCTCGTGCGGCGCCAGCTCCAGCGCGTCCGCCAGCTGCCGCAGCGAGGCGCGTCGGGGATTGCTTCGCGTTCCGGTCTCCAGCCCGCGGATCGTGCGGATCGAGACACCTGACTTCTCGGCCAGGGCCTCCTGGGTCAGGCCCGCACGCAGACGGAACTGCTTGAGCGTCACGTTCTCCTTCTCCTCCACGCCGGTCCCCACCGTCAGTGCATCCGCGTGTGCTGACAGTAGCGCCCGGGCCGGCAACATATGGCCGGTTCGTGGCCCGCCGACCCCATCAGAGCAACGAGCGGCTGCGTGCTAGCGGTTCAAGCCCCGCGACAGCCGGACCGAATGCCGCGGTGCTTCCCACCGATCGGGCGCCGGATGGCGGACGCCGTCTTCGTGGAACCAGAGCCGAAGGAAGCCCAACGCCAGCACGACCCCGGTCCCGGTGACGAGGACCAGCGCCCCCAGCAGCGGCGAGCCGGCGGAGATGTCCCCCATCGGGTGGACCATGCCCAGCACGCCGAGCGTGGAGAGCACGCCGCCCAGCGAGGCCAGCGCGAGCCAGCGGCGGCGCAGCGCGGACGTGCGCGCCGCGCCGTAAACGATCAAGGTCACCTCGTCGCCGCAGAAACCGCAGGTGACAGTCCGCTCGACGGAGCCAGCCCGCTCGGGGCGGCGGATCTCGATGGGGTACGCCACCAGGCTGCTGGCGGTGACATGCCGCTTGATCGTGTGACACAGCCGCGAGCCGGGAAAGTCGCTGGTCACGGCCGTCATCGCCTCCCCTCCGCGCGCCGTCACAAGGCATTCGTCCGCGGTGCGGAATCCGGTTCACCGAGATCTAAACGCGGAGCGGACGATCATGACCCGCGCGCCGGCGGCTGATCAGCAGCACCACGGCGGCCGCCAAGACGATGCCGAGCATGTTCACCACCAACTGGACCAGCGAACCCACGCACCGGTCCCACTCGCCCACCACCGCCGCGACCACGGCGTAGCCGGCGGCGGGCACCGTCGTCACCGACACGAACACCCCGACCAGCGCCGCCGACTTCGCCGAGGTCATCGCCAGCATCCCGGCCGCCCCCGCCAGCAGCGCCACGATCAACGAGTAGGGCCCGACCTGGTAGACGAACTCGACCTGATGCGCCGCGAGCACGGTGTCGCGGTCGAACAGCCCGGCCAGTCCGGCCAGCACCGTGACGCCGGCCGTCACCAGCATCGCCAACGGGAACCCGACACCGAGCGCGACGCCCGCCCGCCGCAACAGATCCGTCCGCCGCCGCACCAGACCCACCGCGATCGCCGCCAGCGGCCCGAACTCCGGCCCCACGATCATCGCCCCGACGATGGTCACCGCCGAGTTCGTGACCACGCCGACCGAGGCCAGCACGCACGCCAGCGTCAGGAAGGACTGGAAGGTCACGCTCGGCTTGGACTCCTCGCCGGTCTTGGCCAGCAGCTCCTCCCACACCATGGCGTCCGCGCCATCGCCCGGCGCCGCCAGCTCGGCCCGATCCGCCGCGTCCGACAACACGGTGTCGATCGTCTCCAGCGTGATGCCGCCGACACGGTCGAGGTCCAGGGCGCACAACGCGGCCACCACCTCGTCGACAGCCTCCCTGGCCACCGCGGCATCGACCACGTCGCCCGGCGGCGCTATCGCGGCGTCCCGCAGCAACACGATGTGCGTGACGCCCGGCTGCGCACGCAGCACGTCAAGGGCTATGTCGGTCTGTCCATGAGGGACGATCAACCTGAGGTGCAGCACCCCCGAACCGTACCGGTCGGATCGACCGTGAACCGATCGGTCGCCCACCGACGAACGGGGGGCATGAACCAACGCTCCCCGCTGCTGCCGGTGACGGCCGCGATGGTCGTCGGCGTGCTCGGGGTCGGCGCCGCGCTGGCGGTCGGAGATCTGGTCGCGGCGTTCGTCGACCCCGAATCCTCCCCCTTCCTCGCGGTCGGCAACACCGCGATCGATCTGACCCCCTTGCCGCTCAAGGACTTCGCCGTCCGCACCTTCGGCACGTACGACAAGCTCGTGCTGCTGGCCGGCATGGGCGTGTTCCTGCTGGTCGCGGCCGCGGCGGCCGGTGTGCTGTCCCGCCACCGGCCGCTGCCGGGAACCGTGCTCGCCGTGCTGCTGGGCCTGCTCGGTGTGGTGGCGGTTCTCGTCCGACCGAACCTCACACCGGTCGCCGTGGTCGCGCCGGTGGCCAGTCTTGTCGCCGGTGTGGCGGTGTTCCGCGGGCTGCACCGGCTGGCCGGCAGGGCGGACGCCGATGGCCCGTCGAGGTCCGGACGTCGGGCGTTCCTGCTCGGGTCGCTCGGGACGGTCGTCGGCATCGGCCTGACCGGCGCCGGCGGCCGGTTGCTGGTCGGCCGGGTGGACGTGGAGGGCTCCCGCGCCAAGGTCACCCAGATGCTGGCCGAACACCAGCAGCCGACAGTGCCGACCGGCGCGGACTTCGCCTCGGACGGCACGCCCACGTTCCTCACCCCGAACGACAAGTTCTACCGCGTGGACACAGCGCTGTCGGTTCCGCAGCTGCGGGCCGAGGATTGGACGCTGCGGGTGCACGGCCTGGTCGAGCGCGAGCTGAACCTCACCTTCGCCGACATCATGGCGATGAACCTGGTGACCAGGACGATCACCATGACCTGTGTGTCCAATGAGGTCGGTGGACCGTACGTGTCCACGGCGAACTTCACCGGCGTGCTGCTGCGCGAACTGCTGGCCGAGGCCGGCGTCAAGGCGGACGCGGACCAGGTCCTGTCGTCCAGTGTGGACGGTTACAGCGCGGGCAGCCCCGTGTCGTCGGTGCTGGATCCGCGTCGGGACGCGATGCTGGCCGTCGGCATGAACGGCCAGGCTCTGCCGCCGGAGCACGGTTTTCCGGCACGGCTGGTGGTGCCCGGCATCTACGGCTACGCCTCGGCGACCAAGTGGCTCAAGGACATCGAGCTCACCACGTTCGCCGCGAAGAAGCAGTACTGGGTGCCGCGTGGGTACGGCGAACGCGCGCCGATCAAGACCGAGGCACGCATAGACATGCCACAGGGCCTGCAATCCCTGCCCGACGGCAAGGTTGTGGTGGCCGGCATCGCCTGGGCGCAGACCAAGGGCATCGCCAAGGTCGAGCTACAGATGGACGGCGGGCCGTGGCAGGAGGCAGATCTCGCCGTGACCGTCAACGCCGAGACCTGGCGGATGTGGCGCAAGGTCTACGACCTGAAACCGGGCACCCACACGGTGATCTGCCGCGCCACGGACATCACCGGCTACACCCAGACCCGTGACCGGGTCGGCCCGATCCCGGACGGCGCAACCGGCTGGCACACGATCCTGTTCACGACTTCCTGATCGCGACCCGTGACCGAAGCGTTACCCACCGGGGCGAACCGATCACCGGCCCCCGCCCGAACGCTTCACCAGATACCGAAGATGAGCCCCGATCGGTTGGGCCATCGCTCCCAACACCACCCTGGAGTGATCTCGCATGCGTACTTCCCATCGCGTCGCCGCCGCTGCCGTCATCGTGGCCGCCGGGGCTTCCCTGGCCGCCTGCGGCGGCGGGTCGACCTCCGCCGGCTCGGGCGGCACCACCACGTCGATGGCGTCGCCGACCACCACCGCCAGCAGCTCCGCCTCGGACGGCATCACCAAGACCAGCGACACCTTCGGCCCGGCCTGCGGCCAGATTCCCGCTGACGGCAAGGGTTCCCTCAACGGCATGGCCTCCGACCCGGTCGCCACGGCCGCCAGCAACAACCCGCTGCTGACCAAGCTCGTCGCCGCCGTCGGCGCGGCCAACCTGGGCGACACGCTGAACTCGCAGAAGGCGATCACCGTGTTCGCGCCGTACGACCCGGCCTTCGACGCGCTGGGCGCGGACAAGTTCGCCGCGCTGGCCAAGGACCCGGCCACCCTCGCGCCGATCCTGCAGTACCACGTGCTGCCCACCCGCATGGACGCCGACGGTCTCATCGCCGCCGGCTCGGAGAAGACGCTGCAGGGCGCCGACGTGAAGATCACCGGCGACAAGAGCTCCGGGATGATGGTCAACGGCGCGAAGGTGCTGTGCGGCAACATCCCCACCGGCAACGCCACGGTCTTCGTCATCGACAAGGTCCTCACCCCGGGCAGCTGAGCACCGCCCAGCGAAGGCCCCGGCGCACCCACGCCGGGGTCTTCGCGTTGCCGCACAAGACAAATCACGAGTGCGCAGGGATCGACCGAACCGGATCGCCGGGCACGACCGAACACGTGAGGTGACGATCAGCATGGACGCCGAGTCGACCACCGGGAGCCGGGCCGCCGACGCGGACCTGGTGACGGCCGTGGCCGCCGGCGACCAGGACGCGTTCGCGGCCCTCTACGACCGGTACTGCCGCCAGGCCTACTCCCTGGCCCGGCGGGTCTGCGTCGACCCCGAGTACGCCGAGGAAGCCGTGCAGGAGGCGTTTCTCGCCTTCTGGCGGGAGCCGGGCCGGTTCGACCCGGACCGGGGCGGCTTCGCCGGCTGGCTGCTCACGCTCGTGCACCATCGGTCGGTCGACGTGGTTCGGCGGCAAGCCGTGCACCGCAAACGCAACCTGCTCGGCGGCGACGAGATCGCCGCCCAGGCCCTGCCGGCCGAGCCCGGCGCGGACGAGAAGGCGATGAGCCGCGTGGTCGGCGGCCTGGTCCGCAAGGCCCTCGGCCAGCTGTCGGCCGACCAGCGGCAGGTCATCGCCCTGGCCTATCTCGGCGGCTACACCCAGACCGAGGTCTCCTCGATCACCGGGCTGCCGCTGGGCACGGTCAAGTCACGGACCTTCGCGGGCATGAAACACCTGCGCTTCCTGCTGTCCACCCTGTCCGGCGGCCGGCGTCATGAGAACTGGATGGAGGTGCAGTGATGGACGCGGTCCGTGAACACGGGCGCTGTGCCCACCGGGAGAACGCGGTGGGTTGGGCGCTGTACGCGCTGGGGCTCGACGAGGAACACGCCCTTCGCGCGCACCTCCAGACCTGCGCGGAATGCCGGGTGACCGTTCGGGAGGCCGAGCAGGTCGCCGCCTTGATGGGCCACGCGGTCCCGCAGCACGAGCCGCCCTCGGCCCTGCGCGCACGCCTGATGGTCGCGATCAACGACACGCCCCGAGCGCCACGGCCCTTGTCGCTCGACCTCGCCCGCCAGAAGCGGCAACGGCGCGGCCGTGGGCTGCTGGCCGCCGCCGCGGCGGTCGTGGTCGTGCTCGGCGGCGTGACCACCGTGCTCGGCGTGCAGGTCAGCCAGCTCAACCACCAGCAGCAGGCCCAGGCCGCCGGCGACGCCATGGTCCAGTCCATCGTCGCCGACCCGACGGCGAAGCGGGCCGTGCTCACCAACTCCGCCGGCAAGCCCACCGCGATGCTGATCACCAGCGCGTCCGGCTCGGTCGTGGTGCCGCTCGGCCTCACGCCCAACGGCCGCGACCAGCAGTACGTGGCGTGGGGCCTGCACGACGCCGCCGGTCCCAGCGCCCTGGCCTCGTTCGACGTGCCCGCCGACAGCGTCCGGCCCATCGTCGTCACCGTCCCGGCCTCGGCCCGCGACCTGGCCCGGTTCGCGATCTCCTTGGAACCAGGCCGAGTCATGCCCCAGAAGCCGACCGACGTGATCGCGAGCGGCTCGGCTTGAGCGGGGTCGTCGGCGATCCGCGGGCGGCGGAGCTGGAAGCGCTCATCGCCGCCGGGTGAGTCAGGCCCGAGGCGCGGTGGCGCTTCGGGCCGGCTGCTCAGCAGTACAGGTTGTTGCCGGCCGGAACGCCGAGCACGCCGAGGCGGTGATGTCACCGGCCGCGCCGCGCGGCAAAGGCGCTGCGCGATATGGTGACCGAGTTTCCGAAGGCCTCGGACCTCGACGTTCGCTGGTAGCGAGCCGCCGAGGTCCCGCCGGCCGTGGCAGAGCCGTCAGTGGGTGATGAGGTCGAACTCCTCCCACGGGCCGACCGCCGTGCGGTTGGCGATCAGCGCCGAGGCGCCGGCGTTCTCCGCGGTGACGAGGTGCTGGTTGTTGTACGCGCGCAGAGTCACGCTGCCGTCGGGGTTGTGCAGCAGGTAGAAGGTCTCCCAGGGCCCGGGACCGCCGCGGTTGGCGATCAGCGGCGCGGAGCCGTTGCTCTCCGCGGTGACCCAGTTGTTGTCCGAGTGCGCCCGCAGACCGATGGTGCCGTCGGTGTCGGTGAACATGTCGAACGTCTCCGCCGGGCCGACGGTGGTGGCGTCGGCGATCAACGACGTGGTGTTGTTGGGCGCGTCGACGTATTTGCCGTTGGCGTGGGCCCGGAAGCTCACCACGGACGTGCTGCGGTGGAACGTGGTGGTGTTGTTGGCGTAGCCGGCCGCGACCAGGTCGGCCTGCACTGCGCTCTCGGTGGCGTCGGAGGGGAAGCCGGCCGTGACCGCGCCTTCGAAGAACTCGCCCTTGCCCAGGGTGCTGTTGTCGCCGCCGGTGCCCAGCTCGATGGAGGGCTGCACCTTCATCGGGTTGTAGCCGTTGGGCAGGGCGCCCGCATAGGAGGTGGTCAACCCGCCGGACTGGCCGTTGCCGAACTTGAGCGTGAAGTTGGTGGTGCCGTTGTTCTTCTCCCAGGCCGAGACGAACATGCCGGTCTCGCTCTGGATGTTCGTCGGGTTCCGGCCGTTGTCGCTGAAGTACATGCCGTTCTCGAGATCGCCGCCGACCCAGGGCCCCGGGCCGGTGCAGCCGCCGACCCAGCACGCGGAACCGTAGTAGATCGCGTTCATGGTCGCGTTGCCGTCGTCGGAGTCGTTGGTCTCGGCCGAACCGAAGTCGAAGCAGCAGGAACCGCTGGTGAGCTGGGACGAGGTCATCATGTACATGCCCTCGGGCTGCGCGCCGGTGGGCACGTTGCGGACGGCGTTGTTGCGGTATCCGGTGCCGATGTCGTTGACCAGCACGCCGTACGCCGGCTGACCGCCGATCGTCACGGGCAGCGCCATCGCGTTCGCGCCGATGTCCGCGCCGTTCGGGCCGGGCCCGTTGAGCCCGCCCGAGCAACCCGCGCAGGACGTGCCCGGGGAGATGGGCATGTGGTTGGCGTTGCTGGTCTGATCGTAGAGCTGAGTGATGATGCAGGTCGTCCCGGCGCAGAAGGAGACCTGCGGCGCGGAGTTGACCACGCCACCGGCCGAACGCAGGCCGACGTTCAACGTGCCGCCGTCCGAGGCGCGCTTGATCTGGTACAGCGGGCCGCCGTAGGACGCGAACAGTGCTCGCGTGGTGCTGTAGGCCGCCACGCACGGCGTGCCGCCGGAGGCGTAGATGTCGCAAGCCTTTTGCGTCGCCGCGGCAGCGGTCTGAGTGGTCGTCAGGCCGATGACCGGCAGGGCCAACGCCAGCAGCAGCGCGACCAGCAGCCGCATGCGCCGTCGGAGTGTGGGCAGGGCGTGCACGAAAACCTCCGTCGTCGTTGTCAGAAGTCATCGGGACAGCGCTTCGCGGCGGTCAGGAGCCGCGCGAGCAGGGTGAGCGCCCTCCCTGTGGTGCAGCGCACATGTTCGACCGGCTTTAGACCTAAGTCAAGAGGATCACCGGCGTTTTACCCCGGCATTGAACGACATACGAAACAAACCCTGCGACGGATTTCCAGAAAATCGACAACACAAGACGTTGTTTTGCGTAAAACCAGCGCAAAAGCCCCGCATCGAAGGCGGCACGAACTGCCTGACGTGGTGCACACCGCGGCGCACGAGGCCGGCCAGCTGCCTCCCTTGGCTGGCCTCGGCGCGGCCGCACTGCTGCCCCGCGGGCACGCCCCGACGCTGTGGCCGACGATCGCGTCGCCATCCTCACGGACGAACGCGGATGATCGTCTTCCCCCTCACCCGCTCGGTCGGATTGAAAGCGGCGACGGCATCGTCGAGGCTCGCGACGTTGCCGATGAGTGTCCGCAGTCGACAGTCCCGCACCCGCTGCGCGATCTCACCCAGCTGGGCGCGGTCGGCCTCGACGACGAAGTCGATCGCCAGGCCGTCGGCCGGCCGAGCCTCGGGCGGGCCGGCGATGGTCACCAGGGTTCCTCCGGCTCGAATCAGGCCCACCGACCGCTTCTGGACTTCTCCGCCGAATACGTCGAACACCAGATCGACGCCGCCGACGTCGTCCAACCTGTCGTTCTCGAGGTCGACGAAGTCGTGCGCGCCGAAGCCGAGCGCGTTCTGCCGGTCGGCCGCACGTCCGGTGCCGATGACATGGGCGCCGGCCTCGCGAGCCAGCTGCGTCACCACCGAACCGACTCCACCGGCCGCGCCGTGCACCAGGACGCTCTGCCCCGTCTGAAGGCGGCCGTGCACGAACAATCCCTGCCACGCGGTCAGGCCCGAGATCGGAAGGCTCGCGCCGACCGTGAAGTCGATGTCGCCCGGCAGCGGCGCGAGATTGCGCGCCTCGACGGCCACGTACTCGGCCAGGGTGCCGTCACGCGTCCAGTCCGTGAGGCCGAACACCCGCTGCCCCACCGACAGACCCGTTGTGCCATAACCGAGAGCGCTGACCACGCCGGCCAGCTCGTGCCCGGGAATCGACGGCGTCCGATCACGCTCGAGGCGGTCGGTCCAGGTCGTGCCCCACTCCAACTCCCCCGGAGTGAACCCCGACGCGTGCACCTCGACCAGCACATCGTTTCCCGCCGCCGCGGGCTGCGGTCGTTCCGCCAGCGTCATGCCGGCCGTTCCCGCGGCCTGATCCGACACCACAATCGCCTTCATCCGGCACCTTCCCGCATCGCCCTCGGACCCGGTGGTCCAGTTCCCTGACGCTAACCCGGTTTTCGCCCGGAACCTGGGTCCACTTGGCATCCTGGAACGGGAACCAGTCGCGGCGTCACCGCAACGTGCGAACCAACGCGTCGAGCGCGCCCGACCAGCCGCTGGGGGAAGGCGCGGCGAAACCGATGGCCACGCCGTCACGGTCCGATGTGGACTCCGGGTGCCGGAAGAGGTCGAGGGGCTCGATCACCAGCTGCTCGCGAGCGGCGCGGCGCACGAGTTCGACGCCGGTCCGACCGGGCTGTTCGAGGACGATGTGCAGCCCGGCCGACATGCCGGTCACCCGCGCGGTGGGCGAGTGCCGGCCGATGGTCTCGACCAGTTGCTGGCGCCGCCGGCGGTACTGCGAGCGCATCGCGCGGATGTGCCGGTCGTACGCACCCGACTCGATGAACTCGGTCATCGCCAACTGGTTGACGAACCCGACGGTCTCCTCGGTCTCCCCCTTCTGCGCGACGACCGAGCCGACGACGTGGTCCGGCAGGACGAGCCAGCCGAGGCGCAGTCCCGGCGCCAGCGACTTGCTCGCGGTGCCCAGGTAGACCACGTGGTCGTGATCGAGGCCCTGCAACGCGCCCACGGGAGACCGGTCGTAGCGGAACTCGCCGTCGTAGTCGTCCTCGATGATCAGCGTGCCCCGCCGCCGCGCCCAGTCGACGACCGCCGCCCGCCGGTCGGAATGCAGCGCCACCCCCAAGGGAAAATGGTGCGACGGGGTCAGCAGAACCGCTCCCGGGGTCGGCGCCTCATCGAGCATCGACAGGTCGGCGCCGTCCGCGTCCACCGGGATCGGGACCGCGTCGAGCCCGGCGTCCACCAACGCCTCGCGCTGGGTCTGCAGCCCGAACTCCTCGACCGCCACCGTCGTGACCCCGGCCTTCGCCAGCGCCGCGGCCACGAGCCGCAAGCCCTCCGCGGCCCCACTGCACACCACCACGTTGTCCGCCCGCGCACGCAGTCCCCGGGCGCGGGCCAGATACCGGGCGACGGCCTCACGCAGCTCACTCCGGCCGTGTGGATCGGTGTAGCCGAACGCGTCGAACGGCGCCGTGCTCACCGTCCGCTTCACCGCCCGAATCCATTCGTCCCGCGGGAACGACGACAGATCCGGCTGCCCGGGCCGGAGATTGTGCACCAGCTGCTGGCGGGCCGCGGGCGGCCGCGGCTGTTCCCGCTCGCCCGCCGGTTCCGCCGAACGCTGCGCCACTTCGGTGCCGGAACCGTGCACCCCGGTGAGCCATCCTTCGTTGATCAGCTCTGAGTACACCCGGACAACGGTGTTGCGCCCCAGCCCGAGGTCGGTCGCCAGCACCCGGCTCGACGGCAGCCGCGTCCCCGGCGCCAACCGCCCGCTGCGGATCGCCTCCCGGAAGGCATCCATGAGCCCCGCTCGCACATTGCGGCCGATATGGCCCAGGTGCAGGTCGAGGCCGGAGGTCCGGGTGCCGCCGGCCGCTTGCTCGGTCATGTCGGACAACGATACGGACCGGTCGAATCGGGACTCACGAGTGAGGATCGTTGGCCTGGAGCGGGTCTCCGGTGCTGGAGACGTAGACGACCAGCAGCTTGGCCCGTTCGCTCGCGCTGGGATTCGCGGCGACGACGTGGTGGGCGCCCGGCTGTTCGAACCAGTTCTCGCCCTGGTGGTACGTGGTCGCGGGATTGTCGTCGACCTGGCTTCGCACAGCACCTTGCAGCACGTAGGCGTACACGAAAGCCTGACCGTGCCGGTGCGGCGGCGCCGCCGCGCCCGGCGGGAAGTCCACGATCTGCGACGTGAACGTCTTGCCCTCGGCGTTCGGAAGGGCCTGCTGGAGCAGGACACTCACCTGAGGCGCCGAGCTGGCTGCGGCCGTCGCCGGCATGCTTCCGTTGGCGGAGCCGCAGGCAGTGACGCCGGCCAGCGCGGCAATGGCCACAACACGACCAACGACCTGCGCCGCGGCCGTTCGCTTCCTGCCGAGTATGCGGTCGACGCTGAGGGCGAACGTGTCCACGGGCGCCAGCGCCAGCAGCAGGGCTGCGGCCGCGGCGGCTGGGACGGAGTTGCTCAGCGGCGCTTCCCAGCCCAGGAACAGCCCCATCGACAGCGCGAACCCGAGCAGCAGCGCCGCGGCGGCCCAAGCCGACCAGCGCACGAGGACGCCGGCCAGCAATGCCAGGCCCAGCAACGATTCCGCGGCGGTCGCGCCCCACGCGGCCGCGTCTTGCAGGCCGTCGGGCAGGTACGGCGAGAGCTGGTGTGTATAGGCGGTGTACGCGGCGAAGTCGCCCCACCCGACCTGCCCGGTGTGCGGCGGGCCCCACAAGCCGAACCGATCGGCGACGGCCGAGAGGAACCCGGCGGCCAACGCCAGCCGCGCAAACACGGTCGCGACCGACCACACCCGTTCCCACTGGGCCACGGCCTTCAAGGACAGCTCCCCCGAACGTTTCCTCCTCGCCCATTGGCCATCGGTGACCCTGGTGTTTTCGGCAGGCAACATGGCTCCAAAACTAGACCGGTTTCGACTGGTCACCTGGGTCCACTTGCCGTCCGGTGACGGGGACCAATCCGGTGGTTCCCGTTACGGCCGGCCAAGTGGACCCATGTTGTGGATCGAAGGCGGGTTAGCGTCGACCGACTCGGTTATGACCACAGTGGAGTGATCACCATGTCGGCACGTACAGCCCTGATCACCGGCGGCACCAGCGGGATCGGGAAGGCGACCGCCGAGCTTCTGCACAGTCGCGGCTACCGCGTTGCCGTCACCGGACAACGTCCGGAGGGCGTCGCCCAGGCGCGGGCAGAGCTGCCCGAGGATGTCCTGGTCCTTCAGGCCGACGCGCGCTCGCTCGCGGAGACCGACAAGGTCGTGTCCGAAGTCGGAGCACGATTCGGGAGTCTGACGACGCTGTTCCTCAACGCGGGCGTCAGCCGTCCGATGACGCTGGCCACCGCCGACGAAGCCGCCTACGACGAGGTGTTCTCCGTCAACACCAAAGGCCAGTTCTTCACGCTGGCCAAGGCACTGCCGCTACTGACCGACGGCGCTTCGGTCATTGTCACCGTAGGTATCGGAGCGACCCGCAGCCTGACCGGAAACAGCGTCACGGCCGGGTCGCACGGCGCGTTTCTGGGCATGATCCCGACACTTGCCCTCGAACTCGCCCCGCGCCGCATGCGAATCAACGCGATCAGCCCGGGATTCACCGACACACCCATGACGCGGGCCTCGCTCCGCGCGCAATCCGATGACGTCGCCGCGGTAATGGCGGCTATTGCGGAGAAGAACCCGTTCGGCCGCCTCGGCGTGCCGGCGGACATGGCACGAACCGTCGCATTCCTGGCTTCCGACGACGCCGCGTACATCACCGGGCAGGAGATCATGGTCGCCGGGGGCGCGGGGTTGGCCATCTGACCGAGCCATCGGCGATCGACCGACACGTCATGACACCCGAATCCCGATTCCGGCTCGTCCCGATGACTCCGCGCGACCCGCACGAGGCCGGACGGGCCGCGTCCACGCTGGAGCTGTTCTTCGACCTCGTCTTCGTCGTCGCCGTGAGTGCTGCCGCCGCGCAGCTGCACCACGGGCTCACCGAAGGGCACGTGCTCGACGCGATCGCCAACTACGGCTTCGTGTTCTTCGGAATCTGGTGGGCCTGGATGAACTTCACCTGGTTCGCCACCTCCTTCGACACCGACGACTGGCTGTACCGGGTGCTCACCATCCTGCAGATGGGTGGCGTGCTCGTCTTCGCTTCGGGCATCGGCCCCGCCTTCGAGGAACACGACTACTCGGTGCTCGTCATCGCCTACGTCGTCATGCGCGGGGCACTCGTCGCGCAGTGGCTCCGCGCGTCCCGGTTGTCAGGCCCCACGCGCCGAGCAACACTCATCTACGCGACCGGCATCGCATTGGTCCAAGTCCTGTGGCTCGTCTCCCTGCTGCTTCCCTCCGGGTTGTTCACCGTCGCGTTGATCGTGCTCGTCGCCGCGGAACTGATCGTGCCGATCGTCGCCGAGCGCACCGGGACCACGCCCTGGCATCCGCACCACATCACCGAACGCTACGGCCTGTTCACCCTGATCCTCCTCGGTGAGAGCCTGCTCGCCTCCGCCAACGCGATCATCGAGGCCCAGGGAGACGTCGAGTCGCCCGGCCGGCTCATCGGCATCGCCGCGCTCACGCTCGTCGCCACGGCGGCCCTGTGGTGGATCTACTTCTGGCCGCCGCACCACCACGCCATTGGGGACGTCGCGAGTTCCCTGGCCTACGTGTACGGGCACTTCTTCGTCTTCGCCGCCGCCGGCGCGTTCTCCGCCGGCATCGAGATCGAGATCGACGTCCTCACCGGGCACACCGCGCTGCCTTACGCGTCCTTCGCCTACACAATCCCCCTCGCCGTCTTCGTCCTCGGCATCTGGGCCCTGGCGATCAGGCCTCACGCCGACTACGTCGTCAACACCGCCCTGCCTCTGGCCGCGCTCCTCGTCCTCATCGACCCCCTCATCCCGGTCCCCTTCGCCCTCACGGCTGTGATCCTCGCCGGGGCTGTCGCCGTGCTCGTCTGGCGGCGGGTTCGGGAGTGACCTCTGGGATCAGCGCGCGTGGGCTTCCAGCAGTCTGACCACGGCCGGGCTGCCCGCGGGCCGGCCGGCGGAGGGGTGGTGGTAGCGGGCTGCGCCGAGCGCGGTGGCACCGTGCACCGGCTCCCTGACCGACAGATCCGGCTGCTTGGCAAGCAGGAACTCGACGATGTCGGCCCGGCCGTGGCTGGCCGCGTAGATCAGCGCGTACTCCAGCGTCCGGTCCGGGTCGAACACGGGATCACGGTGGCTGACCCGCTCGATCGGACGCGGGCGGACGGCCTCCCCGTTCGTGCCGAAGTAGCCGGCCACCTGCGCCAGGTCGCCAGCCACCGCTCGGCCGGTGCGCTGGTCTCGTTAACCACCAGGGCCGGCACAGACACCTGCAAGGGCGACCCGGCGGTCCCGCCGTCCGGACATCAAGGGGCACCAGCAACTGGTGGCGATCAACCGCACCGTCACAGCGCACAACGTGAGACGTCATCACCTACACCCACCAGTGACGCTGTCCCCACTTCCCACTCCCTACCTCTCAACACCCCGACCCCGCACTCCTCACGAGCCAACGCCCCCGCACCCCTCCCGGCGCCACGGTGCTGATGGCCTGGCACCAATCCAACCTTCCGACGTCAACCACCCCAACCGTCGCTGCCGCGCCCGCCTCACCCCGCTCCCGGCCCCCTTGAAGCACCCGCCCGCACCCACCTGTCACATCCCGTCCCACCTTCCCCACCAACCTCCCCCGCCCCTCTACCTCCAACCCCTCCGCCACCCACCCTGACCTGCACAAACCCCAACCCCCACCCCCGATTTGGAATCCCCTGAGACGATCATGTAGTCTCTGTCCTGTCAGCAACGCTGGCAACCCAGTCCGGGTGGCGGAATGGCAGACGCGCTAGCTTGAGGTGCTAGTGCCCGCAAGGGCGTGGGGGTTCAAGTCCCCCCTCGGACACACTTACTACCCCTACGGGTCGGCTGAATGGTTACATCCACAGCCCTCGCTTCGGCGTCATAGATCATCTCAAGCCGAAGCTTCTCGTATAGATCTTCCAATTGAGCCGGGTCCGCCCGGCTCAATTTTTGTTTCACCTCCCCGAGTGAATCGATTATCGCGTACACCTCCGCGGCATCAATCCCGCCGGACGCAGGCATGTTCTCGACCTCCGCCCGCGCTGCTGCCCGCTGCGCCTGTGCTTCGTTGATCGCCTCGACCAGCGCCGCAGGGTCTACACCAGCAGCAATGGCGTTTTGGTGCCGTCGAAGCTTCGCTTCCGCCTCGCTCAGCCGTCGCCTCGCGGCGTCGCGCTCTCCTACGCCTTGCCCACTGTCCTGTGACGCGACCAATGCCGCCACCGTGCGGTCAACGTTGAGCCGGTCGAACAACCCGTCGAGCCATTTATTCAGCGGCTCCAGCACCGCCACTTCTGGCAAGTACACATTCTTCGGATGGCCCACCAGCGCTGGAGAACCGGGAACCATCGTCCGCGCCGCACAGCGGTAATAGGTGCGCGTCTCCCTCGGCGTCCCTTCCATTCGCCGAGTGCAGTAACCACATCGCACACGACCTCTCAGCGGGTACGGCCGCTTGGTCGCCTTCGGTCCCCGCTCCAGCTTCCGCCTCGCCGGCAGGCCGCCAGCCGCCCGCGACCGGCGAAGCAACTGGACCTCCGTGAACTCCTCAACCGACACGATCGCCAGATGCGCCGGCCGCCTTGACCGCACGATCCGATCTGGCCTCGCCCGCCGGAACCGCACGACATGTCCAGCGGCAACGTCGTCCGGGTCAAGCAACGTCTCATGCTTCGTCCACCGCCCGAACACGGCGTATCCGGTGTACCGCGGGTTCTCCAGAATCGCCCGTATCGTGCTGCCTTGCCAGCCGTCCGCGAGCCGATGGCGGTTCTGGTCCGGCCGCCTCGCCGACGGGCACGGAATGCCGTCCCGGTTGAGCCCGTTCGCAATCGCCCGGTCTCCACGGCCCTCCAGGTACTCGGCGAAGATCCGCCGGACGACGTCGGCCGAAGCATCGTCGACCGCCAGCAACCGGAGTCGATATCCCTCGGCTGCCTTGCGTGGGTTCGGATGCGGACCACCGTCTACGACGACATAGCCGTACGGTGCCCGGCCGCCCTGGTGACGTCCTTCGTTGACCACCTGAGCATCCATCGCAGCACGCACACGAGCCTGAACGTGCTGCCGCTCTGACTCGCTCATCCCACCGAGCACGCTCATCAACATCTTGTGCGACGGGTTCCGCGCGTCGAACTTCCCGCCCAACTCCGGCACCCACAGGTCGACGCCGTATGCCTCGAACTTCGGGGCGATCAACGAGAACTGGTTGCCAAACCAGCACCTCGTCCCCTCGCCAACCACCAGCGCGTTCCACCCCCGGTTCGGGTCCTTCAACGCAGCCAGCAGCCGCGACGCCTCGTCCCTTCGCTCCCACGGCACCGATCGCGACTGACCGATGTCGAAGAACTCGGCCACCACCGACGCGCCCAACGGCTCGACGAACTTCCGAGCATTGCCCACCTGCCAGCCGTGCGACGTCTCCGGGTCCTGGTTGTCTTCCGTCGAGCAACGGCCGTAGAACGCCATCGGGTCCATGCCGCTGACGGCGGCGTCAACGACCTCGACGCCTATCAGCTCGTCCAGCGTCGCCCACGGATCGTTGATGATTTCAACAGTCACTGGCACCCCCTTCCTGAGGTCCGTCCAGGACCTCGACCTTGGTCAACTCGACCAGTATGGCTAGTAGTATCCGACTAGCATGCCTGCTCAGGATAGGTAGTTCATTCGGAACGCGGACAACGATCCGCTCCTCACGCGCGCTCATGACGGCTCGCCGGTAGAGCCGATTTCATCAGCCGAAAGTCGCTCAACAGCTGCTTTGACCTCGGCCGTCAGGTAGCCGCGCACCCGACGCATGCCGTCGTCAGACGGCACGTACTGCCGGATCGGCTTGCACCCCAGCTCACCCATCTCCCGCCCGAACGCCGTCGGCTCGACGTCCAGCGCCTCGACCAGCTCGGCCGTTGGCACAAACTCTCGCCCGTCCAGCTGCTCGCCGAGCAGCTGCACCACCGACGCCAACGGTTCCGGCAACTCGACCGGAGTCTGCACCGGCTGACCGGTGCCGAGTGCCTTCACCACGGCGGCCGAGTCGATCGCCCGCCGCTCGTCGTCGCCGACTGCATGGCCAGCGAGCGTTCCGGCAGCCTCTCGCAGCGCTCGACCACGAGCGCAGATCGCCCGCCACTCTAGGTTCGGCATGTAGTACGTGCGCACGGTCATCGCGAGCACATCAGTGCCAGCGTCGGTCTCACCATCGGGCCGCAGGATGCCCACGCCCTTGTGACTGGGCAGCAAGGTAGACGCGTCGTAGCCACGGGTGTTCATCTGCTCGCCGAGCACGATGTTCGAGTCCCGCCAGTCCATAACCCGCAGCGCGAACCTCGACCCCAGCACCGCTCGCAGCCTTGACGGGATCGTGTTCGAGTCCGGCCGCTGCGTCGCCAGGATGACGACGATCCCAGCCGCCGGCCCCTTGCGAGCGAGGTAGCTCAGCAGGTCCGCGATGTACTCGCCGAGCGTAGTCTTCTTGCCGCCAACCTGTTCGCGCGTCGGGTTTTCCAGGAACACCTGAACCTCGTCGATGATCACCGCGGTGATCGGCATCCCGAGGCTCAGGTCTCGCGAGATCGCCGGAGTGATCTTCGACTCCGGACAGATCTCATCGTCCAAAGTGGCCATCCGAGCGAAGCGGGATTGGACTTCTGCCACCAGTTCAACCAGGTGATCACGCACAGCCTCCGCGTGGGCCAGCTCGTCACCACAGACGAACCGGTAGGCGATCTGCTCGGCCGCCTCCCAGTCCTTGCCACCCTTCCCGTCGAACACGTACAGCCGTGCATACGGGTCCAGCACCAGCCCAGCCGCCGCCAGCCGAGTAGCGAACGTCTTGCCCTGCCTAGGAATCGCACCGACCAAAAGGGACGTCCACACCAGTGGAAGATCGATCCGCCGCTGCCGAGCATCCCGCCCGAACGGTACCGGCCGCCATGCGTCCCACCGCTCGACGTCGACCAGAGGCGTCCGCAACGGCGGGCCAGCGTACGGGTCTTCATCGGCCACCCACAGGAACACCCGTCCCGCGTGCCCACCCTTGCCGCGCACCCGCTCGACGATCAGCTGCACCTCGTCGACGGCCAATGCTGAGGCAAGCGCGTCCCGATGCTTGATCACGTCGGCCGCCTTACGCGTCGCCGGCAAGTCGACGGTAATGGCCCATCCGTCGCCGACCCGTGCCGCCCGCTCGACCAACCGCAGCGACTCGTCCTTACCGATCAGCTTCGCGTCCCGGAACGCGTCGACGAGCACCTGCGGATCCATCGTCCACGTGAGCGTCCGCGGACCGGCAAGGACCGGCTTCCTTCCGGGCGCACCGTCCTTCCTCCGGCCGGTGATCGCAAGCGTCACCGCCGCGGCACCAGCCGCACACCACAGAGCCACTTCGCCATAGAGCAGGTGAACGACCACCAGCACGGCCGCCGACGCCACCACGACAAGCCCGGTCACCTTCCACCGGAACAACGTCAGGGCGCGAATCTCGACGAACTTGTCCGCCAGCTTCTCGGACTGCTCTGCTGCCTCGCGGTAGTCGTGAACGCGTACCCACCGCCGCCAGCCACGAACTGCCAACACCGCACCCCGACCGACCGCCGAAGCGGACCGGAACGGCGACCGCGCCAACCACTCAATCGCGTCCCGGGTCGTCTGCCCGGCAGCCTTCCGCGACTTCAGCGCCGTTGGCACGCGCCGTGAACACGTCCACCAGTTCATGAACCGGTGCTGTGCGGTCCGGGGCGAAACCGGCACTTCGTCGCCGACCAACTCGCCCTCGAACACCGGATCGGCCGGCACCGGCAGTCTCTCCCCGGCACTCATGATTCGGCCCTCAGCGCCGCCGCCAACCTTGGCGACAGCCCACGCGAACAGCCAGTGACCTCGCGGATCCAAGCAGGTGTCACCTCGACGTCCGGCTTCTTCGCCGCCCTCGCAACCGCGAGGTAGTCCGCGAACGACGTCCGCCGCACCTGTGAACGCTCCGGCTCTGCCGGTACGTCGGTGAACGCCACGCCGAGCTTGTCCCGCAGCTCGGTCACCGCCTCGGCAGCAACGAACACCACCAACGGTGGCACCGAGTGCAGCACGACCAGGGCCGGCGAACCGACCTCGAACGCACTCCAGGTGTTCATGACATACGTGGCCCCGAGCGTGAACCACTTCGCGGCCCGAACCCAGCCGCCCATCCGAATCCCGCGCCGCGCGGCCACCTGCTCCGCCCGCAGGATCGCCAGCAGCACGAGCGACACCATCGGGTCGAGCAGCCACGCCGCGAACCACGCCAGCGACCACAACGGCGAACCGGCCGCCGCGAACTGCTGGACGTTGGTCATCGTGAACGCCAGCCCGAGCAGGATCCCGGTCCAGCAAAGGCGATCGACATCTTTCACCGTCCACCACCACCCCGGCGCCGTGGCTCGGACGTCGTCACCGTCAAGGCCCGCGTCAGCGTGTGCGCGGCGAACAGCGCCGGCAGCCCAAGCGTGGCCAGCGTCAGCCAGCTGCCGCCGCTATAGGTGATCACGATCCACTGCACAACCACGATCAGCGCCGCCGTGAACAGCACCCGTCCGACGAGCGAAACCAGCCGAGCCCCAGTGCGGGCGGCCTCTGCTGCCGCCTTCGCTCGCCGAGCACCCGTTCGCCAGACGAGAACCAGAACCAAGAGGACACCGACACCGGCCATGATCTGCGTCGGTGTGTGGCTCAGCGTCATCGCGAACCCCCGGCACGCTCGCCCCGCTGACGCCAGTACCAGTGCAGCGCCCGCCGGTCGTCCTCCGTCAGCGCGCCCCACACGCCAACCGTGCGTTCGCCGGCCGCTCGTAGTTCAAGCTCCAGGCACTCGTCCTGGACCGGGCAGCCCGCGCACAGTCGCGCTGCCAACGCTCGGTCGGTCAGTTGCTCCTCGTTCCAATCCGGCTCGTCTGCGACGGTCTCGTACATGCAGGCGCCATCGCGCCGCACGATCTCGTCGAGCACGTCATCCGCGACCCACCGCAGCTCGTCAAGCTGCCAGGCGATCACGATCAACCAGCGGTCGTACATCAAGAGGCACCTCCGGACGGCTCACCGAGCAGCCGCGCCACGGCCGCCGCCGGAACGACGAGCCGGCCGCGCCGCCGGACGGTCCGCAGGCTGCCGAGCCGGACGGCACGCGATGCGGTCGAGCGGTCGATGCCGAGGACCCACGCGGCCTCTCGGACGGAGTAGTAGCTCTGCTTGGGCATAGAAGTGCGCATGAGGAATGTCCTTCGATAGAGAAAGTCTGATGGTTTCAGCAGTATGTTGTTGAAATCAGCGCTCGCCGGCGCGCGTTTCGCTAATTGCCGCCGTGTCACGCAGCCGATCGGCGTGGAGCCGCTAATCTCGGCGCTGAGGCGGAGCGCGGAGGAATGGGTGTCTGAGGATTGGGCGGCAGTCGCCAAGGCGATCAACGAGCGCGTGAATGAGCTCGGGTGGCGTCAGCGCGAGCTCGCGGAGCGGTCGCACGTCTCGCAGGCGATCGTCCGCGAGGTGCAGCACCACACCGTCGAGCGGCGCCGCAGTCCGCGGACGCTGGAGTCGCTGTCGACGACCCTCGGCTGGCACCCCAAGCACCTGGATGCCGTGCTGCACGGGCAAAAGCCACCCGAGGCTGACGAGCCCGTCGCGGATGCCGGCGACACCCTGTGGTCCCGGCTCGACGCCCTCGAACAGCGCCTGACCGAGATCACCGACCGCCTCGACGGCATCGAGTCCGGCCTCTCGACGGTCATCGACCACGTCCGCCCGGATCGGTAGGACCGGGCCGTTGGTTTCCGTGTTTCGCATGCCAACAATTCCACTGCGAATCCATCGGGGGAATCATGCGTAAGCGATGCGGAACCGACGCAGAAGCAGTGCGGAACACGATTCTGGGGGCGTTTTGCCGATGGGTTCGGTGAGCTGGACAGGCGAGACCGCATGCGCGCTTCAGGCCGCGTTGCAAATGAGCAATGAGGCGTTCGCCAGTCATCTCAAGATCGGCGTCCGCACCGTCGCGGACTGGCACAAGAAGCCCACTACCAAGCCTCAGACGGGGATGCAGCACCTTCTCGACGGTGCCCTGCAAGCGGCATCCTCAGCCGCACTCGCTCGGTTCGACCAGCTCACAGCCGAACGGACCGCTGGCCCTGCGACCTACGCCGAGCAGCGGCTTGCCAGCGATCCGAACATCGGCGCCGCGCTCAACTGGCTCGACCACCACGCGGGTTGGGAGCCAGGCACCGCACGCCGCAGGGTCGCAACAGCCCTGCCCCAGCTCGATCTGCACGTACTGAGCGACAACGCCAGACGGCGGAGCCTGGTGGATCAACGACGTATCGCCGACGCGCTCGCCGAGTACTACGGTCCCCGCATCCCGCCACACGGCCGCTACGCCGCCGCCTACGGCGGGACAGGTGACGCCGTAACGAGCGTGTTGACTTGCCCAGATTGGCTGGACCTCGCTTGCCCGCTCATCGCGAGCAACGACCGCCTGTCGGTCGTTCCTGTGCCCGCTGACGTCGATGTCACGTTGGACGACGAAGGGGCCGCGCTGGCCGTCCAACGGCTGGCCGCGTCTTTGACGGCTGGGATTCGTCTCATCGACACGCCGCTGTACCGACTGCTCGGCATCGACGTCCGCAAGGGTCAGATAGCAGGCTCGGTCGGCACCACGAACTTCGTCGGGTACGCGGTCACAATGGACCTGCTTGAGGCTGAACTGACTGAGGCAATCGCCACCGACGCCGCGATCCGCCCGGGATCGCTTCCACTACGCGACCGATACTTGCCCAACATCGCTTCCGTTCTCGACGTGTCCCGGCGTCTCTGCTCAGGCGGAGCACTCGCCCTGACCGCGATTGCCCGACCGGCAAGCCCGTACCGCGGCGAGGCTGACTACGTGCTTCTGGTGCAGGAACGCTCTGGCCGTGTGCTGAACGCCGCTCACCGCCTGGCCGTCATCCCCAAGGGCTTCCATGAGCCGATGACGGACATCCGCGCCGACGCCCAGATCGGCGCCACGCTCCGGCGGGAGATGGAAGAGGAGCTGTTCGGCCGCGACGACATCGACAGCACCGTCACCGACTGGCTCCGAGCAGACCCTATGCATCCGAGTCGTCTCTCCGAGCCGATGCGTTGGCTGATGGACGTGCCCGGTCGGCTCCGGATGGAGTGCGCCGGGTTCGGCCTGAACATGGTCAGCGGCAACTTCGAGTTCGCCGGCCTCATCCTCATCGAGGACGAAGATTTCTGGACACGCTTCGGTGGACAGATCGAGGCGAATTGGGAATCGGCCAGCCTGCGTCAATATTCCAGCGTCGACCCCCAATTGCTGACCGAGCTGATTGGCGATGTAGCCTGGAGTAACGAAGGGCTCTTCGCGCTACTGCAAGGTCTCCGGAGGCTGGCGCAGATCGGCGGAAACCGCGTCAACCTGCCCGCGATCGACTGGAAGGTGCAGTAGTGGCCCCCACCTGGTACCACGGCAACGCCGCCGACGACGGACAAGACAACCGCGGGTGGATCCTCGGCCACTTCATGGACCCGTCAACCGGAGTCCGGTCGACGAAGGACGTCGAAGTGAAGTGGGGCATCCACCCAGCCGGCGACAAGCGCCCCGAATGGACCGCCGACGACCAGCGCACCACGCTTCTCTTGTTGGTCGAGGGCCGCTTCAAGCTCGACCTCACGGAAGACAGCATCGTCCTTGAGCGTCAGGGCGACTACGTGACCTGGGGTCCGGGCATCGACCACTCCTGGGAAGCCCTGACCGACGCCGTCGTCATCACCGTCCGCTGGCCGTCGCTTCCATAGTCGGCGCGTTCACGCGGTCACCGCCGAGCTGCGCCAACCGCCGCAGCCCCTCGCAGAACGCGAACAGCCCCTCATTGCTCCAGCTCTCGTCGCTGACCAGCTCCGTCAGCAGCTCGCGGTCGAGACTGGAGTACACCCGAAGTCCTGCTGATTCCCAGTTGGCTTCGATGTGCCCGCCGTACCGCGCCCAGAACTCATCGTCCTCGATGACCACCAGGCTGGCGAACTCGTAGTTGCCGCTCACGAGATTCAATCCGAACCCGGTGCACTCCATCCGCATCCTGTCGCGCTCGTCCAGCAGCCATCGCATCGGCTCCGACGCCCGCCCTGGATGCATCGGCGCCGCAATCCGCCGGGTCCTGACCGTGCTGTCGACCTCGCCCCGGCCGAACAGCTCCTCTTCCATCTCCCGCAGCAACGTCATGCCGATCTGCGCGTCCGCCCGAAGGTCGTTCATCGGCTCGTGGAAGCCCTTCGGGATCACCGCCAGCCTGCCCGCCGAGTTGAGCACGGTCCCGGACCGCTCCTGCACCAAGAGTGCGTAGTCTGCCGGCCCGCGGTACCTGTCCGCCGGCCGCGCGATCGCGCACAGCGCGAGCACGCCGCCCGCGCACAGCCTGGGAGAGATGTCCAAAACGGACGCGAGGTCTGGCAAGTACTTGTCCCGCAACGGGTATGACGACCTCTTCGCCACGATCACGTCGACAAGCTCGCGCTCCAGCAGGTCCATCGTCAACGCATACTCAGCGAACGTCGTCGCCGCGACCACCCCCGTGATCTTCCCTTGCCGTACGTCGACCTCCACCAGCCGGTACAGCGGCACATCTGTCATCCGCACTGCCGAGCCGGCTACCTCCGCAAGCCGCTTCACCGCCGCTTCCAGGCTGACGTCGTCGCAAGGCCGGAGTACGGCCGGCACCTCCGATACGAAGGTCAGCTGATCGCCCTCGCCAAGCGCGCACCCAAGATCAAGCCACCCCGGCCGCGTCACAATGCTGGTCGTCACTTCCGTTACGCCACAACGAAATCTGTACCTGCCATGCCCCGGAACCGACTCGGCGTAGTACTCAGCAAGCGCGTCCGCCAACTGTGTCCGCCCGATGCTTCTGCGGCTCGCCGACCGATCACCCGGCGCGCTTCCGCGTACCCTGCGCTCAGCCGTCCCCGGCGCCCAGCCTGCATACTCGTCGAACCACTCCAGCACCGCGCCGAAGCGCTCCTGGACCACCGGCACGTCGACACCACCGCCAACCACAGGCCGTGCCAACAATTCGTCGACGCTCATCCCGAAGATGCTTTCCAGCAACCTCGCCGTCGCCGGCCGCACCGGCCCAAGCGACTGACCCTTCGGCCCATGCCCAGCAACGAGCCTTTGCAGGTGCCGAACCCCAAGCGTCCCCGGCTCGCCGTGCTCGCGCGCGTACCCCTCCGCATACTCCGCGAACTCCTCCAGCGTCTGCCGCCGCTCCCAGATCCTCTGTTCGAGCACCGTTCGAAAGGTGCGCACCCCAGACCTCCCGTCCCCGCGCCAGCCGTGTCGTCCCAGGTCGCCCTCATGTCGTCCGGAGATCGTTCCGCTGACGACGCGCTGATGACATGGTGATTTCAGTCTGACACGGACCGCTCCATCCGGTCACCCGAGCCGTCCGGCGGCGTGGCCTCCGCGCCGCCTCAAGCGCCGCCGGACACCCGCAGGGGCCGTGCACCAGGTTCCCCGGCCTTGGTGCACGGCCCCTGCTTCACCGTCGCGAGGTCGCCATGACACATCGGTCTTCCCTGTTCAACCGCTTGGCCGCGCTACGCCAGACCTATACCGGCGAGACCAGAAGCGCCGTCGTCCCCGAGATCCACTACAGCCTGGCCGGCCTCGACTCCGACGACCGCGCCCTGCTCCGCGCGACCCTCGACGGCACCCACCTCGACCCGCTCCCGCAGCACCTCCGCGGACTGCTGATCCCCGACGCCATCAGGCAGCCTCAGCAGCACTTCGAAGCGTCTGTCCTCGACGCCGTTAGCCGCGCCGGCTTCCTCCATCCCGAGCTTCTGCGCATGGTTCGCCCTCAGCGCGACCGCATCGATCTCCATCTCCAGCCCCAGGCACTCGCTCCGCTCCTGCGCGAGCTGCTGCCCTCCGAAGACCCGGACGGCACTTTCCGCGGCATCCCCGGCCTCCGCGCCATCGTCCACCGCCGCCACATCGAGCTGTACCTGCTGCACAGCATCCCGAAGGCAACTCTCCTGCTCCCCACCATCAGCTACCGCAGCTGGACTGAAGCCCTGGCAGAGATCGAGTCCCCGCAGAACCCCTTGCGCTGGCTGGGAAACGACCCCACTCCACTACGACCGACCGAACTGGACACTGAACGCGACAAGCCTCACGCCGCCCTCGCCAGCGCCATCTTGCGTCGACTTCAGCTCCTCCCCACACCGCCCGAAGTCACAACCTCCGTCGACCACCCCGGTCTCTGTGCCCTCGACTGGTGCGACGGCCCGTCGACAGCACACGTCATGCACGCGCTCGTCCACCAAATCGGCGGCATCTCCACCGCGAACAACCTCTCCACCGCCGCCACCCACCTCGCCCTGACCACCCCTGCCGGCCGCCTCCTGCTACGCGGTCCCGACCTCCGAACCGGCCCAACAACCGGGAGCCACGCCATGACCGACCAGCAACGCCCACTGACCGCCGAGGCCCTGTGCACGCAGATCGCCGCCAGCATCACCGGCGGCGACGTCTACGCCTACGGCGCCGACCCATCAGATCCCCTCGTAGGCGGCTACGCCTGCACCACCACCGTCCTGGCGACAACCGGCGGCCGCCAGCGCTGGTTCAAGGTCAACGTCGAGGAGATCTATCCCGAGCAGCTCTCCGTGCTGTCGCCTGATCACGACATGCTCGTCACTCTCGCTCGACGCGCGGACGCGTCCCGCCCAGCGTTCGGCTTCGGTGTGCCGCTGACCGCTCCGACCCCATGAGCCCAGACGAACCGCTGTCCTCAACTGCCGCTTGCACCTCCGGTGCGGGCGGCAGTTCTACATTCCGTGACCCATTTCGTGACGCCACGCGGTAGTCTCGAACGCGCTGTCACGTAACCAGTCACGAAACAGAAGGGTCACGCCGTGAAGTGCCCAGGATGCGGATCACCCCTACCTGCCGGTGCCGGCCGTGGCCGACCGGCCCGCTACCACAACGCAACCTGCCGCCAGCGCGCCCGCCGAGCTCGACTGGCCGCCGTGCACGGCGACGTGTTGGACGCCCTGACCGCCGTCGAATCAGCCACGAGCGAGGTCCGCCGCGCCATCCTCATCGGCGGGAGCCCCGACGACGCCGGTCGCCAGCTCGCCCATGCTGCCGCCGAACTCACTCAACGACTCGGACTCCCTCGCCCCGGCTTGACCATCGAACCTGTCGCCGGCCGTCCTGTCACGAAATCCGTCACGCCGCCGAGCGAGGAGACCGAGCTACCGCATCCCGTACCTGCACCAGACGTCACGAAACCCGTCACGGAACAGCCGTCGCCGGTACGACGCCCGCCCTCGCGACGAGCTGCACCCGCACTCCTGGACCTGGATACCGTCCGGCAGGAACGTTCCGCCGACCCCATTCGTCCAGGCTGGCGAGTCCTTGCCGGCCCTACTGACGCCCCTGTCCTGGTCGGATTCCTTGAGCCGGTGTATTCGGTCACCGGACGTCGCTCCAGCCGCTGGGAGGCGCGCACGGAACGACTTACGCTCATACAAGGCGGTCCCTGGTGCAACCGTGATCAGGCGTTGGCCAACCTCGTCGACGCCTACCAGCGAGTCGCAAGGAACACGCCGCGAGCCCGATGACGGTCTGAAATCCGTCCACCAAAGGGTGTCACGGAATCTGTCCCGGAGCAGCCGAGACCAGCACGCAGGCCGAGAAACGTCTAACTAGCGATAGCCTAAGTCGATACATCGCCAAGAGCATGAACCTAGATGCTATTCACGTCTACAGCACCAACCCTGGAGGTTCCTCTGGCGGGTGGTGAGGCGTGTAGTATTTCCTCTTAACGGCCGCCATGGCGACCAGCACCAATTCAAGGTGGACGTCAAAGAAGTGTAATCCGAATGATCGCTGATGGAACCTGTCCTACTCCTTTCACACCGACTATCGGCGAATTTTCCGGCGATCCTCTTCGTCAACAACCTTCACATTGGTTCCGAGTTTATCAACATTAACCGGCCGCAGCCTACTTCCAACGCATATGGTTAGCGGTACAGGATGATCGGCAAAGGGCTTCAAATCCACTTCATTCGCCTCGGCGCCGTAGAAATCGATCCATCGCAACGCATGACACCGCGCAACTTTCGCCGCGTCAACAGAGTCACAGTTCATTAGAGACAACTGCTCTAGCGACCTCAACTCGACCAGACTTTCCAATGATACAAGCTTGCCGTGTCCGCCGAACCGGAGGATTCGCAGACGATCAAGGTCGACAACGGGGGAAAGATCAACAACGCCGTCGATGTTTGTGATAAACGAAACGATATGACACTCGCCCGCCAAGGGTGTCAAATCATTGCCAGGCAATTGTTGCACGAAGACGTTCACCGAATCTAGGTTCTTGAGAAACCGTAAATTTCGAATGTGAGCTAGGCTTCCAATGTGTATTTTGCCATTGCTTAGCGGCGCCTCTGCAAGCACTTCTCGCGCGTATCGCTCGCTCGGCGCGAAGTCCCATCCCCACGCTAACTCAGATTGTACATCTTCTCGATCGTCTAAGGCGTATGTGCCAAGTAGCTTAATTGCAGCATCGCCGCCAATGAAAATTGCTGTCCGAACGCACGCTGCCGCAACGGCAGTGGACTTTTCAGTAAGGTCTAACGGAAGGTGTCGCAGGACTCGGTCGCCAACTCGCGCTAGCGATCGCGCCTCGACGCGTCGGCGTGGTGGAGCAACCCTGCTTAGTGCGTCCTCAACTTTATCTATAGTGTCCCGATCTAGAACCGGGGCCATATCTAGTGCAGCGCAAGCTAACAGGCGCAGTTTCCTGCCGTGTCTACTTTCGCCTGATGCTCGGTCTAGAATGGCCTCAATTACCAACTTGCGAATCGGCACTGATGCGTGTCCTACACTCATTATGACCGTTTCGCGCCATTGATCGAGATGCGCATTGCGTACCAGCACATCTGCATAGTGTTCGTCAGCCGCGTACTTTCCAGCAAGATATTCTTGAAAGGTGCGGTGAACGAAATCGACCTTCCCCTGCACAGGTTCGCGAATTACCCCACTTCGATCTAGGAGGTACCTCAGAACCGGTGTAGCTTCAAGTCCATGTGCCTCCGGTATCCTTATAATTGCCGAAGAAATTTGGTGAACGGCTTCAGGGATTGCTGCTTCAGAACGCGCACAGAGCGTCAGCCACCACGCCAGGTGCTGCAAGATAGTCACCTTCGCCACTGCGCTCATGGTAATCTCTTCGGCGGCAGACACTTCCCGTTCAGCATCGCGCCGCTCAAGTAGGAGTTCGAGCGCCGATCCATAGAGCCGCATCTGGTCTTGAGGCAACTGCTTGTGCCGGTCGAGATTGAGTGCACATAGCATGGCGCATAGAAGCGGACTGGTGGCTAATGTCCTTAGGTGCCGTTGCGACTCAAGTTGCCGCAAGAGTGATGATTCATACTCATCAAGTTCGTCTATTTCGCACGGCAGATTCCCTACATGCGCACCCCAATCACGAATAGCCGCATGCCACCTATGACTAAACTCGACAATATCAGACGGCTTCATTGGTTCAAGAAACAGAGAAGTAAACCCTTGGTCCTTGAGCCAATTAGGTTCGGCAGCACCCGGTCGCGAGGTGACGATTACATCAGTATCGGGAAATGCAATCAAAAGCTCTGATAGCCATTTTCGAACCTTCGGGCGGCGTTCAAGTCGCAGTTCGTCAACACCGTCGATCAAAAGGATCGCATTACCTTCCATGAATCGACGAACTGTCCAATTCTCCGGTTCCAGCGATGCCAGAGGAGCCGCATTTTCTGCAACCAATTCGTAAAGCTGTGGAAACCTGCCGTCTGGATAACTTCGAAGGCGCACAACGAACGGAATCTTTCCATTCCATCCCGTAAGTGGGCCGCCGAAATTCCCGCGGGCGGCAGTCACCGAAATCCATTGCAATAGAGTCGTTTTGCCCGAACCTGCCTGGCCGCGCAGAAGCGTCCTTTTAGATCCGGCTAGAGCAAACTCGACGCGAGAACTCGCTTCGACGGCAGATTCGCTAACCAGAGGCAGCCAGTCCGGGTTACTTTCACGGGTACGCTTCTCTGCAGTACTTCCAGATACCGTGAGGCTCAAGTATGCAACCGTGACTGAAGTTTGTGGTCTGTACCGCCTTATGTCGACGCCAAACAACTCTAGTTGGTCCATCGTTTGGCTAATATAGCTCAAGTAGTCACGCGCAAACTCCGCATCAAGCGCATCCCCTGAAGGGGCGGCCAACGTCGGGCGTGGGAGCCGTTCTAGTACTTGATTTATTCCATCTAGGACTGAAGTTAACCGCGCGAGAAGTTCCACTGCCGCGCGCGGCTGAAAAGCGGGGAGTTGGATGATAACACCGGCCATGCAGGAACAACTCTCTTGCAACACGAGATCAAAAAGCGTAATCGCAGCTTCGCTTAGGCCTGCCCGTTTTGGGATATCGGGAATCTTCTGTAGAACAGCCCTGGCCAACTTGTCAGTTTTTAAATCTGAGCTGAATATCAGTGTATCTGTTAGATCTACTTCAGACAGCGCGTCGACAACCGCATCGAGAGCGGACTGACGTTCATTTGAAGGCAGGTTATGGATTTCCATCCCCATGGTGGGCATAATGCGTTCCGCAATAGTGTCACCGATTTGCTCAAGCTGACGCACAAGCTTACGTCGAACTAGACGATCGACCGTTGAAAGTTCAACCAAGTCGGCTAACTGGGTTTCGCGCTCGATTCGACTTCTTCGATCTCCAAGCCAGGCCTTAGCGACATGTAGGACAATCTGCTTTCCTAACGCAAGCCCGAGAGTGTCCAGCATGTTGCCCTACTTCCAGTTTGCATGTCGTCAAATATGGATCATCTCAGTGTGGCTCTACAGGACTTAGCGCACCGACGCTGCCTGTGTTACACGTAGTGACCGTATTGTGACGTTAGATCGCGTAGGCATCTGTCCTACGCATGCATCCTGCTGCACTGCAAGAACTGCATGCTCCAGCTTCGAAGCCAAGTATTGACATGTCGGCGAACCACGGCTTCGGAGCCCTGCAGGGCAACGACCCGCTCTGACCTGGCCTATCTCTCTCCAGTCCCATGCCACTGACGCCACCGGACGCCCTCAGTGTGCTCATCGACCTAGTTCTGAGGGATGCCCCGAGCGGAAAGGACAGGTTCATGGCCACCCGTCCCCAGGTTGCACGACAATATCTCTGCAGCTCAGCATAGGTCTGGCCCCGTCCCAGCGTTAGGGACGGGGCCAACGCGCGGTCGGTCCCCTCGGGACGGCCTCCTTCGGCGTTCGTTACGCGACGTCTTGCAGGAGAAGCCGTGTAGTTAGTGTGCAAGATCGGCCTCGGACACTGGAAAATACGCCCATTCAATAATTCAGGCGCCCCTAATCGGGTTGCCCAATTTGTTGTTCACGCATGTATGCGGTCGCGTGTCGACGCATCTGCCACCGTCGCAACAAAGTTTGATTTTCAAACTGGTAGTCGCGCGTTGGCCCTCCGAACGCTTCAGCCACGTTGAAACTTCTGGTCGAAGTTCCATGTAAAGTAATGAACCGATGAGGCGTAGTTGAGCAGCTTCACTTGGTTACTTAACGGTCAGATGATTCATGATCCGGTAGCCTCGCCATCGTCACGGCGATCGGCCCCGGAGCGAAGGTCGTCGAGGTTGCGGGCCTGCTCGGGGTGCCCGGTGCTGTGCAGGGCGGCTGCCAGCACGCGTAGCAGCTCCTTGGTCTGGTCAGGAGTCAGGGATCCGAAGACGGTGTGCAGCGTTTTGGCGACCTGCACCCACAGGGTGTCGGGATGCCAACGGGTGACCTCCGCAACGATCTCATCGGCCTGCTCCGCACTGGGGAACACGCCCAGCCGCGTGTTGGTGTTCAGCATGAGGAACAGCCGTGCCGAGGCGGGGTTGTCGAAGCACTCCTCACGGAGGAACCGAAGGGTGGCGGCGGTCTGGCGGCGGGCGAGTTCGTCCAGGTGCGCTTCGCGACGAGCTTGCTGCAGCGCGTGCGCCGCGCGGGTATCGTCCTCACCTACTGACAGGGCAACGGTTACCGAGCTCAGCACCGCGCCGTGCATGGTGTACGGCAGGTGCCGGGCCACCTGTTCGTTGACACTGTGTTGTGCGGCGTGACGCTGCAACACGCCCCACTTGCCGGTGGCCTCCTCGACCTCAGCTCGGGCCCAGACCGCTGCCTGTGAGACCAACCGTGGTACCACGGCAGGCTCATCGGTGCCGGCCTCGCCACGTCGATGTACGGGGCCAGGACGGACGATCAGATAGATGTGCGCGGAGAACGCCAGATGGGCGTCGAGGCTGTCGACCCGGTCGGTCCAGTCGTATTCCAGCGGAGGTGGCTGCCGGCCCCGGCGCCACCGTGTCACGAGCCGCCTCCGTCGTAGCGCCGGCTTTGCGCGTTCTGTTGGATATCGGTGTCCAGCGCGGCGCTCAGGTCCTGGTAGAGCGCATTGCGCTGCGGGACACCGGTGGACCATTTCCGCGTGACGCCCCGGACAACGTCGCGGGTCTCACGGTTCTCGGCGGTGTTTCCGCGGACGGCCAAGCGGAGCACGTCCAGCACGTCCTGACGTTGGGTTGGGTCGCTGATGGCCGCGTCGAGCCAGAGGGCGACCAGAGCTGAGCTTGCCTCGCGTGCGACGTCCAGGTGGACGCTCCAGCATCGAGCCAGCACCGCGCGGTCGGGGGTGTAGTCGCCCGTCTGTCTCAACAGCGCCACCCCTCGACCGCGCGCGCTGTCGCCCACATCATCCGGAGTTGCGCCGTCGTCGTCGGCATCGGCCGGACGAGCGACGGGAGATTGGGCGGTGTCAGTGATGGCGGCAAGGCACGCGAAGGCACCGCTGCCGGAAATACTGTGCTTAGCGGTGTCGCACCAGCCGGCGATCTCGTTGACCAGACTCGTGCGAGCAGAGGATTCCTGCCACAGCCGAACGATGACTTGTTCCAGGAGGGGCAGGACTTCGGCGTCGTTGTGACCGCCCGCGTGCTTGAGCCGCACCAGGGCCTTGCTGGTGTGCAGCTTGGCGAAGGGACCAGCACAGATCTGGAGGACCACCGGAGCCAGATGGGGCTTTTTGGCCCAGTCCAGCAGCAGTTGATGGACGTAGCGCTGATGCACCACGAGGGGCCCGTCGTCGCGGCCGACTTCTGCCGGGTCCGCGCCGTCGGCGCATGCGACAGTCGAGAGCACCTCGACCAGTTCCTGCCACATGGGGCGGGATGATTGGCTCCAGGCCGATGCGAGCTTCGCCAGCGGCGTTTCTCGCTGGTGCCGCGCGGCCCAGCCCAAGGCGAACCGCGTGATGCGGCGCGCCGCGGCGCGCCGCTGTTCATCGCTGACTGTCTCCAGCGGATCGCCCGCTTGGGAGGCAGGGGCCTTGGCCAACCAATCCAGGAACTTGCCGCGGGCCAAGGGTCGGTCCACCCAGAAGTACTCCAGGATGGACTCGGCCCAGCCAGGTCGCGGAAAGCGGATGCGGTCGTCGGCGACGAGTTCGCCGCTGACGGCGTCGAGCATCGCAATCACGCCCGGGGCGTCCTGTCCCTTGGGGTCCACCACACCGCGGCCGCCGAATGCCCCGTTGAGCAAAGTCGCCCCATGGTAGACGTGGGTCACCGACAGACCGGTCAGTGCGGCAGCGGCCAACTGGAAGTCCCGTTCGAATGCGGTACGGGAGGGATCACGATGCCAGTCCAATAGTTGCCGTCGCCATAGGCCGCGCGAGTTCACGACCATCGCAATCCTGCGGGTAAGCAGCGTTTGGGCGTCAAGCGGGACCTTCGCGGTGTCGGGCGAGGTCGAGTCGGAAGGCAGCAGGTGTGGCGGCGTCTGCTCGGCGGCCAGGATTTTTTCGGTGAGCTCGACAACGCCGACGGTGTTGCTCTGCTCGACCATCCGCTCGATGTCGCGATCCTGCAGCCATCCGTTCACATCGATGCCGGGCATTCGGCCGGTCAGTTGTGCGCGTGCCACCGCTGCCGGTCCCACGCCGGCGAGCAGTTCGCGCGCGCTGCGCCAATGAGCGGACGCGCTGCCGCCGATACGACGCCAGTGGTCCGGCCTGGTAAGTATGATCAGCCGCCCCTGCCGCTCGGCCAGCAGCCGGTCCAGAGTGGATAGACAGTCGCCAAAGGTCTTGTCGACCTGGAAACCGTCCTCATCCGCGGGTATCTCCAGCAGCCACACCCGGTCCCGCACCATGGGCAGCCTGTCGGCCACGAAGTACGGTGATCCACCGAACAGCAACCGCGCGACATCGAACACCGTTTCTTGTGCCCCAACCAAGCGGCCCTCGAACGCGTCGGGTGCCGCAGCATGCTGCCCACCAGCAAGTGGAGTTGCTGAGTACGAGGCGGGTAGATCCATCGAGGCAACTGTTTGCGGCTGCGGCCATCCGGTTGAACCTTGGCCGGCGGCGTCGGAGTCGATCGCTGTCGTGTCGAAGGATTTCGTGGATTGCGCGCCGTACGGAAGGGCCGCCGTCAGCCGGTCGCGCGTGGCTCGCAGGCCGGCCAGTCGGGCAGCCAATGCCTCGGCGTGGGCGGTACGGCCCGCGTTCTCCTCGATGTCCAGCACCACGATTCTCGTCTGATGGCGCACCATGTCCACCAGGCTGTCGAACTCTTTCGGGCTGGCATGAGTGTCGAGCGCACGGCTCAGATGAGCCTGGCTTAGTGGCACCTGGTCCAGCGGCACCACACCGTTGTTCACCAGCATCATGCCGATGACCTTGCCGCCGCTCACTGATCCGACCTTGATCGCTGCGCTTGCCCAAGGCGCGCTGGTTGGGGTCGGCGATGCATCGAGGCGTTGCGCATCGGGTTCGGGCTGTTGAGCGCTGTGGACCTCGCTGGCGGCGGCGTCCGGCGCATGACTCGGGACCACATCGGGCTCGGATTCGACGCCGCCGAACCCGCTGCTAGGAACAGAAGTTCCGTCGAAGTGAACTCCGGCGGTCACATCGATGCCAGCCGTGTCCGGTGGTGAGGTCTGGCTCAGGTCCGGCTCAGGTCCGAGCAGTGGTTCGGCTTCGGCAGCAGTGTCGCCAGCGGCCTGGGTACCGTGCTCGTTGCTCGCCGTGAACCCGGAGCTGTGCCCGGTTTCGCCCCCATCGTCAGGTCCTTGGGCGGAGTTCGAGTCACCGCGTGCGCCGAAGCGGTCCAACCACCTGCCACCGCCGGTGCTCAACGAACACCGCCCGCGCGAAACCCGGTGACCGAGCCACCCTCGTGCACAGTGCCGATCTCCTGCCTGACGTGAGTGGTCCCGTTCGCCGGCGAGGCACCCAGGTCCGCACCCGTCATCACGCCGCGGACGTGATCGGCCCTCTGGTCGACCTCGATCAGCGAGCGCACCGCGGCACCCAGGTCGACCGGAACGCCCTCCATGAGCTCCAGAGCGGTATGAAGCCGCTGCACAGCGTCCAGCAGGACCGCATCACCCGGTTCCAGTGCGAGGTTCTTGGCGCGGTATACGTCCAGCACCCGCATCGCGCTGATCACCTCCTTCTCCGCAGCGTCCTTGTCTGCGACATCCGCGCCTGCCGCCAGGTTGTGCGATCCCTCGGCTACTGCGGTGCCACCAACAGTCGCCGTAGTCGAAGCATCTTCCGATGCCGACCCAACAGCGGCGCGGCGTTGTGCCCGGCGGTCAAGAGCAGCGTTGGCCCGGTCAAACAACAACTTGACGGCGTATCCCAGACCGACGGCTCCCAGCGCGGACAACGAGAACGGATCCATAGACCGACGACTCCCCAGTGAGGGTGGACCTTTCGGCCTCGTGGCCGACGGCAAACATCGGAGCACAACTGTTCCGACGCCGGGCACCTTTCCTTGGCCTTCCACCCGATCGGCGCATCACGATGCTTAAGGCATCTAGGTGGTTTGATGTCGTACCTAACCTGCCATCTGCCCCGCATAGCGGCAGTTCACTGTGATCGCCGAGGAGACAGGCCGCCCCGGCGGTGGTAACTAAACGTAGTGTCAACTATCGTCTGTCCGAAAGATACGTGGCATCAGAGGGAAGTGTGCGACCAAGTGGGTGGCGCTATAGGCGACGGACCGCTGTCGACGTGACGGTCTTGTCGCTTGCGGTATCCCGCAATTCAATCACATTACGATTAGTAGATGCCGTCGCGGGTCGATTCGTTACCTAAATAAGGAGATATTCTAAAACGCAAGGAGTATGGGGTACTTTAGAGTGAATGCAACGACCGTAAACGTAGCACCGCCTGGAGGCATTCTTAAATGAGTTTAATCTTAAAGCGACGCATATCGACTGGCGGCATCGAATCGGTCAACGTAAGTCAAACTTGCTCGCTAACCTATCACAAGTTCTTCAAGCATTTCGGGTGATTCCTTAACGCGCGGGTCCTCGCCGAAGAACTCCCGCCAGCCTCCGTATGTGACCAAGAGCTTTGTCAGCTTGTTGACGAAAGCTTTCGTATACCCGTAGTCCCCGTGCATCTCATCATACAAGCAGTACCGCTCATCCGTTCGTTCGGGATGGACGGAACCGACAGTCGGCCTCACGCCGAGCTTCTGCCAGGACCTGATGAAATGACCGCGATGGAAGACGAACGGCAGTGCGGCGGCAACGGCCGAAATTACCCGGTTTGGCTTCATCAACTCCGGGTTGACCACGCCACGGCGTTGCTCACGGATGATGACCAAGCCCTTGCGCCCCAACGCCTCCACTGCATCCTTCTGCTCTTCCGTCAGATCATCGAACCTCGTGAACTGCAACGCCAACGCGTCAGGGTCACGAGCAACCAACTCGTTGACGAGCCGCAATCGCAGCTCGTAGCGCCGATCGTTGGTGATCTCATCCGACAACCCAGAGTGGTACTCGGAGATGAAGGTCCGCAACGGCGCCGGCAACGCCGAACGCAGCCGCAGCAAGGTAGCTTCACCAGAATCGGTGAACGTACCGATGAACACTGGGAACCTCAGCTTGGTGGCAAGCGTCGCCTCTTGGCCGAACTGCGCGACCAGCTCCTCCTCGTAGTTCAGCAGGTGCGCCTGCGCGAGCCCTCCGAGAGCGGCTTGGAGACTAAGTTGTGACTGCGATGCATACCTGTGTTCGATCTTGTTCCGCAGTCCGACGAAGAACTCGATATTGCTCCGGACGGGATCGACAGACGGCCATCGTTCAACCACACACCGCGCCAACTCCCAGCGCTTCGGCTCGCCATCAATCTTCTCTAGGCGGTTTGGCCGATCTCGCCTCCAGTAGCGGAAGTCAACGCCATCACGGGTAAAGATCGCATGCAACAGGTACAGGTACGCGAGGTGCATGTGAACAACGAAACCTTCGAACGCACGCGCCTCAGATGGGTCGTTGTACAGCCTGGCAGCGAGGCACGCTTCGGACCGAGACGCCTCGATCATCGGCCAGTATCTCTTCGGTCGAGCCATGCGCGCGCCTCCTTGCTTCCGCGCTGCTTGTGTTTGGAGAGCGCTAACGCGCCTCGATGCGTTACGCCCAACTCGGACGGTCGATTCGATTCCACCCGATCGGGCCAACGTTGCCGTGCGTGGAGCCACGCGATTGGCACGGGCCAAGTAGGTCGTCCCGTCCCAACTGGCGTGGTGCTACGGCGCTTGCCAGAGACTAGAAAGTGCTGAGTGGGACGGGGTTTATCACCCCGTCCCACCCTAGGAAGATGACCTGTCCGCGCAGGTGGAAGCCTAGTTCGAGCCCGTCCCGCACATCCGTCCCCACGCTGTTGTACGGATGATGGCTGGGGACAGGTCGAGCGACAATGCTCAGTCCAGCTCAAGGCGTAGGGATAAAGAACAAGTCGCTCCTCGGACACACTTTCGTGGCATCCACACCACATCTGACGTACCAGGGTTCATACCCCATCAAACACGTCTGTCAGGCGTGTTTGACCGCCCCGAGTAGCTCTTCGGGCCGGTGGTCGTGATGATCCGGCCCATTATCCCCGGTCACGCCGTCGACACTCGCCAGGCACTTATTGCCCCAACAGTGCGGCGTCCGCTGCCGCTGCCGGCAATTCCCGCGGCGCCTGCTCGCCGGACCACAGATACCGTCTATCAGACGGTATCGATCGACGACCGCGGCCGATTCACGCATCGTGCTCTCCTCGACATCCTCGGCTGGACGTCCAGGACCCGCCTCATCACCGGCGTACAGAACGGCCGCCTCGCGTTCCGGCACAGCGCCGATGGCGCGAACATCATCACTATTCACGGGCGCGTCGCCATTCCACGGCAGCTTCGTCTCGCCGTGAACCTCCGTCCGCTCGACCGCGTCCTCCTTGCCGCCGACCCGGAACGACACCAGCTCGTGGTCGTGCCGGCGGCGGTGTTGGATCGGCTGTTGGCAGACGGAGATGCTGAATGACCGCCTCAGCCGCCGAGCTCAACGCGGCCCAAATCATTCTGGCCAAACTCGGCATCAGCGCCCAGCAACTCCTCGCCGAGCCGGCCGACCACAAGCCCATACCCACCTTCCGCACCTATATCCCGATCGTGTCGAATGCCGTCGGCGACGGAACGCGACGCGTCTACGGCTCCTACTGGAACATGATCCTGGCCGAATGGCCGGACCGCGGGCTCGACGAGCCCACGCCGACCGAGATCAAGGCCCTGGCCGAGAAGGTCAAGGCAGGCGTGGTGCTCCGCCGCAACGCCCGAGGCGGCCGCGGCGCCGCCGAACACCTCATCGCGGCGATCCGATGCGTCTACAAACACGCCGAGAACGACAAACACATCCGCGCGGACGACAACCCCGCCAGCAAGGTCAGCAAACCCCGACGACTGCCCTCCACCCGCTGCGCCATCTCCGACAACCGACTGGGCGAAATCAACTACGTCGCCGCCAGCACCGGCAACGACCCCGAACTCGACACCCTCGTCCTACGCCTCCACACCGAAACCGCCTGCCGCCGCGGCGGCGCCCTCGCTCTCCGGCCACAGGACCTCGACGTCGAACAGTGCCTCATTCTCCTGCGGGAGAAAGGCGAGACCATGCGCTGGCAGCCGGTCTCGCCGACCCTCATGCGCCACCTCGTCGAACACGCCGAACAACGCGGTGGAGGACCTGACCAACAGCTTCTCCGATACGCCGACGGCACACCCATCACCACCCGCCGCTACGACCACATCTGGGTACGTCTGGGCCGGCATCTACCGTGGGTCGAGATCCAGGGCGTTTCCACGCATTGGCTCCGCCACACGACGTTGACGTGGGTCGAGCGTAACTTCGGCTACGCAGTCGCCCGCGCCTACGCCGGGCACAACGACAACACCAACGACGCCGGCACCACCACGACCTACATTCGGGCCACCATCGAGGAAATCGCGAGCGCACTCGCCGTCCTCACCGGCGAACCACACCCACTCGCGGCGAGCCGCTAGTCAAGCGCTTCCTCGCTGGGTGCCACAAGCGCACCCAGCAAGGAAGCGTCGGGATGGCAATTCGACGGCGTTGTGCGGAGAAAATCGCCGTCGGCGATTTTCCAGGTTGACTTCACTCCTCCCTGAAGTCACAGTTACATCTAGTGGCTCGTCACGCAACCTTGGTCAGGTAATGCGTCCAGGTCCGGATCGGTGAGTCAGTGGCGAACCCGGTCTTGGGCTGGGCGTGGGCGTTGCGCCAGCGGACATAGGCCGCGATCGCGGAGTTCTGCTCGGCGTGGCTGCGGTGATCAGTGCCGTTGAGCGCGAAGTAGCGCAGCGCGGCGAACTCGGCCTCGATCCAGTTCAACCACGACCCGTAGGTCGGCAGGAACACCAACTCGACCTGGCTGTTGGCACACCACGTGCGAACCTTCGGGTGGCGGTGCGGGGAGAAATTGTCCGCGGTGACGTACAACTTCTCACCAGGCCAGCGAGCGCGCAGGGCCTTGAGCAGATCGAGGAACTCCCGGTGACGTTTGCGGTCGCGGATCCGGTAGAAGATCTTCCCGGTGGCCAGATCCAAGGCGGCGAGCATGTGCATCACGCCGTCGTAGCGGTTGTAGGTGGCCCGCTGACGCTGCGGCTTCCCGGTCGGACGCCACGCCTTTCCCTTACGCGGCTGCAGGTTCAGCGGCCCGAACTCATCAACGCAGACCACCCGGCCGTCGTCGGGTGGCTGGTCGTAGAGGTCCAGGATCCGGTGCATCTTGGCGATGAACTCCGGATCGGTGGAGGCCTTCCACGTGGTCGTGGTCTGCCAGGTGACACCGCCGGCGCGCAGGATCCGACGCAGCGTCTCCTTCGAGATAGCCGCCACAGTGCCACGGTTGAGCAGGTGTTCCCGTAGCTTCGTGAGCGACCAGGTGGCGAACGCGGTGATGCCCCAGTCGGTGGGGGACGTCCGGGCGATCAGGCAGATCCGTTCGCGGATCTTGTCACCGATCGTCTTCGGTCGTCCCCCTTTCCATTTTGGACACCGTTGGCGAAGTGAATTGGATCGTTGTCAGGCGGCGGGACGCAGTGTCCCGCCCCGGGTTTGATGGAGACATCGAACACCCGGAGGATTCACTGCCATGGCGGCACCACGGAAGTACCCCGACGAGTTGCGGGAGCGA
>NZ_JBFBAM010000082.1:0-40779 GCF_040682195.1 Kutzneria sp. NPDC051319 | reverse complement strand
CCCGTGCTACCCGCAAGAAGAGCACGAAGACCACGAGCCGCACGACCACAGGTCGGAAGACAACCAAGACCCAAGCCACACGTTAAAACTCAAGGGCGTCCTTCCCTGCATGAAGTCCTCAGTCGAGGGGGAGTTTCAGGAGGGCGTTTTCGAGGAGTTCGGGCATGGCGGGGTGGATCCAGTACTGGCCGCGGGTCAGGTCCCGGGCGCTGATGCCGAAGCTCATGGCCTGGATGACCAGCTGGATCAGGGTCGGCGCCTGCGGGCCGATGATGTGCGCGCCGAGCAGCTGCCCGGTGGCGGGGTCGGCGATGACCTTGGCGAAGCCGGTGGTGTCCTCCATGGCCCAGCCGTAGGCGATGTCGCCGTAGTCCTGACTGGCCGTCACATAACGGATGCCGCGCTCCCGGGCCTGCTGCTCGGTCAGGCCGACGGAGCCGATCTGCGGCGAGGAGAACACGCCGTGCGGCACGAAACGGTGGTCGGCGTCGATCTGCTCGTCGGGGTGGAGCAGGTTGTGCTGCACGACCCGGGCCTCGTGGTTGGCCACGTGCTTGAGCTGGTAATCGGAGCTGACGTCGCCCAGCGCCCAGATGCCGTCGACCGCGGTCCGCTGCTTGTCGTCCACGACGGCCCGGCCGTCGCGGTGCAGGGTGACGCCGGTGGCCTCGACGTTGAGCAGGTCGGTGTTGGGGATCCGGCCCACGGCGGCCAGCAGCACGTCGCCCTCGACGACCTCGGCGCCGCGCGGCGTCTCCAGGTGCAGGCGGATCGTGCCGTCGACCTTCTCGACGCGGACGGCCTTGGAGTACAGGCGCACGTCCCACTTCTTCGAGGCCAGCTCGGTGAAGCGGGTGGCGACGTCCTCGTCCTCGGCCCGCAGCAGCACGCCGGAGCGGGCGACCAGCGTCACCTCGACGCCGAAGGAGGCGAAGACGTGGGCGAACTCGGTGGCCACGAAACCGCTGCCCAGCACGATCATGCGGCGGGGCAGCTCGTCGAGGCGCATCACGTCCTCGTTGGTGAGGAAGCCGACGTCCTCGATGCCGGCCACGTCCGGCACGATCGGCCGCGAGCCGGCGGCGATCACGAACCGGTCGGCGGTGATGGTCTCGCCCGTACCCGTGTCGAGGGTCTTGGGGCCGACGAAGTGGGCCTGGCCCTCGTACACGGTGACGTTGGCGTTGCCCTCCATCCGCCAGCGGCGTCCGCCGGCGGCGATGGGGTCGATCCGGCCGAAGACCCGGTCCCGGATCTCGGGCCAGCGCACGCCGAGCAGCTGCTCGTCCACGCCCAGCCGCGCGGCGCCGGCCGGCGTGGCCGCCACGTCCGCAGTGTGCACGAACATCTTGGTGGGGATGCACCCCACGTTCAGGCACGTGCCGCCGAACACGCCCTTCTCGACGATCGCCACGTCCCAGTCGCCGAAGCGCTCGTCGACGATCGAGTTGCCGGATCCGGTGCCGATTACCACCAAGTCGAAGTGCCGCACATACCCATCAAACAGGACGGGAGGCCGGAGGATTCCCCCGGCCACCCTCGGCGTAAGGGATTCGTCAGTGTGAGTAGACCGGCGTGATGATCGCCCGGGCCAGCGTGTGGAAGGCCAGGTTGAAGCTGACGAACGCGGGCGAGGCGTCCGCCGTGACCCCCAGCTGCTCGACGTCGACGGCGTGCACGACGAAGTAGTAGCGGTGCACCTGGTCGCCCTGCGGCGGGGCCGCGCCGCCGTAGTTGGCGGTGCCGTAGTCGGTCCGGGTGTGGAAGGCGCCGGCCGGCAGCGAGTCGTCGCCCGCGCCCGCGCCGGTGGGCAGCTCCGTCACCGAAGCGGGGATGTCGACCACGAGCCAGTGCCAGAAGCCCGACGGGGTGGGGGCGTCCGGGTCGTAGCAGGTCACCACGAAGCTCTTGGTCTCCGCGGGGAAGCCGGCCCAGCTCAGCTGGGGCGAGATGTTGTCGCCGCTGACGCCGAAGCTGTTGAACACCTGGGCGTTGGGCAACTGCTGGCCGTCCGTGACGTCCTTCGAGGTGACCTCGAACGAGCCGACCGCGGGAAGCAGCTCGTAGGGGTCCGGTGCGACGGGACGATCGAGACTCATGGTGTGGCCTCCGTGACGCGGGGTTGTCGTCACCAACCCTAGTCCCGTCATTTCCCGCCAGCCTGTCGACGCGGAGCAACCTCGACACCCGATGAGGCGTCCCCAATTCGAGTGATTCTCACTTCGGGGTGGAAGGTTCTGTCACGTGCGTGTTGGTCTTGCGGCGGTTGCCGCCATTGTCACGGTGTGTCTGCTGGCCGGCTGTGAAGCCGGCACCGACCGTTCGATCGCGGACATGACGCCTGGCACCACGAGTAGCACTCCGACTCCGACGAGTAGCAGCGTGACGGCGACCACGACGACCCCGCCCCCGGCCGCCCAGCCGTATCCGTTCGGCACGGAGCAGGCCAAGGCCCCGGCCACGGTCGGCGGGAAGGCGCCGGTGGTGCGGCACATCGACACCGGCGGCAAGCCGTACGTGTTCATCACCATCGACGACGGCGCCGTGCAGGACCCGCACGCGCTGGACCTGATCAAGCAGTCCGGCGCGCGGCCCACGTTGTTCCTCAACGAGAACTACGTGAAGGGGCACGAGGACTACTTCAAGCAGTTGCAGGACAAGGACGATCTGGTCATCGGCAACCACACGGTGAACCACCCGGACCTGTCCAAGATGTCGTACGCGGCGCAGCGCAAGGAGATCTGCGACGACTCCGACGCCTTCGTCAAGGCCTTCGGCCACCGCCCGACCCTGTTCCGGCCGCCGTTCGGCAACTTCAACGCCGAGACCCAGCGCGCAGCCGCCGACTGCGGCCTCAAGGCCCTCGTGATGTGGACCGCCGCGGTCAACGACGGCGTAGTCCAGTTCCAGGGCGGCAACAAGCTCAAGGCCGGCGACATCGTGCTCATGCACTTCCGCAAGACCTTCGTGCAGGACTACACGGCGTTCGTCAACCGGGCCAGGCAGGACGGCCTCACCCCGGCCCCGCTGCCGGACTGGCTGGCGTGATCAGGCCTCGCGTGACGGCCTGAGCACGGCGAAGGCCTCGGCCATCAGCGCCGCCGGGTCGGCGGCCGGGTCGGCCAGCCACTGCCGACAGACGACGTCGAACACGGCCAGGGCGGCGCTGGCCAGCACGTCGGCCTCCAGTGCGGGGGCCGACCGACCGCGCAGGGCGTCGACGAGCAGCCTGCGCCAGCGGTCCTGCTTGTCCTGGTGTCGGGCCCGCAGGGTCGGCGTGTCGTGGATGAGGCGGAGCAGCGCCATGGCCTCGTCGCTGCGGTGCAGCATGGGGCCGAGCAGCACCGCGCAGGCGGCGTGCAGCGCCGTCCATGGCGGCTCCTCGGCCGGGCGGGCCGTGACGGCGGCGGCCAGTTCCTCGCCGAGGTCGTAGAGCAGGCCGAAAACGGCGTCTTCCTTGCTGGGGAAGTAGCGGAAGAAGCTGCGTCGGGACAGGCCGGCCGCCTCGGCGATCTCGTCCACCGTGGTCTGCTCGAAGCCGCGCCGGACGAACAGGGCGAAGGCGGTCTCGGCGATCTCGGTGCGCATCGCCAGCCGGGCCCGTGCCCGCAACCCCTCCGTCATGTCCCCTCCCGCATGACCCTGAGTGTAACGGAGGGCATCGGATGACACGGGTGGCACCGAGTGTCATACTCGGGGGACACACGCCCCCCGCACCAGGAGAGCACGGATGGCACAGCACTGGACCGAAGCGGACATCCCCGACCAGACTGGCCGCACCGCGCTGGTCACCGGCGGCAACACCGGCCTCGGGTTCCTGGAGGCCCTGAACCTGGCCAAGCGCGGCGCGCACGTCTACGTCGCCGCCCGCAACCCCGAGCGCGGGCAGGCGGCCCTGGCCAAGCTGCGCCAGCAGGCCCCGCCCGAGAACCTGGAGCTGGTGTCGCTGGACCTGGCCGACCTGGACTCCGTGCGCAAGCTCGCCACCGAGCTGCCGGCCCTGGACCTGCTGCTGAACAACGCCGGTGTGATGGCCGTGCCCCGCCGGCACACCACCAAGCAGGGTTTCGAGCTCCAGCTGGGCACCAACCACCTCGGCCACTTCGCGCTGACCGGGTTGCTGCTGCCGGGGCTGCTGTCCAAGCCCGGCAGCCGGGTCGTCTCGGTCAGCAGCATCGCCGCCCGGATGGGGCGGATCAACTTCGACGACCTCCAGCTGGAGCGGGGCTACGGCGCCAACGTGGCGTACAGCCAGTCGAAGCTGGCCAACTCGATCTTCGCGGTGGAGCTCGACCGTCGGCTCCGGGCCGTCGGCGCGGACGTCGCCAGCATCGGCGCCCACCCCGGCTACAGCGCCACGGAGCTCCAGTACAGCGGCCCGCAGCTGGGCGGCGGCGGCCTGTACGCGCAGTTCATGAAGATCGTCACGCCCCTCATCGCGCAGCCGGCCGCCCGCGGCGCGCTGCCGATCCTGCGGGCGGCGGTCGACCCCAACGCCAGGGGCGGCGAGTACTACGGCCCCAACGGCCCCGGCAACGTCCGCGGCTACCCCGTCGCCCAGTCCTTCCTGAAGCCGGCCTACGACCCCGAGGTCGGCCGCCGCCTCTGGGAAGTCTCCGCCGACCTCACCGACGTCACCTACCCCGAACTCTCCTGACACCGCGAGTCCCGCTCTGGGGCAAGCATGTGTCGAGTTTCGGAACTCGACACATAGCTGCCTGAGAGCGGGACTCGCGGTTTAGCGGCAGAGGATCTGAGTGTGGGCGGCCTGGAGGTCGGCTGCTGTTCCCTCGCCCTTGGTGCGCCAGCCGACAAAGCCGTCGGGGCGGACGAGGACGGCGCCGGATTCGTCGATGCCGGCGGCGGAGGCCCAGCCGGTTACGGGGTGGGCCGGGAGGTCCAAGGCTGAGGCGGCGGAGAGCCAGCCGGCGGCGTTGGCGCCGGTGATGAGGGTGAAGCCGTCGACCAGGTCCAAAGTGGACGTTCCCGGCGACACCCACAGGTGGGGGATGCGGCTGCCGGGGGAGCCGTCGAGCGTGAGGTCTTCCATGGAGGGCAACGGTTCCGGGTCGATGACGGCGGCGGAGTCGTAGCGGTAGCCGGCGATCACCACGGTCGCGTTGGCCATGCCGACGGCGGCCCGCTCGGCGGCCCGGGCCGGGCTGAGATCCCAGTGCAGTTCCCGGTGTTCGCCGCGGATCAGGGACTGCTCCATGACGAACTGGGCCACCGGCTTGCGTTCCTGCTCGTACGTGTCGAGCAGCGCATCCCCGCCAACAGCCAGCTTCCACGCCAGGTTGTGGCCGTCGGCGACCCCCGTGTTCAGGCCGAAACCACCGGTCGGCGGCACCACGTGGGCGGCGTCGCCGATGAGGAACACGTTGCCCTGCCGGAACTTCTCCGCCACGCGCGCCGTGGAGGCCCACGGCAGCAGGCTGATCACGTCCACGTCGAGGTCGGAAACCCCAGTGGCGGCGCGGATCCGCCGCTGGAACTCCTCGACCGGCATCGCGGGGTCGCCGCCGGGCACGTGGAATATCCACCGGTCGCCGTCGTCGACCTTCATCAGGATCCCGGTTGACTCCTCGTTGCGCAGCACGGTCATCGAGTACTCGGGCACCGGCAGACCGGCGGCCCGGAACAGCACGTTGAGCATGTGGCCGCCCAGCACGCCTGGGCCGGTCGTGCCGATGCCGAGCAGCTCCCGGACCCGGCTGCGCGCGCCGTCGGCGGCGATCACGTAGTCGGCCTCCACGGTCTCGCCCGACGCCGTGGTCACGTAGCCGTCGCCGACGGCCACCACCTCGGCGCCGAAGTCGACCCGCCCGCCGAGGCTTCGGACCAGCTCCAGCGCCGCCCGGTCGATGTGGTGCTGTGGGCAGCCACGGGAGGCCGCCGGCCCGATCTCGGGCAGCTGGATGTGGCCGCTGACCTCGGTGAGCTTGGTCAGGCTGGGGCCGGTGGCCACGCCCGGCTTCCGGTCGTCGACCTCGAATTCGATGCCGGCCCAGCGGGCGATCTCGGCCGACCGCGGGTTCAGGCCGAAGGCCCGCGGGTGGTCCGACACCGCCGCCCGGCGCTCCAGCACCCGCACCGAAACGCCCTGCCGGGCCAGGAAAACGGCGGTGCACAGGCCGACCGTGCCACCCCCGACGATCACTGCGTCCATGGTCTCTCTCCCTCATCTGGGAACGTCGTTCCCGACTTGGAAACACTGTACCCACTTAGTAGGGTGAGCGCCATGGCCCCACCGTTCACGCTGGTCTGGACGCGACTCACGGAGCAGCGCAGGCGTACCGCGCTGAGCGTCGAGCAGATCGTCGCCGTCGCGATCCGGATCGCCGACGCCGAGGGCACGCCGGCGCTGACCATGCGCCGGGTGGCGACCGAGGCCGGCACCGGCACCACCTCGCTCTACCGCTACGTCACCAACAAGGACGAGCTGCTGGAGCTGATGGTCGACGCCGTGCAGGGCGAGGGCGAGCTGCCGACGGAACCCTCCGGCGACTGGCGGGCCGATCTGACCCTGGTCGCCGACGGCATGCGGGCCTCGATGCTGCGCCACCCGTGGCTGGCCACCGAGCTGCGCAGCCGGCCGTCGCTGGGCCCGAACGCCTTGCGCCGCTCCGACTTCGCCCTCGCCGCGGCCGGCGGCGCGACCGCCGACATCACCGTCGCCTCGGCCCTGCTGGGGACGGTGGCCAACTACGTGCACGGGGCGGTGCTGGCCGAGCTGTCGGAGCGGGAAGACGTGCGCAGCACGGGAATGACCCAGGACGAGTGGCGCAATGCGGTGTCGCCGTACGTGCGGAAGGTCATCATCGACAGCGGGGACTACCCGTGGGTGGCGCGCCGCATCTTCGAGGCCGAGGACTTCAGCCACGACCAGCAGTTCGCCTTCGGACTGGACTGTGTGTTGGCGGGCATAGAAAAACGCGTGGCCCGCTGAGGAACAGCGGGCCACGCGATCATTCAATTCGTCTGGCCGAAGGCGGTTCGGTCAGGCGCTCAGCACCGGCGCGTTCACCGGTTGCAGGGCGATGTCCAGCACCTCGCGCACGTCGGCCACCAGGTGCACCTCCAGCTGCTCACGAACCGAGGCCGGGACGTCGTCCAGATCGGGCTCGTTCCGCTTGGGCAGCAACACCGTGGTGATGCCGGCCCGGTGCGCCGCCAGCAGCTTCTGCTTGACGCCGCCGATGGGCAGCACCCGTCCGGTCAGCGACACCTCGCCGGTCATGGCCACGTCCGAGCGGACGGGCCGGCCCGACAGCAGCGACGCCAGCGCGGTGGTCATGGTGACACCGGCGCTCGGGCCGTCCTTCGGCACCGCGCCGGCCGGCACGTGGACGTGCACGCCGCGGTCCTTCAGGTCGCCCACCGGCAGCTCCAGCTCGGCCCCGTGGGAACGGAGGTAGCTCAGCGCGATGTGCGCCGACTCCTTCATCACGTCGCCCAGCTGCCCGGTCAGCGACACCCCGGTTGAGCCCGTCTCCGGGTCGGCCAGCGAGGCCTCCACGAAGAGAACGTCACCGCCGACGCCGGTGACCGCGAGACCGGTGGCCACACCGGGAACCGATGTGCGCTCGGCCGACTCCGGTGTGTGCCGCGGCCGTCCGAGGAAGTCGGGCAGGTTGGCGTCGCTGACGGTCAGCGGCAGCTTGGTCTCGTCCACGGCCGCCTTGCGCAGCACGCGGGCGATGGACCGCTCCAGGTCGCGGACCCCGGCCTCCCGGGTGTACTCCGCGGCCAGCCGGCGCAGCGCCTCGTCCGTGACGGTCACGTCGTCGGTGGTCAGACCGGCGCGCTCCAGCTGGCGGGCCAGCAGGTGGTCGCGGGCGATGGTGACCTTCTCGTCCTCGGTGTAGCCGTCCAGCCGGACCAGCTCCATGCGGTCCAGCAGCGGGCCGGGGATGGAGTCCAGCATGTTGGCCGTGGCCAGGAACAGCACGTCCGACAGGTCCAGCTCGACCTCCAGGTAGTGGTCCCGGAACGTGTGGTTCTGCGCCGGGTCCAGCACCTCCAGCAGGGCCGCCGTCGGGTCGCCGCGGTAGTCGGAGCCGACCTTGTCGACCTCGTCCAGCAGCACGACCGGGTTCATCGAGCCGGCCTCCTTGATGGCCCGCACGATGCGGCCGGGCAGCGCGCCAACGTAGGTGCGCCGGTGGCCTCGGATCTCGGCCTCGTCCCGCACGCCGCCCAGGGCGACCCGGACGAACTTGCGGCCCATGGACCGCGCGACCGACTCACCCAGCGACGTCTTGCCGACGCCGGGTGGGCCGACCAGTGCGAGCACGGCGCCGCTGCGCCGGCCGCCGACGACACCGAGGCCCTTGTCGGCCCGGCGCCGCCGCACCGCGAGGTGCTCGATGATGCGGTCCTTCACGTCGTCCAGGCCCGCGTGGTCGGCGTCCAGCACCGCCCGCGCGCCCGTGATGTCGTAGGCGTCCTCGGTCCGCTCGTTCCACGGGATGTCGAGGACCGTGTCCAGCCAGGTGCGGATCCAGCTGACCTCGGGCGACTGCTCGGAGGTCCGCTCCAGCTTGTCCACCTCGGTCAGCGCGGCGTCGCGCACCTTCTCCGGCAGGTCGGCGGCCTCCACCCGGGCCCGGTAGTCCTGCTCCTCGGAGGCCGGCTTGCCGTCCAGCTCGGCCAGCTCCTTGCGGATGGCCGACAGCTGCTGGCGCAGCAGGAACTCGCGCTGCTGCTTCTCCATGCCCTCCTTGACGTCCTTGCGGATCGTCTCGGCCACGTCCAGCTCGGCCATGTGCTCACGGCCCCAGGCCAGCAGCTTCTCCAGCCGCTCGCGGACGTCCGCGGTCTCCAGCAGCCAGATCTTCTGCTCGTCGGTGATGTACGAGGCGTAGCCGGCCAGGTCGGCCAGCGCCGACGGGTCGTCGACGCCCTGCACCGAGTCGACCACCTGCCACGCGCCCCGCTGCTGCAGGATCGAGGTGACCAGGGTGCGGTACTCCTTGGCCAGCTCGCGGGTGCTCTCGTCGACCGGCGGTTCGTCCTGGACCACGGCCTCGACCCACAGGGCCGCGCCGGGTCCGGTCGTGCCGGTGCCGATCTTCACGCGGTCGGTGCCCCGCACCACGGCCGCGCGCTCGCCGCCGGGCAGGCGGCCGATCTGGGTGATCACGCCCAGCGTGCCCACCTTGGCGTACTTGCCCTCCAGGCGGGGAACCAGCAACACCTTCGACCCGGTGTCGCCGGCCTGCGCGGCCTCGACGGCCGCGCGGATCTCCGCGTCGGCGAGCTTGACCGGCACCACCATGCCGGGCAGCACGACCACGTCGTCCAGCGGGAGCACCGGGAGTGCCAGTGTTTCGCTCACGTCATCCTCCAAGGTTGAGTCGTACTGGCTCAACCAACTGGAGCCGGGAAGTGTTCCCGACCGTCTGTTCGCCGTGAGCGATCCCGGCCTTACGTCACCCTGCGTCAACTGGTTGACGGCGCGGCACACCTTGTACAACGCCCGGTGACGCGACAAAATCCCTGCGTGTTCGTGACCGCGGCGAGGTGGACAGCCGGTGACCGCGCCCCCACCATTAACACGATCGGGTGAAGTTTGGCGGAAGGGGTCGCGCGGATGCACCGTCCTCGGTGGATACCGGCCGACGTCAACCTGGACCGCCCCAATCCGGCCCGCATCCTCGACTACTTCCTGGGCGGGGCCCACAACTTCGCCGTCGACCGCGCCGCCGCCAAGAAGGCCGTGCAGGCCATGCCCGAGGTGGCCAACGGCATGCGGGCCAGCCGCTCGTTCCTGCGCCGCGCCGTCAACTGCCTGGTCGAGGCCGGTGTCGACCAGTTCCTCGACCTCGGCTCCGGCATTCCGACCGTGGGCAACGTGCACGAGATCGCCCACCGCATCGCTCCCGCCGCCCGCGTCGTGTACGTGGACAACGAGCCCATCGCCGTCGCGCACAGCCGGACCATTCTCGGCAACAACCCCCTGGTCGCGCCCGTGCGGGCCGATCTTCGGCACCCCGATTCCGTGCTCAACCTGCCCCAGGTCCGGGAGATGATCGACTTCTCCCGGCCGGTCGGCCTGATCGCCATCGCCGTCCTGCACTACCTGCCCGACGCCGACGACCCGCACGGCCTGGTCGAGGCCTACCGCGACGCCCTGGCCCCCGGCAGCTACATGGCCATCTCCCACGCCACCGTCGACTTCGTGCCGGAGGGGCAGCTCGGGGCCGTCAGCCAGGTCGAGGGCATCTACCGCCAGATCAGCGCCCAGTTGCACCCCCGCCCGTACGGCGAGGTGGCCAAGTTCTTCACCGGCCTGGAACTGCTCGACCCCGGCGTGGTCCCCGTCCGCCAGTGGCGCTCCGAGTGGAGCGACCAGAACGAGGGCAAGGTACATCTGTCCTACGGCGGCGTAGCCCGCAAGCCCTGACTTTTTTGCTACGTGAGTGGCTCATTTCGCATACAGGCGCACCTGAGCCACTCAGGTGGGGGTTCAGCGCGAAGTGAGCCACTCACGTGCGCATGAGGTGGATCTCGTGGGGCCGGGCCCAGCGGGGGACGCGCGGCATAGACTCAGCCGACCAGACGGCGGTGGGAGCGAGGAACCCGGTGGGAGTCCGGGGCGGTCGCGCCACTGTGAAAGCCAGACACTCCACCACCGGCCGTGATGTCTCTACCCGGGGCGCAGGACCCCGAGGAGGGTACGGCTGATGACTTCGCGCGTCCTGCTGCTCTCGACGGCAGACACGGACCTGTTGGCGGCCAAGGCCAGCGGGGCCGACTACACGGTCGGCAACCCGGCTCGGCTGGAGGTCGACGACCTGCCGGCGCTGCTGGCCGACGCCGACCTGGTGGTGGTGCGGCTGCTGGGCGGCCGACGGGCCTGGGAGGAGGGCCTGGCGGCGGTCCTGGCCAGCATGAAGCCGACGGTGTGCCTCGGGGGCGAGGCGACGCCGGACGCGGAGCTGATGGCGGCCTCGACGGTGCCGGCGGGCGTGGCCACGCAGGCCCTGGCCTACCTGGTCGAGGGCGGCCCGGCCAACCTGGGGCAGCTGGCCAACTTCCTGTCGGACACGGTGTTGCTGACGGGCGAGGGCTTCGAGGCGCCGGTCCGCACGCCGGTCTACGGCGTTCACGGCGAGCGCCAGCACGTGGAGGGCCGGCCGACGGTGGGCGTCGTGTTCTACCGGGCGCACGCGCTGGCCGGGAACACGGCGTTCGTGGACACGCTGGCCGACGCGGTGGAGGCGGCCGGGGCCAATGTGCTGCCGGTGTTCTGCGGCTCGCTGCGCGGCCTGGCCGCCGACGAGTCGGACGCCCTGTTGGAGGTCCTGAGCCGCTGCGACGCAGTGGTGGCGACGGTGCTCGCGGCCGGCGGGGTGGTGGCGGCGGAGGCCAGCGCGGGCGGCGACGAAGACGCCTGGGACGCGGGCGCGCTGGCGAAGCTGGACATCCCGGTGCTGCAAGGGCTTTGCCTCACGTCGTCACAGGCGGCGTGGCGGGAGTCCGACGCGGCACTGTCCCCGATGGACGCGGCGATGCAGGTGGCGATCCCGGAGTTCGATGGCCGACTGATCGGGGTTCCCTTCTCCTTCAAGGAGAACGGCCCGGACGGCATCCCGGTCTACGTGGCCGACCCGGAGCGGGCGGCCCGCGTGGCCGGCACGGCGGTGGGCCTGGCGCGGCTGCGGCACGTGCCGAACAAGGACAAGCGGGTCGCCGTCGTGCTGTCGTCGTACCCGACGAAGCACGCCCGGGTCGGCAACGCGGTCGGCCTGGACACGCCGGCCTCGGCGGTGATCCTGCTGCACCGCATGGCCGAGCAGGGCTACGACCTCGGCGGCCTCGATGTGTCCTCATTGGACGGTGACACGCTGATCCACCGGCTGATCGCGGCCGGCGGGCACGACGTGGACTGGCTGACCGAGGAGCAGATGTCCGGCGCGGCCATCAAGGTCCCGTCGGCCACCTATCGCGCGTGGTTCGACGCGCTGCCGGCCGGTTTTCGTGATGGCGTCACGCAACACTGGGGCGCGGCGCCGGGGCAGCTCTACGTCACCGACGACGAGATCTACGTGGCCTCGCTACAGTTCGGCAACGTGATGCTGATGATCCAGCCGCCGCGCGGCTTCGGCGAGAACCCGGTGGCCATCTACCACGACCCGAACCTGCCGCCCTCGCACCAGTATCTGGCCGCCTACCGCTGGCTGGACGAGGAGTTCGGCGCGCACGCGGTGCTGCACCTCGGCAAGCACGGCACGCTGGAGTGGTTGCCGGGCAAGGGATTGGGCCTGGCCGACGACTGCGCCCCGGACGCGGTGCTTGGCAGCCTGCCGCTGATCTACCCGTTCATCGTGAACGACCCGGGCGAGGGCACGCAGGCCAAGCGCCGCGCGCACGCCACCGTGGTGGACCACATGATCCCGCCGATGGCCCGCGCCGACACCTACGGCGACATGGCCAAGCTGGAGCAGCTGCTCGACGAGTACGCCACCGTGCAGGCGCTGGACCCGACCAAGCTGGCCACCGTGCGCGGCCAGATCTGGGAGCTGGTCACCAGTGCCAAGCTGCACCACGACCTGCACCAGTCCGAGGCGCCCGGCGAGGACGACTTCGACGACTTCGTCATGCACATCGACGGCTACCTGTGCGAGATCAAGGACGTGCAGATCCGGGACGGCCTGCACATCCTCGGCCGGGCCCCGGAGGGCGAGGAGCTGATCAACGACGTGCTCGCGGTGCTGCGGGCGCGGCAGGTGTTCGGCGGCAAGATCGGCGCCATCACGGGACTTCGCGCCGCGCTGGCCGTCCACTTCGGACTGGACGAGGAAGCGCTGCTGGCCGACCCCGGCATCAGGGTGGTGACCACCGGCGGACTGTCCGAACTGGTCGAGGGCCCGGCGCAGACCGGCGCCGACGTGATCGACCTGCTGGAGGAGCTGGCCCGCCGGCTGGTGACCGGCGTGCACGACAACGGCTGGGTCACCGACGGCATCACGGAAACCGTGCTGGGGGAACGGGTCGAGGCCGTGGCGGCGGTGCTCGGCTTCGCCTGCGACGAGGTGGTGCCGCGGCTGGCGCGGACCACCGACGAGATCCGCAACGTGCTGCGGGCCCTGGACGGCCGGTTCATCGAGCCGGGTCCGTCCGGATCCCCGACCCGCGGCCTGGTCTCGGTGCTGCCCACCGGCCGCAACTTCTATTCCGTCGACCCCAAGGCGATCCCGTCCCGCAACGCCTTCGACGTCGGCTCGGCGTTGGCCGATTCGTTGCTGGACCGGCACCGCGCCGACACCGGGGAGTGGCCGCGCAGCGTCGGCCTCACGGTGTGGGGCACCTCGGCGATGCGCACGCAGGGCGACGACATCGCGGAACTGCTGTGGCTGCTGGGAACCCGGCCGGTGTGGGACGACGCGTCGCGCCGGGTCACCGGCTTCGAGATCGTGCCGGTTCCGGAACTGGGGCGTCCCCGGATCGATGTGGTGGTGCGGATATCCGGCTTCTTCCGCGACGCCTTCCCGCACGTGGTGGCCGTGCTGGACGACGCCGTCGCGGCGGTGGCCCGGCTCGATGAGTCCGACGAGGACAACTACGTGGCCGCCCACTTCCGCCGAGACTTGGAAGAACACGGCGACGAGCGTCGGGCCACCACAAGGATCTTCGGCTCCAAGCCCGGCGCCTACGGGGCCGGCCTGCTGCCGCTGATCGACTCCCGGAACTGGCGCGACGACGCCGATCTGGCCGAGGTCTACGCCACCTGGGGCGGCTACGCCTACGGCCGCGGCCTCGACGGCGCGCAGGCCCGTGACGACATGGAGACTGCATACCGCAGGATCCAGGTGGCGGCCAAGAACGTCGACACGCGTGAGCACGACATCGCCGATTCGGACGACTATTTCCAGTACCACGGCGGCATGGTGGCCATGGTGCGCTCGCTGACCGGCGACAACCCGGCGGCCTACGTCGGCGACTCGGCGGTGCCGCACGCGGTCCGCACGCGCACGCTCGGCGAGGAGACCAAGCGGGTGTTCCGGGCCCGGGTTGTCAACCCCCGCTGGATCTCGGCCATGCGTCGACATGGTTACAAAGGGGCATTCGAGCTGGCGGCCACTGTGGACTATCTGTTCGGTTTCGATGCCACGGCCGGGGTTGTCGACGACTGGATGTACGCGCAACTCGCCGAATCCTACGTTTTTGACAAGGAAGTCCAGGACTTCATGCGCAAGTCCAACCCCTGGGCGCTGCGCGGCGTGACCGAGCGCCTGTTGGAAGCAGCCGATCGGGGACTGTGGTCGCAACCGGACGAGACCGTTCTCGACCAACTGCGCACGGTCTATCTGGAACTGGAAGGCCAGTTGGAGGAATAACCCGCGCCGTTTGACCCCAGACCGGTGACTTCACGCGCATTTCCGCGCCGAAGGTCCTTTAATGACAGGTAGCGCACAACGGGTTCGCCGCCGCGGAGACGATGCCGCGGCGGTGAACCCGGGGGCCGTCGGCGCCGTACCTGATAGCGCGCCGACCGGTCCGTCACTGGGGAAGGGGGTGCGCCGTGCGGGTGGAGTTGGTGGTGTTGTCCGCGATCGCCGGCGGCGGCCTCCTGCTGGGCTGGTGGCTCACCTCGCCCAGGTTCATCGGCCTCCTGGCGGCCCGCCGGCTGCGCCGGCTCAAGGCGGTGGCCCGCTCGCTGTCGCCGATGCTGACCGACGACCCCGACCCGATGGCCAACGTCGTCGTGATCAACCGGGCCGAGTCGACACCGGTTCCGGCCCAGCGCAGCGCCGAGCTGCCGCCGGGGGACACGATCGACACGCTGACCCAGCCGATCGTCAACTGAACCAAGGAAAGAACAGCTCAGGCCCGGGTCAGCTCAGACGCAGGGCCGAGTTCAGGCAGTCCAGCGCCGAGCTCTGCCGGCTGGCGTCGGCGAGGTCGAACGGTCCACTCCAGAACAGACCGAGCTGATAGGCCTGGTTGCGGGTCCTCCACACGGCCAGCGCGTTGCGCACGGTGAAGGACGTGTAGGTCGACGAGGGCGCGACCTCGTTGAGCGCCACCAGGTTCCGGACGAAGATCCCCTTGAACTGGGTCTGGTCCACATCGCATCGCTGAGCCTCACACGGCTCATGAAGCACACCGTTCCCATCGGTGAGCTTCGTCATCGCGGCGTTGGCGATGGAGGTGGCCGACTGCAACAGGTCCCGGCGCCCGGTGAGCCGGTACAGATCGGCAAGACCACCCAGGACCACACCCTGGTTGTAGGTCCACGTGGTACGCCCGTTGTTCTTGCAGTCGTCGGTCAGACCGTCGTTGACCAGACCCTGAGCATTGATCATGTCGGTGTGGGCGAACCAGTCCCACTCCAGCAGCGCCCACTGCTTGTAGTTGGCCGCCGCCGGCCCAGCGGTGCGCAGCGCCAGCGCTGCGGCCAGCGACAGGAACAGCTCGTTGGGAATCGCGTTCTTGTAGTCCCGGTTGCGTGACCACCAGATGCCGCCGCCGCAGGTCAGGTCCCAGCCGCCGGCCATGTCGGTGAACAGCGACTCGGCCGCCACCAGGTAGCGCTTCTCGCCGGTCTGGTCGTAGGCCTGCAGCCAGGTCAGGCCCCACCAGCCCTCGTCGTCGTAGTAGTCGTTCCGGAACGAGGTGCCGATGTTCTGGTCGTAGGTGTTGGCCGCGCGCTTCTCGCCAAGGTCGTTGCCGAGCAGACTGGAGGCGACCAGCTGGGCCTGCAGCGCGTTGGCCGAGTTCCACCAGTTCGTCGTGCGGTAGCGGCCGTCGTCCGGGTTGTACCAGTGGTCCAGTGTCGCGGACGCCTCAGTGATCCACTTGATGGCGGGCGACGGCGCCGTCGGCGCCGCCTGCGCGGTGACAGGCAGCGCCGACAGCGCGACGCAGAGCAGCGCACCGAGACGTGACAACATGGCCCTGATCGTGACAGATCAAGATCGGAAGGCCGCGGCGACTCCGAGGAACAGGTCGTTGCCGTCGACCTCGCCGATGGAGATCCGCGCCCCCTCGCCGGCGAACGGCCGCACCATCACGCCCTTGGCCTGCGCGAGCTCCGCGAACTCGGTGGTCCGCTCGCCCAGCCGCAGCCACACGAAGTTGCCCTGCGAGTCCGGCACCGTCCAGCCCTGGTCGCGCAGCGCGTCCAGCACCCGCCCGCGCTCCTTGGTGATGTGCTCGACCCGCTCGAACAGCTCGGCCTCGGCCGCCAGCGACGCGATCGCGGCGTCCTGCGCGAGCTGGCTCACGCCGAACGGCACGGCCATCTTGCGCAGCGCGTCGGCCACCGGCTCGTGCGCCACGGCGTACCCGACGCGCAGCCCGGCCAGGCCGTAGGCCTTGGAGAAGGTCCGCAGCACGGCCACGTTCGGGCGGTCGCGGTAGACCTCCAGGCCGTCCGGCACCTCGGGGTCGCGCACGAACTCGCGGTACGCCTCGTCGATCAGCACCAGCACGTCGCTTGGCACCCGGTCCAGGAACGCCTCCAGCTCCGCGCGCCGGATCGCGGTGCCGGTGGGGTTGTTGGGGTTGCACAGGATGATCAGCCGGGTCCGGTCGCTGACCGCCGCGGCGATCGCGTCCAGGTCCTGGTGCTCGTCCGGGGTCAGCGGCACCTCGACCGGGTGCGCGCCGACCATCTTGGTGATGATCGGGTACGCCTCGAACGACCGCCACGGGTAGATGACCTGGTCGCGGTCGTCGCACACGGCCTGCAGCACCTGCTGGATCACGCCGACGCCGCCGGTGCCGGTGGCCACGCGCGCCTCCGGCACGCCCAGCCGCGCGGCGATGGCCGGGATCAGGGCCGAGCAGCCCATGTCCGGGTACCGGTTGTGCGAGCGCAGCGCCCGCTCCATGGCCTCGACCACGCCGGGCAGCGGGTCGTGCGGGTTCTCGTTCGACGAGAGCTTGAACGCCGGGGCGCCGTCCGCGCCGACGGCCGGCTTGCCCGGCTTGTAGGTCGGAATGTCGTCCAGCGCGACGCGCAGCTTGGGTCCGGTGCTCATGGCCCTCACTCTACGAGCCGGTCTCGTGAGTGGAGACCCTCCAACCAGTCGACGGTCTCGGAAAGGGCGCGCTCCCGGACCGCCTCGGGCGACAGGAACAGGTCGTGCATGCCGCCCTCGACCGACACCACAGTCACGTGCGGGCCGATCTTGGAGGCCCACTTCTGCATGTGGGTCACGTCCAGCACGGTGTCGGCGCGCATCGCCTCCGGGCTCCACGCCTTGGTCTTGAGCAGGCTGTGCGAGGACCGCAGCAGCAGCACCGGCACCCGCACGTCCAGCCCGCGGTGCAGCCGGGCGTGCTGGCGGCGGATCGTGCGCAGCCAGCCGGCCCGCACCGGGAACCCGTTGGTGGGCTTCCAGTCGGTGTTGAAGTCCCACTCGCCGTTGTTGTCCCGGTGCAGGCTCAGGCCGTAGGGGCTCTCCAAGCCCTTCTGCACCACGGCGGTCGGGCTGACCCGGCCCAGCACGTCGACCACCCGGGTGCCGACGGTGCGCAGGAACCAGCCCTCGGCCAGGTCCATCCACGGGCTGTTGAGCACCAGCGCGTCCACCACGTTGTCGTCGCGCCGCTCGTGGGCCCACATGATGGAGATCAGCCCGCCGGTGGAGTGGCCCATCAACGTCAGCCGGGAGTGGCCGTCCTCGTCGTGGATGATGCGCGCCGCCGCGTCCAGCTCCTCGAAGTGGAAATTGAGGTCGGTGACGAAGTTGGGCAGCTGCCCCGGTTGCAGCGACCGGCCGTAGGCCCTGAGGTCCACGGCGTAGAAGTCGTAGCCGCGGGCCGCGAAGTGCTCGGCGACGTGGGTCTGGAAGAAGTAGTCGGTGAAGCCGTGCACGTAGAGCAGGGCCCCGTTCACGGGCTTGCCCGCGTTCACGCCCTTGGGCCGATACCGGACCAGGTGGGCGACATTGTCGCCACCCGGTCCGGCGCCCGCCGGCAGTGCGCCGAGCGGGAGCGTCAACACCTCGTAGTCGTCACCGAGCACATCGCGTTCCACGCCCGACAGTATCGGCCATGAGCTGGCTAAACCGGCCTCACGGCGAGCGGCAGCTTGGTCACGGCGACCATGGCGAACGGGTTGCGCTCCTCGACCCCGTCCTCGACCACCTGGATGTCGGCGTAGCGCTCGAACATGATCTTCAACGCCACCCTGGCCTCCAGCCGGGCCAAGGGCGCGCCGAGGCAGACGTGGATGCCCCGGCCGAACGAGGCGTGGTGGTTGGGGTCCCGGTGCAGGTCGAAGGCGTTCGGGTTCGGGTAGACCCGCTCGTCCCGGTTGGCCGCGGTCAGCATCGGCAGCACCATCTGCTTGGCCGGGATGGTGACGCCGCCGAGCACGGTCTCCTCGTGGGTCATCCGGGCCACCCGCGGGAACGGCGTGCGCAGCCGCAGTACCTCCTCGATCGCCGCCGGCAGCAGCGACAGGTCCCGGCGGACCTCGGCGATGGCGTCCTGGTTCTCGTGGAACGTCAGGATGCTGTTGCCCAGGGTGGCCGTGGTGGTGATGTGGCCGGCCAGCAGCAGCAGGCCGACGAAGCCGATGATCTCGGTGTCGTCGAGCTTCTTGCCGTCCTCCTCGACCAGGGTGAGCTGGCTGGTCAGGTCGTCGCCCGGGTTGCGGCGGCGGTCCTTGATGAACTCCAGGAAGTACTCGTTCATCTCGCGCATCACCGGCACGACCTGGGCGGTGAGCTCCTCGCGGATCTGCGCGATCGGCTTGTCCCGCGGGATGTCCCGGTCCAGCAGGCTGCTGGCCCAGCGGCGGAACACCGCCTGGTCGGACAGCGGGATGCCGAGCAGGTTGGCGATGACGATCACCGGCAGCGGATAGGCCAGCGCGTCGACCAGGTCGAACTCGGTGCCGGCGGCGTCGAGCAGCTCGTGGGTCAGCCGGTCGATGGCCGGCTCCATGTCGGCCACGAACCTCGGCGTGAAGGCCCGGCTGACCATGCCCCGCAGCTGCTTGTGCCGCGGGTCGTCCATCTGGACGAAGTTGCCCTTCTGGAACAAGGCGAAGTCGTCCTGCGACGGCACCAGCTCGGACAGGTCCGAGCCGAACACGCGCGCGTTGTGCAGCACCTCGTTGACCTCGGGCTGGCCCAGCACCATCCAGGACTGCGACCGCTCGTCGTACATGACCTGGCCCTGCGCCCGCAGGCCCTCCAGGTAGTCAAGGAAGTCCTGGAGGGTGGGCTTCGCGGTGGTGGTCATGGGAAATCCCCCTAGCTTTGAAGTTGTGTGCTCAGTCCTCCGGCGAGCTGCCGTGGACCGTGGCCGCGAGTGCGTTGTGGAAGTCCGTCAGCATCGCGAGCACCTTGGGCTGCAGCGCCTCGAGCACCGCCCGGTCGGGCGGGCCGGGCGCGTGCAATGCCTCGCGGACGGTGTGGGCCAGCAGTGCCGCCGTGGCCTCGTCGTCGTGCGTGTTGTACGGCCCCAACATCGGCCCGGCCAGGTAGAACCCGGTCTGCACGGCCGACATCACGTGGCGCTGGGCCTCGATGCTCTGGTCGGTGCGGACCAGCTCGTGCTCGCGCAGCACCTGGAACAGATCGCCGAACAGATCGATCTTCACCCGGCGCAGCGGCTGCATGGCCGGGTCCAGCGCGAGGTCGCCGAGGATCTCGATGTTGCGACTGAACATGGCCCGCAGCAACGGCCGCTTCATCACGCCCAGGTAGACCAGCTGCGCCTGCTCGGCCGGCAGCATCATGATCGGGTCCTGCCGGAGCTCGTCGAGCATCTCGCCGGTCAGCTGGACCGACTCCCGCACCAGCACGCTCAGGAACAGCTCGCTGCGGTTGCGGAAGTGCAGGTAGACGGTGCCCTTGCCGATGCCGGCCTGTTTGGCCACCTCTTCGATGGTCACCCGCTTGTAGCCCCAGCGCAGGACCAGGTCGGCGGCCGCGTCGAGGATCCGCTCCCCACGCTCGTGCTGCCCCGGCATCGTCCGCCTCCTTGACTCGTGACCAGATTTCTTATCCGGTCACGAGTCACGCTAGACCCGCGCCGTCGGGCCGTCAACGCCAATCGTGTGACACCCCGGCGAGTGGGTTTCCTTGTGACGGAGGGCACTGGCCTGTTCCGTTACGGGTATGCGAATCTCCAGGTCGAGCCGCCTGACCGTGGTGGTGGCCGCCGTCTTAGTCGCCCTCGCCGCCGCCGTTCCGGCGGCCGCCACACCCCGCGTCGTCGGCGGCGAACGGGCCAGCATCGTGGAGTACCCGTGGGTCGTCTATCTGACCGACGCCACCGGGTTCCAGTTCTGCGGCGGCACCGTGGTCGCGGCCACCAAGGTGCTCACCGCGGCGCACTGCATGGCCGACCAGCGGGCGGACAACCTGCGGGCGGTCGTCGGCCGCGAGGACAAGCAGAGCACCGAGGGGCGGGTCGTCACCGCCAAGTCCATCTGGGTCTCCCCGGACTACAAGGGCGATCCGACCAGTGGCTCCGACTTCGCGGTGATCACGTTGAGCCGTCCCGTCAACGTGCCACCGCTGCCGCTGGCCAAGGACATGTCGCTGTACCAGGCCAATGCCATGGCCACGGTGCTCGGCTGGGGTCGGACCGCGGAGTCCGGCGAGGTGTCGAGGTACCTGATGATGGCTCAGGTGCCGCTGGCCGCGGCTGACGCGTGCGGCAAGTCCTATCCGGAGTTCCGCGCCACGGCGATGGTGTGCGCGGGCTACGCCCAGGGCGGCGTCGACACGTGTCAGGGCGATTCCGGTGGGCCGCTGGAGATCGGCGGGGTGCTGATCGGCATCACGTCGTTCGGCGAGGGCTGCGCTCGGCCCGGTTACTACGGCGTCTACACCCGCGTGGCGTCGTATGAGCCGGCGATCGAGGCGCAGTTGGGCGGTTCGGCGCCGCCGACCGGATTCTGACCACTCTGCTGGCCGCGGCGCCCGTCCCGGACTTTTCCGGGGCGGGCGTCGTCGTTCAGGCCAGGACCAGCCCCACCGAGATGGTCAGGAACGCGGCCGCCGACACGGCGTCCAGAGTGGTCGTGACGCCCGGCCGCTGCAGCCGCCGCGACATGCGGCCGGCGGCGAGCACGATCGTCGCCTCCCAGCACGCGGCCAGCACCAGGAAGATCACGCCCAGCACCCCGAGCTGGAGCACGGCGTCACCCGATCCGATGAATTGCGGCAGGAACGCCAGGGAGAACAGCAGCATCTTCGGGTTCATCAGGTTGGACAGGAAGCCCTGCCGGAACGGATGGGTCACGACGACCGGTTCGTCCGACTCCTGGGGGCGCGGCCTCAGCAGGCCCCGGACGATCTGCGCGGCGAGGAAGGCCAGGTAGGCGGCCCCGAGCCAGCGCAGCACCTGGAGCAACGCGGGGTAACCGGCCAGCAGCGCGCCCAGGCCCGAGACGACGAGGCCGATCTGCACCGCGCTCGCCGTGTGCACGCCGGCCAACGCCCGCAGGCCGGCCCTCGTTCCCGCCCTTAACGACGTCCTGAGCAGCAGGAACGCGTCCATGCCCGGCGTGATGACCACGACCAGGCAGGCGAGCAGGAAGGCGGGCAGGGTGGTGACGTCGAACTTCACGGCAAAACTCCGGTCCAAGCGGGGCGTCGCAGAACAAACGCCCGTCGTCAGGCGCGCTGACAGCGGATTCTTCGTACTTACGAGATTCTAACGGGAGATTTTCCGGTATTGACACGTTCGGGTGAGTGATCTCGGTCGCGGCCCACCCCGGGTTGTGGATCGGCTACGGTCTGTGGCCTCCCCCTCCCTGTAGGAGTGCTCGCCGTGCCCTCTTATGTCCGGCGGTCGGCCGCCGTCCTCGCCTCGCTCCTGCTGTGCTCCGCGCCCGCTTACGGCGCCGGCGCCGGCACGCCCCGCATCGTCGGCGGCGACGAGGCCAGCACCACCACCACGCCATGGGTCGTCGCCCTGACCACCAGCAACGGCGCCTTCTTCTGCGGCGGCACCCTCGTCGGGCCGACCAAGGTCGTCACCGCCGCGCACTGCGTCACGCAGGCGCTGGCCACCGGCGGCATGACCACCAAGTCGCCGTCCGCGCTGCGGATCGTCGCCGGCCGCACCGACCTGCGCACCAGCGACGGCATGCAGGTCCGGGTCTCGTCGGTGTGGGCCGATCCGAGCTTCCGCGACGTCGGCACCGGGCACGACGTCGCCGTGCTGACGCTGTCCCGCTCCGTGCCGTACCGGACGCTGCCCCTGGTCGCCGCCGGCGACGCCTCCGGCTACGCCCCCGGCGTCGTGGCCACCGTGCTCGGCTGGGGCCGGGTCGGCGAGACCGCCGGGCCTTCGCCCACGCTCCAGTCGGTGCGGGTGCCCGTGGTCTCCGACCAGACCTGCTCCAGCGAGGAATCCGACTACGACGCCACGTCCATGGTGTGCGCGGGCTATCCCAACGGCGGCCGGGACGCCTGCGCCGGCGACTCCGGCGGGCCCATGGTCGTCGACGGCCGGCTGGTCGGCGTCGTGTCGTGGGGCGACGGCTGCGCGCGTGCCGGCAAACCTGGCGTGTACACCCGGCTGACCTCCTACGAAGACGAGGTTTCTGCCCAGCTCCACGCGTGATACCAAGTGGCATGACGCTTCATGCCACCCTGCGCCGCGAGTGGGCCGCCGACCTGACGCCGCAGCAGCTCTACGACCTGCTGCGGCTCCGGGTCGACATCTTCGTCGTCGAGCAGAAGTGCCCCTATCCCGAGCTCGACGGCCGGGACCTGGAGCCCTCCACCCGGCACTTCTGGCTGGCCGGCGACGACGGCCGGATGCTGGCCACGCTTCGGCTGCTGGAGGAGCGGGACGGCTCCTTCCGCGTCGGCCGCGTCTGCACCGCCGCCGACGCCCGCGGCAACGGCCTGTCCGGCCGGCTCATGGAGGCCGCCGTGGCCGAGATCGGCTCCGCGCCCAGCGTGCTGGACGCTCAGGTGGCCGTGAAGTCCTTCTACGACCGCTTCGGCTACGTGACCGAGGGTGAGGAGTTCCTGGAGGACGGCATCCCGCACATTGTCATGCGCCGCAACGGCTAGTCGGATGTGACAGTTCGTCATATCGACGGGTGAGCCCTTTGACGCTCCGTCATCTACTGACGAGCCTCTTGTGCGATCCCGCGCAGGTTTTCCGCTCACTAGCGTCCATCCGTGGATTCCCCTTCGAGCTCTTGGAGGTTCCCCGGATGACGCCCAGATCCACGGCCGTGTCGGCGGTGCTCGCCGCCGGCATGGCCGCGCTCGCCCTCGTTCCGCCCGCCCATGCCGGTGCGGTGCGCACCCCGCCCAACCATCCCGATCTGGGCTGCGCGGCCAATTCCGTGGCCAACCCCTACTTCAAGATCACCGTGACCCGAGGACTGCTCACCTGCGACGTCACCGAGGTCGGCGTCAGCGGCATGCCCGGCCTCCCGCCCTCCGGCGCCGATCTCAGCGTGTGGGGCCCCGACTCCTTCACCCATCTCACCCACGCCGACCCCGGCATCTACAAGACCGTCTGGCGCGGCGCCCACCCCGCCGGCGGACGCTGGTGCGTCAGCTTCGTCGGCGACGCCTGGGAGCTCTGCCTGACCAGCTGACGCGCGCGGCTCTGCGCCATCACCGCGCCCGCGTTCGGCCTGGGGGCTACTGCGCGGGTGCGGTGCGGGTGATGACGTCGACCGCGCGGTCGACGTCGGCAGGGGACAGGTCGGCTCGGGCGGTCAGGCGCAGGCGGGAGATCTGGTCGGGGGTCGACGGCGGGCGGAAGCAGCCGACCACGACGCCGGCGGTCCGGCAGTCGTTGGCCCAGGCCACGGCGGCCTCGGGGGACGGGGCCCGCACGGAGACGACGGCGGCGGTCGGGGTGCTGACCTGGAGGCCGGCGGCGGTGAGGCGCTCGGTGAGTTCGAGGGCGTTCTGGCGGGCCTGGCCGGCCAGCTGCGGCTCCTCCTTGAGGACGCGCAGGGCGGTCAGGGCCGCGGCGACGCTGCCGGGGGCGAGGCCGGTGTCGAAGATGAAGCTGCGGGCGTGGTCGACCATGTGCTTGATCACCCGGCGCGGGCCGAGGATGGCCCCGCCCTGGGCGCCGAGGGACTTGGACAGGGTCAGCGTCATCACCACGTTCGGCGAACCGGCCAGGCCGGCGTCGTGCACCGCGCCCTTGCCGGCCTCCCCGATCACGCCGAAGCCGTGGGCGTCGTCCACCAGCAGCGCCGCCCCGTGCTTGCCACACGCATGGGCCAGCGGCGCCAGCGGCGCGAGGTCCCCGTCCACGGAGAAGACGGAGTCGGTGACCACCAGCGCCCGCTCGTGCTTGCGCTTGGCCAGCGCGTTGGTCACGCCGGCCACGTCGCAGTGGCCCATGACCGCCACGTCGGCCTTGGACAGCCGCGTCCCGTCGATCAGCGAGGCGTGGATCAGCTTGTCGGCCACGATCGCCGTGCCCGGCCCGGTCAGCGCCGACACCGCGGCCAGGTTGGCCATGAAGCCCGAGGAGAACACCAGCGCCGCCTGCATGCCGCAGAACGACGCGAGCTCCAGCTCCAGCTCGGTGTGCAGCTCGGTCGAGCCCGTCACCAGACGCGACCCCGTCGACCCGGCCCCCCACTTCAGCGCCGCCGCCGCGGCCGCGCCGGCCACCCGCTTGTCCCGGGCCAGGCCCAGGTAGTCGTTGCTGGCCAGATCCAGCGCGTCCGACCCGGCCGCCCGCGGCCGCAGCTGGCGGGCCAGCCCCGCCTCCTGCCGGGCCTGCGCCCGGACGTCGATCCAGTCGAACACCTCGTCGGGCGCGGGAAGCGGGTTACCAGCGGTCACGCCCGCCAGTCTCGCATCAGGCGCCTGGCCCGCTGCCAGGACGGGTCGGTCAGGCGCCGACCTCGGTGTATTCCTGGATGCGGTGCATGTCGCGGCCGGGGGGCTCGCCGAACAGGCGCCGGTACTCGCGGCTGAACTGGGAGGGGCTGTCGTAGCCGACGGCGTAACCGACGGCGGCGACGTCGTCGGGGGCGGCCATCAGGCGCAGGCGGGCCTGCTGGAGGCGGAGCTGCTTCTGGTACTGGAGCGGGCTCATGGCCGTGACGGCGCGGAAGTGGCGGTTGAGGGTGGCGACGCTGACTCCGATCTCGTCGGCCAGGTCGGCGATGCGGATGGTGCGGTCGAAGTGGCGGGAGATCCACTGGGTGGCCCGTCCGACCAGCGACACGCGGCTGTCCTCCATGCCGATGCGGCGGACGGCGGCGCCACGGGGGCCGTTCATGAGGCGCCAGTGGATCTCGCGTTCGACGCCGGGCCCGAGCACGGTGAAGTCGGCGGGGCGGTCGAACAGCCGCAGCAGGCGGACGACGGCGTCCAGGAGCTCCTCGTCGGCGTCGGCGGTGACGATGCCGCTGCCGGCGTCGTCATCGGCGCGACTGCCGCCGCCGGTCTCCAGCAACAGCTCGGTGATCACCTCCTTGCGTAGGGGCAGCCCCAGCCCGATGAAGGGCTCGGCGGCGCTGGCCTGGGTGACCCGTCCGGTCACCGGCAGCTCCAGTGACGCGATCAGGTACTGCCCGGCCCGGTAGTCGTAGACCCGATCGGCCAGGGTGGTCTGCTTCGCGCCCTGGGCGACCAGCGCCAGCACGGGCCGGGTGAGACCGCCCATCCCGGCGGAGGTCGTGGTGCTGACGTTCACCCGCAGGCCGTCGAGCCACACCGGGTGAGTGGGGCTCGCATGCAGCCGGGCGATCCGCCCGGCCAGTTCCCGCATCGTCGTCAGCACGCCCCCATCGCACCAAACTTGCGCAGATCGTGCAACCGACGGCGCTGATCGTTCTAGGAGAGATGCGGATCCGCTGGTCAACTAGAAGAAGCAAGTGATCGGATCAGACAACAGGAGCGTGTGTCATGTCGCTGGACTCGTACGTCACCCTCGGACAGTCCGGCCTGCGGGTCAGCCCCTTCACCTTGGGCACCATGACCTTCGGCGAGGACTTCGGCTGGGGCAGCAGCCCCGAGGTGTCGGCCGACATCCTCGCCGCCTACCTCGACCGGGGCGGCAACTCGATCGACACGGCCAACATCTACACCGCAGGCCACTCCGAGCGCATCATCGGCGACTACTTCGCCGCCCACCCCGGCGTGCGCGACGGCGTGGTGCTGGGCACCAAGTTCTTCTGCAACCTCCGTCCCGGCGACCCCAACGGCGGTGGCATCGGCCGCAAGGCGATCATCCAGCAGCTGGAGAACTCGCTGCGCCGGCTCCGGACCGACTACGTGGACATGTACTGGGTGCACAACTACGACGGCCACATGCCGATCGAGGAGACCATGCGCACCCTGGACGACCTGGTCACCGCGGGCAAGATCCGCTACGTCGGCCTGTCCGACGTGCCGGCGTGGAAGGTGGCCGAGGCCGTGGTCACCGCCAAGTTCCGCTCGTGGGTGTCGGTCACCGCCATGCAGCTGGAGTACTCGCTGCTGGAGCGGACCTCGGAGGGCGAGATGATCCCGGCGGCCAGGGAGCTGGGCATCGGCGTCATGCCGTGGAGCCCGCTGAAGAACGGCTTCCTCTCCGGCAAGTACTCCAGCGGCCAACCGACGACCGCGGCCCGCGGCAACAACGGCTTCTTCCAGCCGCCGACCACCGCCGAGTACGAGGTCATCGACGCCGTCAACGAGATCGCCAAGGAGATCGGCGCCAGCTCGGCCGCGGTGGCGCTGTCCTGGGTGCAGGACCGGCCCGGTGTCACCTCGACGATCATCGGCGCCCGCACCATGGAGCAGTTCCGGTCCAACATCACCGCGCTGGACATCACGCTCAGCCCGGGTCAGCGCGCCCGCCTGGACAAGCTGTCCGAGCCGAAGCTGGCCTTCCCGGCCAGTGCCAACCGGCACGCGCCGGCGCTCGAGTTCGGCGGCATGACCGTGGACGGTGTGACCTACCCGGCGCACCCGGCGGTGGGCGCGGCGGCCGACCAGCGCTGAGTCGACGTCACGGCACCAGGACCAGCTTGCCGACCGAGCTCCTCTCCTCCAGCGCACGGTGGGCCTTGGCCGCCTCGGCCAGGGGTAAGACCTCGCCGATGACGGGCTTGAGCTCGGCGGCCAGCTCGAACGCCCGCAGCGTGTAGGCGGGCAGCAGACCGGCGTCGTAGGTGAGGCTGAGCGGGATGAGCTCGGCGCCGCCGGTGAAGACGTCGGTGGTGGTGATGGCGGCGGGCTCGCCGGAGGCGTAGCCGTAGAGCACCATGCGGCCGAACGGGGAAAGCAGGCGGTAGGCCTCGGCGGCGGTCTTACCGCCCACGGCCTCCAACACCACGGTGACTGGGCCGACCCCCTCGGTCCAGCCATCGCGGCTGTAGTCCACCACCCGGTCCGCGCCCAGGCTGCGGGCGAGATCGAGCTTGCTGGCGCTGGAGGCGGCGGCGATGACGGTGGCGCCGGTGCGTTTGGCCAGCTGGACCAACAGCGAACCGACGCCACCGGCGGCCGCCTCCACCAGCACCGTGTCTGCGGCGGTGAGGCGGGCGACGTCGATCACGCCGACGGCGGTGGCCCCCTGGGCGAACAGGGCCAGGGCCTGATGGTCGTCCAGGTCGTCGGGAATGGGGATGGCCGCGGCCGCGGGGACCACGGCCAGCTCGGCATAGCCGCCGAACTGGATGAAGCTGACCACCCGCCGGCCGACCAGGGTGGCGTCGGTGTCGGGACCGGCCGACAGCACGATGCCGGCGACCTCGATGCCGGGGGTGACGGGAAAAACGGCCGGTGGGCGGAAGCGCTCGTCGGGCTCGTGGGCCCGCAGCATGGTGTCGGCGTAGTTGACCCCGGCCGCCGCCACCCGAACGAGCAGCTCGCCGGGGCCCGGCGTGGGATCCGGCACGTCCTCCAGCACGAGGACCTCCGGGCCGCCATAGCGGTGGTGACGCACTGCCTTCATGATTCCCCCTGACCTGCGGACCGGCGGTCCGCTTGTGACGTCGACTATACGGACCGCCGGTCCGGTCGTGTCAAGGGGCAAGATGGGATCCATGCGAGTCGACGCCGTGCGCAACCACCGGGCGATCATTCAGGTGGCCGGCGACCTGCTGTGCCACCACGGCCCCGGGGTCTCCATGGACGCCATCGCATCGGCCGCCGGCGTCGGCAAGGGCACCCTGTTCCGCCGCTTCGGCGACCGTGACGGCCTGGTTCGGGCGGTGGTCGACGAGCGGACCGCGCAGTGGTGGATCGCGGCCAACGAGCGGGCCGCGGACGTGACCGTGCCGGCCCGGGAGCGGGCGATCCGCCTGGTCGACGAGATGTTCGAGCTGATCGTGTTGCGGCTGCGGCCGCTGATGGCGGCGATGGAGCGGACCGAGTGCACCGGCGGCGGCGCCTCGCTGCCGCGCTGGGGGGTCCAGCTGGCCGAGCTGATCGCCGAGGTCCGGCCCGAGGCCGACGGTGAGTTCCTGGCCAAGGTGATCATCGGCAGCATGCGCAGCGAGATGGTGGAGCCGGGACAGGAGGACACACTCAGGGTGAACGTGCTGGCCCTGACATCGAGCGTGTTGGGTGATTGACCCGCGCTAGGCCGATCCGACCACACTGAGCGGTCGATTCGCTGCTCAGCGTGGAGGAGCCATGACCCTGCGCCGCGTGCTCACGGCTGCGGTTGTTGTCGTCACGTCACTCGTCACCGTGGGAGCCGGGGCCGCCACCGCGGCCACGCCCGCCTACTCCCGCTATGTCGCCCTCGGCGACTCCTACACCTCGGGCCCGTTCATCCCGTTCATGCGCCTGGACCCGCTCGGGTGCGCGCGCTCCACCAACAACTACCCGGCGCTGCTGGCCGCGACCCTTCGCGTGGACAGCTACCGGGACGCCAGCTGCGGCGGCGCGGACACCACCGACATGACCACCTCGCAGAGCGTGCCGCTGGGCAGCAATGCCCCGCAGTTCAACGCCCTGCGCGCGGACACGGACCTGGTCACGCTGGGCATCGGCGGCAATGACGACGGCGTGTTCGGCAACGTCGTCGGCACCTGCCCCGACCTGCGCGACTCGGACCCGCACGGCGCGCCGTGCAAGGCGCACTTCACCGTGAACGGGCAGGACACGCTGCTGACCAGCATCGCCGCCACACAGGACAAGGTGACGGCCGTGCTGCAGGGCATCCACCAGCGGTCGCCGCACGCGAAGGTGCTGGTCATCGGCTACCCGCGCATCGCGCCGCCCACCGGCACGTGCCCGGACGTGCTGCCGTTCGCCGACGGCGACTACCCGTACCTGGACAGCATCGAGCGTGCCCTCAACACCGCCGTGTCCAACGCGGCGAGCGCCGCCGACGCGACCTACGTCGACACCTACACGCCGTCGCTCGGGCACGACGCCTGCGCCGGCAGCAACGCCTGGATCCAGGGCAAGAACTTCAACCTGTTCGCCGCGTTCCCGTACCACCCGCGCAAGGCGGGCATGGTCGGCGAGGCGGCGGTCATCGCCAGGGCCCTCGGCGTGAGCCGCAGTGTGACGTCCGCGGCGCCGCACGGGTCCGTCGCGAGTGTGAGCACCCTCACGCAGCTGGCCCAGGCCCTGCTCAAGGGCTGATTCGACTCCCCGCTGTCGGCGGCCGTCCAACTAGACTGCCCGCCGACAGCGAGGTGTGCGCGAGGAACCCGGTGCGAGCCCGGGACGGTCCCGCCACTGTGACCTGGCCGCGGTTCATCGACTGCGGCCCGGGAGTCAGGAACTCGGCCCCTCGCCCGACCGGACCCGGGCGTGGACACCCGAGGAAGGACCTGGCATGGCACCTCGCTTCCCGTTCTCCGCAGTAGTGGGGCACGACGACCTACGGCTGTCCCTGTTGCTCAACGCCGTGCACCCGGCCATCGGCGGTGTGCTGGTGCGCGGCGAGAAGGGCACCGCGAAGTCGACGATCGTGCGCGCGCTGGCCGCGCTGCTGCCGGAGTTGGACGTGGTGCCGGACTGCCGGTTCGCGTGCGACCCGGCCAATCCCGACCCCGACTGTCCGGACGGCCCGCACGCCGTGGGCAACGACCGTCGGCCGTCACGGCTGGTGGAGCTGCCGGTCGGCGCGACGGAGGACCGCCTCGTCGGCTCGCTGGACCTGGAGCGCGCGTTGACCGAGGGGGTCCGCGCGTACCAGCCGGGCCTGCTCGCGGCGGCGCATCGCGGCGTCTTGTACGTGGATGAGGTCAACCTCCTGCACGACCACCTCGTGGACCTGCTGCTGGACGCGGCGGCGATGGGGCGGGCGCACGTGGAGCGCGAGGGCGTCTCCGTGTCGCACGCGGCGTCGTTCCTGCTCGTGGGCACGATGAACCCCGAGGAAGGCGAGCTGCGGCCGCAGCTGCTCGACCGCTTCGGTCTCACGGTGCAGGTACTGGCCTCACGCGACGTGTCGACGCGCACGGAGGTCGTGCGCCGCCGTCTCGCCTACGAGGCCGACCCAGCCGGCTTCGCCGCCGACTGGGCCGAGGCCGACGCCGAGTTGGCGGTGCGCATCGTGAAGGCGCGCGAGGAGCTGCCGAACGTGGTGCTGCCGGATACGGAGCTGCGCCGCATCGCCGCCGTGTGCGCGGCGTTCGAGGTGGACGGCATGCGCGCCGACCTGGTCGTCGCACGCACCTCCATCGCGCACTGCGTGTGGCGCGGCGCGAACACCGTGACGGAGGAGGACGTGGAGGCCGCGGTTCGGCTCGCGCTGCCGCACCGCCGCCGTCGCGACCCGTTCGACGAGCCCGGCGTGGACGAGCAGCAGCTCCAGGACGCCATGCAGCAGGCCGCCGCCGAGCTCGAAGAGCCCGACAACGACCCCGACGACGACCCGGACGGCGGCGAGGCTCCACCAGATTCCCGCGGGCCAGATTCCCAAGCCCCGCAACAGCAACCGCAGCCGGGCGAGGGCAAGGCCCCGAAGGAGCAGGCCCCGGCCGCCCCCTCGTCGGCGTTCAAGGCGCGGCTGTTGCAGGTCCCCGGCGTCGGCGAAGGCGCTCCGGGCCGGCGATCCAGGGCCCGTGCGGCCGGTGGTCGCACGATTCGGTCGTCCATTGTGGACGGACACGGCCTGCACCTCGTCGGCACGGTCACGGCGGCGGCCCCGCACCAGAAGGCGCGCGGCCGTGACGGCGCGGGCCTCCGGCTCAAGGGCGAGGACCTGCGCCTCGCCGTCCGTGAAGGCAAAGAGGGCAACCTGGTCCTGTTCGCCGTTGACGCCTCCGGCTCGATGGCCGCGCGCCAGCGCATGTCGGCCGTGAGCGGCGCCGTGCTGTCCCTGCTCCGCGACGCCTACCAGCGCCGCGACAAGGTCGGCGTCGTGACGTTCCGCGGCACCGAGGCCCAGGTGGCGCTGCCGCCTACCTCCTCCGTGGACGCGGCCGTGGCGCGGCTGCGCAAGCTGCGCACCGGCGGCCGGACGCCACTGGCCGACGGCTTGCTCAAGGCGCACAAGGTGTTGACGGTCGAGAAGCTGCGGGATCCGCGGCGACGCCCCCTGCTGGTGGTCGTCACCGACGGCCGTGCGACCTCCGCGCGCCCCGGCCACGACCCCGTGCAGGACTCGCTCAAGGCGGCGGCGTTGCTGGCCAACGCCGGCGTCGCGGCGGTGGTCGTGGACTGCGAGCACGGGCCCGTGCGCCTGGGCCTGGCCGACAAACTGGCCGTGGCGCTGGGCGGCGTGTGCCTGCGGCTGGAGCAGTTGTCGGCCGAGCGGGTAGCCGGCGTGGTGCGAGCGACGAGGGCGGCCTGACATGCCACAGGGAAAGCCGGAGACCGTCCCCGAGGACGGCCTGACCACCCGGCAGCGCCGCAACCGGCCGCTGCTGGTGGTGCACACGGGCGTGATGAAGGGCAAGTCCACCGCCGCCTTCGGGTTGGCGCTGCGCGGCTGGAACCAGGGCTGGTCGATCGGCGTGTTCCAGTTCGTGAAGTCGGCGAAGTGGAAGGTCGGCGAGGAGGCCGCGTTCAAGGCGCTGGGCGAGGTGCACGAGCGCACCGGCCAGGGCGGGCCCGTGCAGTGGCACAAGATGGGCGAGGGCTGGTCGTGGACCCGCAAGCCGGGTTCGGACTCCGACCACGCCGCCGCCGCGCTGGAGGGCTGGCGCGAGATCCAGCGCCGGCTCGCCGCCGAGGAGCACGGCCTGTACGTGCTGGACGAGTTCACGTACCCGATGAAGTGGGGCTGGGTGGACGTCGACGAGGTGGTGGCCACGCTGCGCGACCGCCCCGGCTTCCAGCACGTCGTGATCACCGGCCGGGACGCGCCGAAGGCCCTGGTCGACGCGGCCGACCTCGTGGTGGAGATGACCAAGGTCAAGCACCCGATGGACGCCGGACAGAAGGGCCAGCGGGGGATCGAGTGGTAGCCCGGCTGGTGATCGCGGCCCCCGCCTCGGGCAGCGGCAAGACCACCGTCGCCACCGGGCTGATGACCGCGCTGCGCAAAAGGGGCGACCGGGTCGCGCCGTTCAAGGTCGGCCCCGACTACATCGACCCGGGCTATCACGCGCTGGCCGCCGGCCGTCCGGGGCGCAACCTCGATCCGGTGCTGGTCGGCGAGGAACGGATCGCGCCGCTGTTCCGGCACGGCGCCCACGACACGGACATCGCTGTGATCGAGGGCGTGATGGGCCTGTTCGACGGCCGTGTCGGCACCGACGGCTTCGGTTCCACCGCTCATGTCGCAACGTTGTTGGAAGCCCCGGTCGTGCTCGTGGTCGACGGCCGGGGCCAGGGTCGGAGCCTTGCCGCCCTGTTGCACGGATTTCGCAGCTATGACGCCAAGATCCGGCTGGCCGGGGTGATCCTGAACCAGGTCGGCTCCGAGCGGCACGAAGAAGTGCTCCGGGACGCCTGCGACGAGATCGGCCTGGACGTGCTGGGCGTGGTCCGCCGCGGCACCGGCCTGGAGGTGCCCTCCCGGCACCTCGGGCTCGTCACGGCGGCGGAGCACGGATCCGTTGCCGTGCAAGCGGTCGAGGCGATGGCCGACGCCGTCACGGCAGGGGTGGACCTGTTGGCGGTCAAGGCCCTTGCCGCCACCGCGCCGGAACTGGCCGCCGAACCGTGGCGGCCGGACCTGGAACCGGCCGCCGGCCGGCCGGTGGTGGCGGTGGCCGGGGGATCGGCCTTCACGTTCGGTTACGCCGAACATGTGGAGCTGCTCAAGGCCGCCGGCGCCGAGGTGGTGACCCTGGATCCGTTGCGGGACAAGCAACTCCCCGACAACACGGCCGGACTTGTGCTGCCCGGCGGCTTCCCCGAGCAGCATGCCGCCGAGTTGTCGGCCAACGAGTCGCTCCGGCAGGACGTCGCGGAGTTGGCCCTCCGAGGGGCTCCCGTGCATGCCGAATGCGGCGGCCTGCTCTACCTGGCCCGGGAGCTGGACGGCCTGCCGATGTGCGGCGTGCTCGACGCCACGGCCACCATGACTTCCCGACTGACCCTCGGCTACCGCGACGCTCTAGCCCCGGTCGAGTCAATATTGCACTCGATCGGGGACCGGGTGACGGGGCACGAGTTCCACCGCACCGCCGTCACGCCCCGGCACGGCGCCCAGCCGGCCTGGCGCTGGCGCGGGGCGGAGCCCGAGGGCTTCGTGCACGGCGGCGTGCACGCTTCCTACCTGCACACACATCCGGCCGGCGCCCCGCTCGCCATCCGGCGGTTCGTCGAAAGGTGCGCACAGTGAGACTGGTCGGACTCGGGGTCGGACCGGGTGACCCGGAGCTGCTCACGCTGGCCGGGCTCCGGGAGCTCAAGGCCGCGGGCCGGGTGTTCGTGCCGGTGATGTCGGCGGACGAGGAAGGCCGTTCCGAGGCCGTGGTCCGCGCGCATCTGCCGGTCGACGCCCCGGTCGAACGGCTCACGTTCGCATTGAACGACGACGTGCGCGGTTCACAACAACGTCGTAACGAACTGTGGGACGCCGCGGGCGCACAGGTGGCCGAACACCTTCGTGAGCACGGCGGCACCGCGGTGTTCGCGACCATCGGCGACCCGATGATCTACTCCACTTTCACCTATCTCGCGGCCACCGTTCGGCGGTTGCTGCCCGCGGTGGAAGTGGTGCTCAGTCCCGGAATCACGGCGATGCAGGCGGCGGCCAGCGCGGCCGGACTCCATCTGGTGGAGGGCACTGAGTCGCTGACCCTGGTGCCGGTGACCCGTGAGGTGACCGGGCTGCGGGCGGCCTTGCGGGGTGGCGGTACCGTCGTCGCCTACAAGGGCGGCCGACGACTCGACGAGCTGCGGGCCGAGATCGAGGCCGCCGGGGCGCTGGACCGCTCGGTGTACGCCGAGCATCTCGGCACACAGAGGGCACGGGTGCTCCCGCTGTCTGAAGTGACAGTGTCGGATTCTTCGGGATCGGTTGCTGCGCCGTACTTGTCCACTGTCGTGATACTTCCGCCCCGTGGCGGGAGAGGAGAGCAACTGTGAAGTCGGGGTTGGTGTCCTTCGTCGGCGCGGGTCCGGGCGCCGCCGACCTGATCACGCTGCGCGGCGCGCGCCGGCTGGCCGCCGCGGACGTGGTCGTCTGGGCCCCGAGCCTGGTGGACGCCGAGTGCATTCGCGAGCACGTCCGCGAGGACGCCGAGCTGATCGACCTGTCCCGGTCGGCCACCGAGGACTTGGTGGAGCTGTTCCGCCGGGCCGCGCGGGACAAGCTCCAGGTGGTCCGGATGATCACCGGCGACCCGGTGCTGTGGGGCGCGGTCCGCGACCAGGTGGACGCCTGCCGCCGGATCGGCGTCGAGACGGAGATCGTGCCCGGCGTGTCGCAGGTGTCGGCGGCGGTGTCCGCGGTCGGCCGCGAGCTGACCGACGCCGACCAGTCGCTGATCCTGACCCGGGTGGACGCCACGGCGCTGCCCGACGCCACCCAGATCCGTCAGTTCGCCGAGCACGGCGCGACGATGGGCGTTTTCGTCGCGGCGGCCCGCACCGGGCAGCTGGTCGAGGAGCTGACCGAGGGCGGCTACGCCGCGGACACCCCGGTCGTGGTGGCGTACAAGACGACCTGGCCGGACGAGCTGTTGCTGACCACCACGCTGGGTGAGCTGGAGGCGGCCGTCAAGCAGCGCAAGCTGTGGCGGCACACGCTGTTCCTGGTCGGCAAGGCGATGGCCCCGGGCGCCAAGGCCCGCTACCGCCGTGCCGAGACCACCGCCGAACCGGTCGAGGAGGCCGTCGACGCGACGGGGGAGCGCGCCGCGCGCCGCACGTCGTGGTCGGCCCGCGCCGGACGCACCAACCGGATCGCCGCCGCCCGCACCGAGGTGCCGACGCAGGCCTCCGGCGAGGCCTCGCAGGCAGCGTGGCGGGCCGTGCACAGCTGGCAGGCCGACGCCCGCACCAAGTCGCCGTCGTCGAGGCCCGCCGCCAAGCCGGACGTCGACCAGACCACGCTGGACATGCCGGCCGAGGAGCCGCAGAAGATGGCGGTCTCTCCGGCCGCCATCGCGCAGGCGCCGCGGACCACGGCGCGGGCCGACAAGCCCGCCGCCGCGGTGACGAAGCAGCAGTCGGGGGCCAAGCCGGCCAGGGCACGGACCACGCAGGCGAAGAGGACACGCAAGAGCGGGTGAACTGATGACGATCACCGTGATCGGGGTGGACGGGGCCGCGCTGCCACCCGGCGGCGAGGCCCTGCTGGACAAGGCGACCCTGGTCGTCGGCGGTCGTCGACACCTGGAGCTGCACGTCCGCAACGGCGCCACCACCATCGAGCTGGGGGCGCTGGACAAGGCGCTGGAGGCGCTGGCCGCGCACACCGCCGAGCACGGACCGGCGGTGGTGCTGGCCTCCGGCGACCCCGGCTGGTTCGGGGTGCTCAGGGCGTTGCGGGACAAGGGAATCCGGCCGCAGGTGCTGCCGGCCCCGTCCAGCGTGCAGCGGCTGGCGGCGCTGGTCGGCCGGCCGTGGGACGACGTCACGGTGGTCAGCGCGCACGGCCGCGGGCTGCGCGCGGCGCTCAACGTCTGCCGGGCCCGGCCGGCCGTCGCGGTGCTGACCGCGCCCGGCGCCGGGCCGGCGGAGCTGGCGGCCGGGCTGACCGGCTGGCGGCGGACTTTTGTGGTGGCGGAGGACATCGGCGGCGACGAGGTCGTGTCCACTGTGGACGCGTCCGAGGCCGCCCGGCGGACCTGGCGTGAGCCCAATGTCGTGCTGTGTCTGGCCGATCCGGACGCGGTGCCCCCACGCGGCTGGCTGGCCGGCGGCGAGCCGCTGCCCGGCACCGCCGGCTGGGCGCTGCCGGAGGACGACTTCGCCCACCGGGACGGCATGGTCACCAAGGCCGAGGTCCGGGCGATCGCGCTGGCCAAGCTGGCCCCCGCGCCGGGCACGCTGATCTGGGACGTGGGCGCGGGATCCGGCTCCGTCGCGGTGGAATGCGCCCGGTTCGGCGCGGCGGTGGTCGCCGTGGAGCGCGATCCGGTGCAGTGCGTGCGCATCATCGCCAACGTCACGACGCACGGCGTGGAAGTGCGCGTGGTGGAGGCGGAGTTCCTGGCCGCGGTACACGGTCTGCCGCAGCCCGACGCGATTTTCGTCGGGGGCGGAGGCACGAAGGTGGTGCGGGCGGCGGCGAGCGTCGGCGCGCCGCGCATGGTGGTTTCGCTGGCGGCGGTCGACCGGATCGCGCCGGCGCGGGATGCGTTGCGGGAGAGCGGTTACCGGGTCGAGGGCGTGCAGATGTCCGCCTCCCGGCTGGCCGATCTGCCCGACGGGTCGAGCCGGTTGTCGGCGGTGAACCCGGTGACGGTGTTGTGGGGGGTGCGGTCGTGATCGGGTTGTTCGCCATCGACGCGGAGCAGCGCAAGCTGGCTGTGGAGCTGTCGGCGATGCTGGGCCGGGACACCGTCGTCGCGGACGGCGCGGTGCACCAGGCGGTGCACCGGATGTGGACCAAGATGGGCGCGGCGGTGCTGCTGATGCCGACCGGCGCGGCGGTGCGGACCATCGCGCCGATGCTGGTGCAGGACGAGTCCTCGCCGGCGGTCGTGTGCGTGACCGAGGGCTTTGTGGTGGTGCTGGCCGGCGGCAGCTCCGGCGGGGCCAACGCCCTGGCCGACCGCGTCGCCGAGGTGCTGGGCCTGACCATGGTGCAGTCCAGCGGCAGCGACAACACCGGCGACACCGTGCTGGAGCAGCTCGTCGACCGGCTCGACGCCACTGTGGACGGTGACCTTGCCGAGTGCGCGGCCGCGATGCTCGACGGGGAGCCGATCCGGCTGCTCAACCCGATGGGCTTCGAGCTGCCGCCGATGCCGGACAACGTGGGCCAGACCAACGGCGCCCGCTGGACGATCGTGATCGACGACCGGCTGGGGCAGCCGGTGCCCGACGGCGGCGAGATGCTGCGCATCGTGCCCCGCACGCTGGTGGTCGGGCTGGGCGCGTCCAAGGGCGTGTCCGGCGACGAGGTCACCTCCGTGCTGTCCATGCTGGAGTGGGACTTCGGGCTGGACCTGCGGGCGGTGCGGGCGTTTGCCAGCATCGACCTCAAGGCCCGCGAGGAAGGCGTGCTCCAGGCCCTGGAGGACTGGAACTTCTGGCACGGCCAGGGCAGCGTCGGCGAGGACCCGCCGACGCTGTTGACCTATCCGGCCGAGACTCTGTCCACTGTGGATGTTCCCAATCCGAGTCCGGTGGTGGAGCGGGAAACCGGCACGGCCAGCGTCGCCGAGGCGGCCGCGCTGTTCGCGGCGGGCGAGATGGCCGAGGGCCGGGCCGTGGAGCTCGTGGTGCCGAAGGCCAAGAGCGAGAACGTGACGGTCGCGGCCGCGCGCATCAAGCCCCAGTAGTGGGTCGCACAGGCGGGTGAACTCCTCGCCAGCCTGTGCTGGAACGCGCCCGTCGGCGAGCACAATCGAGGGTGTGCGTCCCTGGACCCGGTACTGGCTGACCGCCGCCGTCGCCGTACCCGCTGTGTTGGCGGTGGTCGGCATCGCGGTGCAGGGCAACGACATCGAGCGTCAGATCTCCGCCGAGTCGACGAAGGCCCTGAGCGGCGCGGGCGACGTGGTGGTGAGCGGCCGGGACGTGACGCTGGTCGGCGTGCCCTACGAGCGCATCCCGGACGCCAAGAAGGCCGTGCAGGCGCTGCCGGGAGTGCGGGCGGTGAGCGCGCGGGATCCGGCGCTGGGGCCGCTCACGATTTCCGTCGACGACAAGCAGGTCGTCATCGCCGGGACCACGCAGCAGGACGCGTGGCGCAAGCAGTTCCTGCACGTGATCGGGGAATACGCGCACGGCCGCGCCCTCGTCGACCACACCTCGACCAGTCCCGGCACCGACTTCGCCATGACCACCACCGCCGCCGCGGCCCTGGTTTCCGTGCTGACGCTGGAACCCGGCTCGGACGTGAAGGTGTCGGTCGTGGACGGTCAGGTCGTGCTGGACGGCGTGCTGCCCGATGCCGCGCGCAAGGCCAACACCATCGCGCTGCTGGAGCGGCTGTTCGGCAAGGGCGTGGTCGTGGACAAGACCAGGAGTGCGTGATGTTGTGGTTGTTCAGCCAGGTTTTTGTGCTGTGCCTGGTGTCCTTCGTGGCCGGTTCGGCGATGACCGCCGTGGTGTTCGTGATGCAGCGCCGGTTGGCGCCGCCGCCCGCGGTCGAGCCGACCGGGGAGCGTCAGCTCGTCGAGATGGAGGCGGAGTGAGGACGCTGTTGGTGGCCGCCCTGATGCTGGCCACGGCCGGCGTCGCCTCGGCCCAGTCCGTCTCGGTTCACGCCGGCCCGGCTGTTCCGCGTGACAGCGGCCTGCACGACTGCGGCACCCGCCTCGACGCCACGTCCGCGCTCGGCTGGTGTCACGGCACCGGTGGCTTCTCCATGGACGTGCTGTGCGCGGACGGCTCGATCGAGCACAGCGGCACCGTGTTCATCCGTGACGGCTACGGCCTGGTCAGCGCCTCCTGCTTCAACCGGCCCCAGGCCGCCCGGATCGTCATGAAATCCTGAGCCATGTGACCGACCAGCTCTCCGTCCTGCGGTCCCGGGTGGACACCGGGCACCTGCCGCCGCTCACCCGCGCCGTGGTGGAGCGGGTGATGCTCACCACGGCCGACCCGACCTGGCTCGGCGACCTCGTGCTGGACGAGGCGGCGCTGGCCGCCGGCCGAGACGCGCTGGGCGGGGGTGCGCCGCTGGTGGTGGACGTCCGCATGCTGGCCGCCGCCGTCGCGCCGCGCGAGGCCGTGATCGGGCTGGACATGCCGGGCGTGGCCGAGCTGGCCAAGGCCGAGGGCACCACCCGGTCCGCGGCCGGAATCCGGTTGGCGGCCAAGGCTTTTCCCGACGGCGCGGTGTGGGCCGTGGGCAATGCGCCGACCGCGCTGCACGAGGTGCTGCGGCTGGCGGCGCTCGGCGTTGTCCGGCCGGCGCTGGTGATCGGCATCCCGGTCGGCTTCGTCGGATCGGTCGACGCCAAGGCCGCGCTGCGGCGCTCCGGGCTGCCGGCGGCCAGCTCCGCCACCGAGCGGGGCGGGGCGGCGATCGCCGGTTCCGTCGTCAACGCGCTGGTGGACGCATGGCAGGCTGACGCCCATGTCCGTTGAGCAACACTATTTGGTCGGACTCGACCTGACCGGACGCCGGGCCGTCGTGGTCGGCGGTGGGACCGTGGCGCAGCGTCGGCTGCCCCGGCTGGTGGCGTCCGGCGCGGCGGTCGAGGTGATCGCGCCGCACATCACCCCGGCCGTGCAGGGCATGGCCGACGCCGGCGAACTGACCTGGCACCAGCGGCCGTACGCCGACGGCGACCTGGACGGCGCCTGGTACGTCGTCACCTGCACCCAGGTGACCGAGGTGAACGAGGCCGTCGCGGCCGAGGCCGAGCGCCGTCGGATCTTCTGCGTGCGGTCGGACGCCGGCACCCAGGGCACCGCCGTCACGCCGGCCGTCGGCGAGCACGACGGGCTGCTGGTCGGCGTGCTGTCCGGCGGTCAGCCCCGGCGTTCCGCCGCCGTGCGGGACGGCGTGCTCACCGCCCTGCGCACCGGCTCGGTCGTCGACCACCCCGAGAAGCCCCGCGAGGGCGGTGTCGCGCTGGTCGGCGGCGGCCCCGGCGACCCCGAGCTGATCACCGTGCGCGGGCGACGGCTGCTGTCGCTGGCCGACGTCGTGGTGGTGGACCGCCTCGGGCCCATGGAGCTGCTGGACGAGCTGCCGCCGCACGTGCGCGTGGTGGACGCGGCCAAGATCCCGTACGGGCGGGCGGCCAGCCAGGAAGTGATCAACTCGACGTTGATCGAGGAGGCCAAGGCCGGCAAGTTCGTGGTCCGGCTCAAGGGCGGCGACCCGTACCTGTTCGGCCGGGGCTTCGAGGAGCTGCTGGCCTGCGCCGAGGCCGGCGTGCCGGTGACCATCGTGCCCGGCGTGACCAGCGCCTTCGGCGTGCCGGCGGTGGCCGGCGTGCCGGTGACGCATCGCGGCGTGGCCCACGAGGTGGTGGTCGTCTCCGGCCATGTCGCCCCGGACGACCCGCGGTCCCTGGTCGACTGGCCCGCGCTGGCCCGGCTTCGCGGCACCCTGGTGCTGCTCATGGGTGTGGAACGCATCCGCGCCTTCGCCGACGCCCTGCTCGAAGGACGCCCCGCCGACACCCCGGTCGCGGTCATCCAGGAGGGCACCACCCGGTCCCAGCGCATCCTCCGCACGACCCTGTCCGACGTGGCCGATCAGGTGGCCGCCGAGGAGATCCGCCCCCCAGCGATCATCGTCTTCGGCCCGGTAGCCGCCCTCGGCAACCACTTGGCCTGACCCACGCCGGCGAGTCCCGCCCAGCGTCACACCGAAATTGAGAATAGGGGGGCTCTTATTTTTGGGGGGTCGGTATTTGCGAAA
>NZ_JBFBAM010000081.1:0-41071 GCF_040682195.1 Kutzneria sp. NPDC051319 | reverse complement strand
ATTTTCCTTCCACCCCCACCTGAGCCACTCACGTGCGTCCCCGGACGCACGTGAGTGGCTCAGGTGGGTCCTGGGCGAAAATGAGCCACTCACGTAGCCCAAATCACTCGGATGGGTGTGAAGCGGGTCACTTACAGCGATGTCGAGCGGGGCGCCACTTTGCCGTGCCGATCGAAATAGGCAACACTTGTGTTGTGAAAAACGTCGGGAGCGGTCAGGAGCTGGGTGTGGCGTCGCCGCAGCCGGCCGACGGCCGCACCCGGCAGGCGGTGGCGAGGCTGCTGCTCGAACGGGGACCGGTCACCACGGCCGACGTCGCCGACGAGCTGGGGCTGAGCCACGTCGCCGTGCGCAGGCACCTGGACGCCCTGCTCGCCGACGGCGAGGCAACCACGAGGGACGCTCCGCCGCATGGGCGCAGGGGGCGCGGCCGACCGGCCAAGCTCTTCCTGCTCACCGAGACGGGCCGGTCCCGCTTCGGACACGCCTACGACGACCTGGCGGTCGCCGCGCTGCGCTTCCTGGCCGAGAGCGGCGGGGAGCAGGCCGTGCGGGCGTTCGCCGAGCGCAGGGTCGAAGCCATGATCGAACGGCACCGGGACACCGTGACGGAGCCCGAGCAGCCGGCGGAGCGGGCCAAGGCCCTCGCCGCCGCGCTGACCCGCGAGGGCTACGCTTCGTCGTCACGGCACGTCGGCGCCGGGGAGCAGCTGTGCCAGCACCACTGCCCGGTGGCGCACGTCGCGGCGGAGTTCCCGCAGCTGTGCGAGGCCGAGACGACGGCGTTCGCCGAGATGCTCGGGGTACACGTGCAGCGGCTGGCGACCATCGCCCGCGGTGACGCAGCGTGCACGACCAACGTGCCCCTGCTCCCGACCCAGGACCAGGGCAAGACCCCGAACCAGACACCACCCACCCCGGACGGAGGGGAACTCGCATGACTGCCGCTGCCGAGCAGCGCACGCCCACCACGCCGCAGGCCGAGCCGTTGACCCAGGAAGAGACCCTGGCGACGATCGGTACCTACGAGTACGGCTGGGCCGACTCCGACGCTGCGGGCGCGAGCGCTCGCCGAGGTCTCAACGAGGACGTCGTCCGGGACATCTCGGCCAAGAAGAGCGAGCCCGAGTGGATGCTCGAGCACCGCCTCAAGGGCCTGAAGCTGTTCGAGCGCAAGCCGATGCCGAACTGGGGCTCCGACCTCTCGGGCATCGACTTCGAGAACATCAAGTACTTCGTGCGGTCCACGGAGAAGCAGGCCGCCTCCTGGGAGGACCTGCCCGAGGACATCAAGAACACCTACGACAAGCTGGGCATCCCGGAGGCCGAGAAGCAGCGGCTGGTCGCCGGTGTGGCCGCCCAGTACGAGTCCGAGGTGGTCTACCACCAGATCAACGAGGAGCTGGCCGCCCAGGGCGTCATCTTCCTGGACACCGACACCGGCCTCAAGGAGCACCCGGAGCTCTTCCAGGAGTACTTCGGCTCGGTGATCCCGTCCGGGGACAACAAGTTCTCCGCGCTGAACTCCGCGGTGTGGTCCGGCGGCTCGTTCATCTACGTCCCCAAGGGCGTGCACGTCGAGATCCCGCTGCAGGCCTACTTCCGGATCAACACCGAGAACATGGGCCAGTTCGAGCGCACGCTGATCATCGTCGACGAGGGCGCCTACGTGCACTACGTCGAGGGCTGCACCGCGCCGATCTACTCCTCGGACTCGCTGCACTCCGCGGTCGTGGAGATCATCGTCAAGAAGGGCGGCCGCTGCCGCTACACGACCATCCAGAACTGGTCGAACAACGTCTACAACCTGGTCACCAAGCGCGCCAAGGCCGAAGAGGGCGCGACCATGGAGTGGATCGACGGCAACATCGGCTCCAAGGTCACCATGAAGTACCCGTCGGTGTTCCTGATGGGCGAGCACGCCAAGGGCGAGGTGCTCTCCATCGCGTTCGCGGGCGAGGGCCAGCACCAGGACGCCGGCGCGAAGATGGTGCACCTGGCGCCGCACACCTCCTCGACCATCGTGTCGAAGTCGGTGGCCCGTGGCGGCGGCCGCACCTCCTACCGCGGCCTGGTCCGGGTCAACAAGGGCGCGCACCACTCCGCCTCCACGGTGAAGTGCGACGCGCTGCTGGTCGACCAGATCAGCCGGTCGGACACCTACCCGTACGTGGACGTCCGCGAGGACGACGTGTCCATGGGCCACGAGGCGACCGTCTCCAAGGTCAGCGCGGACCAGCTGTTCTACCTGATGTCCCGCGGCCTGACCGAGGACGAGGCGATGGCCATGGTGGTGCGCGGCTTCGTCGAGCCGATCGCGCGCGAGCTGCCCATGGAGTACGCGCTGGAACTGAACCGCCTGATCGAACTCCAGATGGAAGGGGCCGTCGGCTGACATGGCCACCCCAACTACGCAACACGGGTTGACCGAGCACTCGCACGGCGGGGCCGTTGTCCCCCAGAGCTCGCGCGGCGACCGGTTCACCTCCTACGACGTGGACGCCTTCGAGGTTCCGGGCGGGCGCGAGGAGGACTGGCGGTTCACGCCGCTCAAGCGGCTCAACGGCCTGCACAACGGCACGGCGGTGGCCAGCGGTTCGGCCACGGTCGAGGTGAACGAGTCGCCGGAGGTGCGTGTCGAGCGCGTCGCCCGCGACGACAAGCGCATCGGCGAGGGCGGCGTGCCGGCGGATCGCGTGTCCGCGCAGGCGTGGTCGGCCTTCACCCAGGCCACCGTCGTCACCTTCCCCAAGGAGACGAAGACGTCCCGCGCGACCGTCGTCAACGTGACGGGTCCGGGCGAGGGCGGCGTGGCCTTCGGGCACGTGCAGCTGCGCGCGGAGGCGTTCGCCGAGGCCGTGGTGGTCGTCGACTACCGCGGCTCCGGCACGTACGCCGACAACCTGGAGATCGTCACCCTCGACGGCGCGAAGCTCACGGTCGTCGTCGTGCACGACTGGAGCGACGACGCCGTGCACGTGGGCGCGCACCTGGTGAAGCTGGGCCGGGACTCGGTGCTCAAGCACACGGTCGTCACCATCGGCGGCAGCGTGGTCCGGGTCAGCCCGACCGTGACCTACGCCGACAAGGGCGGCGACGCCGACCTGGCCGGCCTGTACTTCGCCGACGCCGACCAGCATCTGGAGCACCGCACCTTCGTCGACCACGCGGTGCCCAACTGCCGCAGCAACGTGGTCTACAAGGGCGCGCTGCAGGGCGACGGCGCGCACACGGTGTGGATCGGCGACGTGCTGATCCGGGCCGCGGCCGAGGCCACGAACACCTACGAGCTCAACCGGAACCTGGTGCTCACCGACGGCGCCCGCGCCGACTCGGTGCCCAACCTGGAGATCGAGACCGGCGAGATCGAGGGCGCCGGCCACGCCAGCGCCACCGGCCGGTTCGACGACGAGCAGCTGTTCTACCTGCAGGCCCGGGGCATCCCGGTCGACCAGGCCCGGCGGCTCGTGGTGCGCGGCTTCTTCCACGAGGTGCTGCAGAAGATCGACGTGCCCGAGGTGCGCGACCGGCTGGAGGCCGCGATCGAGGCCGAGCTCCAGGCCGTGGGGGCGTGACGATGCTTCGCGCGTGTTCGCTGGCCGACCTGGAGGACGGCAAGCCGTTCCCGGTCGAGCTGGCGGACACGCCCATCGTGCTCGTGCGCAGCGGCGACGAGGTGCACGCGCTGCGCGACGAGTGCACGCACGCCGAGATCGCCCTGGCCGAGGGCGAGCTGACCCGCAAGGGCCTGGAGTGCTGGCTGCACGGGTCGTGCTTCGACCTGCGCACCGGCGCCCCGTCCTCGCCGCCCGCCACCGAGCCGGTGGCCGTGTACGCGGTGACCGTGTCCGGCGATGACGTTCTGGTCGACCCGGACCACCGCACCAACTGACTTGCTTTGCTAGCAACCGCCACACAGGAGAACGAAGAGCCGATGGCCACCCTGGAGATCAAGGACCTGCACGTCTCGGTCGTCACCGACGACGGCCCCAAGGAGATCCTCAAGGGGGTCGACCTGACGATCAAGGCCGGCGAGACGCACGCCATCATGGGCCCCAACGGCTCCGGCAAGTCGACGCTGTCCTACGCGATCGCGGGCCACCCTAAGTACACGGTCACCTCGGGCGAGATCCTGCTCGACGGTGAGGACGTGCTGGGCATGGCCGTCGACGAGCGCGCCCGCGCCGGCATCTTCCTGGCCATGCAGTACCCGGTCGAGGTGCCCGGCGTGTCCATGTCGAACTTCCTGCGCACCGCCGCCACCGCCGTGCGCGGCGAGGCGCCGCAGGTCCGGCACTGGGTCAAGGAAGTCAAGTCGGCCATGGGCGACCTGGAGATCGACCCGTCGTTCGCCGAGCGCAGCGTGAACGAGGGCTTCTCCGGCGGTGAGAAGAAGCGGCACGAGATCCTCCAGCTGGCGCTGCTCAACCCGAAGATCGCCATCCTCGACGAGACCGACTCCGGCCTGGACGTGGACGCGCTGCGGGTCGTCTCCGAGGGCGTGAACCGGTTCCGCGCCAACGGCGAGTCCGGCGTCATGCTGATCACGCACTACACGCGGATCCTCAAGCACATCACCCCCGACTTCGTGCACGTGTTCGCCGGCGGCCGCATCGTCGAGTCCGGCGGCGCCGAGCTGGCCGCGCGCCTGGAGGACGAGGGTTACGTGAAGTACACCGGCAAGCAGGAAGCCACGCAGGTCGGCTGACGTTGCACCTGTAGACCTGTATCCGCTGATAGCGAGGAGGCGCCGGCAGTGACCACCACCGCTGCACCTTTGGACGTCGCCGCACTGAAGGCCGACTTCCCGATCCTGGGCCGCACGGTGCGCGAGGGCAAACGGCTGGTCTACCTGGACTCCGGCGCCACGTCGCAGCGGCCCCAGCAGGTGCTCGACTTCGAGCGGGCGTACATCGAGACGTCCAACGCGGCCGTGCACCGGGGCGCGCACCAGCTGGCCGAGGAGGCCACCGACCTCTACGAGGGCGCCCGGGAGAAGATCGCCGACTTCGTCGGCGTCGGGTTCGACGAGGTGGTGTTCACCAAGAACGCCACCGAGTCCATCAACCTGGTGGCCTACGCCTTCGGCAACGCCACCTTCTCCGACGACCCGGCGGCCAAGCGGTTCGCGCTGGGCCCGGGCGACGAGATCGTCGTCACGGAGATGGAGCACCACGCCAACCTGCTGCCCTGGCAGCAGCTGGCGCAGCGCACCGGCGCCACCCTGAAGTGGTTCTCGGTGACGGCCGAGGGCCGGCTCGATCTGTCCGACATGGACGAACTGATCACGCCGCGCACCAAGGTCGTCGCCTTCACCCACCAGTCCAACGTGCTCGGCACCATCAACCCGGTGTCGGTGCTCGTGGCCAAGGCCCAGTCGGTCGGGGCCCTGACCGTGCTGGACGCCTGCCAGTCCGTGCCGCACTCCACTGTGGACTTCAAGGCGCTGGGCGTGGACTTCGCGGCCTTCTCCGGGCACAAGATGCTCGGGCCGTCGGGCATCGGCGTGCTGTACGGGCGCAGCGAGCTGCTCCAGGCCATGCCGCCGTTCATCACCGGCGGCTCCATGATCGAGCAGGTGTTCATGGACCACTCGACCTTCGCGCCGCCGCCGCAGCGGTTCGAGGCCGGCGTGCCCAACACGTCGCAGGCCATCGGCCTCGGCGCGGCCGTGGACTACCTGTCCGCGCTGGGCATGGACCGGATCGCCGCCCACGAGCACGAGCTCACCGGCGCAGCGCTCTCGGGGCTCCAAGAGATCCCCGGTGTCCGCATCGTCGGCCCCGCCGACAACGTGGACCGCGGCTCGGCCGTGTCGTTCGTCGTCGACAGCGTGCACGCCCACGACGCCGGTCAGGTCCTCGACAGCCTCGGCATCGAGGTCCGGGTCGGGCACCACTGCGCGTGGCCGCTGCACCGCAAGCTCGACGCCGCGGCGACCGTGCGGGCCACCTTCTACGTCTACAACGACCTCGCCGACGTGCAGGCGCTGCTCGACGGCGTGCGGGAGACGCAGAAGTTCTTCGGGGTGGGAGCCTGATGCAGCTGCAGCAGATGTACCAGGAGATCATCCTGGACCACTACAAGAATCCGCACCACCGTGGCCTGCGCGATCCGTTCGAGGCCGAGGTGCACCACGTCAACCCCACCTGTGGGGACGAGGTCACCGTGCGGGTGCACCTCGAGGGCGAAGGCCCCGACGCCAAGGTCGTCGACGTCTCCTACGACGGGCAGGGCTGTTCCATCAGCCAGGCCTCCACGTCGGTCCTCACCGACCTGGTGATCGGCCGCACCGTCGGCGACGCCTTCGGCACCATGGACTCCTTCGTGGAGCTCATGCAGGGCCGTGGCAGGATCGAGCCCGACGAGGACGTCCTGGAGGACGCCGTCGCGTTTGCCGGCGTGGCAAAATATCCGGCACGCGTGAAGTGTGCTTTGCTCGGGTGGATGGCGTTCAAGGACGCGGTGGCCCGCGTGGTGGACGGAGACGGAGCATGACGGCGCTGCCCTCGTGGCCCGATCACCTGTTGACCCTGGAGGAGTTTGCCGCTCTTCCCGAGGACAACACCCACCGCTACGAGCTCCAAGAGGGCATTCTCATCGTGACCCCCCGCCCGGTCTCACCGCACCAGCGTGTCATGCGCCGGCTCCTCGTCGAGCTCGAAGTCCAGCTGCCGGAGGAGTGGGAACCCCTGGGGGAGTTCGAGGTGATCACTGGGCACCGGTTGCCCAACAGTGTCCGAGTGCCGGATGTTGTTGTTGTTCCGACCGAAGCGGTGGAAGACGGCGTGCCTCGCGTCGAAGGTGCCGATGTGCTGCTCGCGGTGGAGATCATCTCTCCTGGTTCCCATCTCACCGACACCGTGACCAAACCCCATGAGTATGCGAACGTCGGTATCCAGCACTACTGGGTGATTGATCTCGAACCGCCGATTTCGCTGACCGCCTACCACCTGGCCGGGGAGTTCGGTTATCAGGAGGCACCTGCGGTGACCGGGACGTTCGCCACATCGGAGCCCTTCCCGCTGACGATCGACCTACCCGCGTTGCTCACCCGGCGCGGTCGCATTGAGAGGACCGTGGAACAGTGACCGAGGACGTGACCAGGACCGCTGAGGCGCTGCCCGAGGTGCCCCCGAAGGCCGAAGTGCCGTCGCTGGAGGACATCGAGGAGGCCATGCGCGACGTGGTCGACCCCGAGCTCGGCATCAACGTCGTGGACCTCGGCCTGGTCTACGACATCCATCTGGACGACGAGAACGTCGCCACCCTCGACATGACGCTCACCTCGGCGGCCTGCCCGCTGACCGACGTCATCGAGGACCAGACCCGGGCCGCGCTGACCGGCGGCCCCGGCGGCGGCGTGGTCAGCGACTTCCGCATCAACTGGGTGTGGATGCCGCCGTGGGGTCCCGAGAAGATCACCGACGACGGTCGCGACCAGCTGCGCGCCCTCGGCTTCACGGTCTGAGAACCTGATGCCGGCGAAGGCCTCTCACCCCTGGTGAGGGGCCTTCGCCGTGAGCAGGAACCGGTGCGTCCGAACGGCCAGCGGGCCTTCGGCTTCGATCCGCCCGTGCAGCCGGCGCAGCGCCGAGTCGTAGCGCTCGACGGTGAAGTCCGGCACCTGCCACGGCACCATGCGCAGCTGGTACACCACCGCCCCGATGTCGTGGAACCGCAGCAGCGGCCACTCCTCGGCGGTGTCGATCACGCGGAGCCCGGCGGCGGTCAGCGCTTCCGTTGCCACGCCGAGGTTCCAGCGCTTGTCGGTGATGGGTGCGCCGAGGGCGCGGTTCAGGTCCACGCAGTCGTCGCCGCCGACCTGCTGCGTCAACACCGTGCCGCCGGGCGCCAGCACCCGGGCGATGCCGGCGGCGTCGAAGCGGCCGTGGCGGTTGATGATCAGGGTGAACTTCCCGTCGGCAAAGGGAAGTCCCTCGGTGCCCACGACCTCGACCCCGAGCGGCTTGAGCCGTTCCGTGGCCACGGGAACGTTCGGCGGCCAGCTCTCCGCCGCCCAGGTCCGGCCGGCCGGCGGGGCGAGCTCGGCCAGCAGCTCGCCGCCGCCGGTGTCGATGTCCAGCACGGAGTCCGCATCCCGGAGCAGCTCGGTGGCCAGCTCCGGGTAGCGCCAGGACGGCTCGGCGGTGACGGCCCGCCCGTCCAACCAGCCGAAGTCCCAACCTTGCAACGGAACGGCCACCGCCGCGGCCACCAGTGAGTCGTAGTCCCCCATGATCGTTACCCTAGGGCCGCGGCCATGGGGGTGTCGACCGAGTTGTCAGCCCTCGTGCCAGTTCTGGTTGTTGGTGTTGGTGCAACCGAACAGCTTGACGCCCGCACCCGGCAGCGGGTTCGCGTCGGTGATGTCCAGGCACAGGCCGTTGGCGTTGTGCTGGTGGCTGCCGTCGAACCGCCACTGCTCGGCCGGCCAGTCCGCGTGGCAGTCGTAGACGTCGATGGCCGCCCCGTAGCGCGGGTTGTTCCAGCGGTCGTCCAGGCAGAGCTGGGGCTGGCCGGCGGCGGGCGCCAGGTCGCTGACGATGAGGCCGTTCGGCTGGTGGCTCCAGCGCTGGGCCGGGCTGCCGGTGCAGGTCTCCATGTCGACCTCGGCGCCGTGGACGTTGTTGGCCTCGGCGACGGTCAGGCACAGGCCGCCGGCTGGCGACGTGATGCTGATGCCGGCCTGCGCCGACTTCGGCGCCGCGGCGGGCGCTGCCTGGGAGGGTGCTTTCGGGGCCGGCGCGCCCTGGGCCGAAGCGACGGCCGGGACGACGGCGGCGGCCAGCGCCAGGGCGGCCGCGGCGACGAGCTGGAACTTCATGGGTTTCCTCCAGTCGGTGGTGACCTCCCCACACTGGCCGGCCGGCATCAGTTTTCGTTCAGGATCGCCTCATTGACAGTTGATCAGGCAAACGTGATCGCCGGACGGCGCGGTCGGCTGCCTCATCGGGCAGGAAAGTCCTACCACGTAACGAAAACGGCCCCCACCGGGAGGCGAGGGCCGTTCGCGACGAGATCGGGTCAGTGGTGGAACAGCCGCAAACCGGTGTGCACCAGGGTGATCCCGTGCTTGCGGCAGGCCTCGGCGACGTCGTCGGAGCGGATCGACCCGCCGGGCTCGGCGATGTACCGCACACCGTGCCGGGCGGCGTGGTCGACGTTGTCGCGGAACGGGAGATAGCCGTCGGAGGCGAAGGCGACCCCGGACAGTCGCTCCATCCATTCGGCCCGCTCGACGGCGGTGAGGTCCTCCTCGATGTAGCGAATCTGCTCGTTGACGAGGTCCTGCCGGCGGGTGCCGGGGGCGACGTCGAGCAGCACCCGGACGGCCGGGTGTCGGCGCAGCCACCAGATGTCGACCTTGCTGCCGGCCAGCCGGGTGCAGTCCACACGGGACTGTTGGCCGGCGCCGATGCCCAGTGTCACACCGTCTTTGACGTAACAGACGGAGTTGGACTGGGTGTGGCGCAGCACGGCCATGCCCAGCAGCAGATCATCGACGGCGGTGGACGGGAGCCCCTCGCCGAGCAGGGAACGCGTCAGCGGCACGGGATCCCGGTCCTGCGCCAGCCGCATGCCGAACACCTCGCGGGTTTCCCGTTGCGGCGGAACGAAATCCGGGTCAGCCTCGATGACCAGGAAGCGGCCGCCCTTCTTGGCGCTCAACGTCGCCACGGTGCCGGGATCGAAGCCGGGGGCGATGATGCCGTCGCACACCACGACGCTGAGCAGCGCGGCCAGCTCGGCGTCGACGGGCGCGGACACGGCGGCGAAGTCGCCGTAGGAGGACTTGGGGTCGGCGTCGCGGGCCCGCAGGTAGGCGCTGGCCACCGGGCCGACGTCGTCCATGCCGTACAGCGCGGCCGTCACCTCGTCGATCGGCCCGGACAGCGCGGCGCCGGCGGGGGAGACGTGCTTGAACGAGGCGGCCACGGTGCGGCCCAGCGCCCGGGACGCCTCCCGCACCAGCTGCCACGCGTTGAGGGCGTCCAACATGTTCACGTACGAGGGCTGCCCGTTCAGCACGCGGACCGCCGATCCCTCGACCTCGGCCGCCTGCTGCGGGTTGATGCCGTAGCGGAGCTCCATCGCTGCCTCCTCAGCTTCTCTGCTGACGGAGGCGCCCAGGCGGTCGACGCTCGCATCACGTGCCGGTCGCTCCCCGGTGGTAGCCCACCCTCGCCAGTCACGACCTCCCCGAATGATACCTTATCGAACATGAGTTCGAGCGAACTGCCGCGCCGCTGGCCGGAGACGGACGCCGCCGACGAGCTGACGCTGCTGACCGAGTTCCTGACGTTCCTGCGGGTCACAGCCGTGAACAAGCTGGCCGGGCTGGACCGGGAGGCCGCGGCGGCCACACCCTTCCCGGCCTCGCCGGTGTTCAGCATGCTCGGCCTGATCCGCCACCTCACCTCGGTCGAGCGCTACTGGCTGGCCATCGTCGGCGGCGGCCTCGACCTGCCCAACCGCTGGGAGAGCCCCGACGCCGACATCGACTTCCGGCTGTCCGAACAGGACACTCCGGAGTCCGTTGTCGCCGAGTACCGGCACCAGTGGGAGCTCTCCCGGCAGGCGTTGGCCGGCAAGGCCGCCGGCGACCATTCCACGACGGACGTCGACAAGACGGTGCGCTGGCTGCTGACGCACGTCGTGCAGGAGACCGCGCGCCACGTCGGACACCTCGACGTGCTGAGGGAATTCGCCGACGGCACGACCGGCGAGTAGGGCTCACACCAGGTCGTCGGCCCCGGCCGTCTGCGCGGTCAGCAGGTCCACCACGTCGGTGAGCTTGCCGTTGCGCGCGAACGCCCTGCGCTGCCGTGTCGCCCCGCATCCCTTGGCCACCAACGACTCCAGCAGGTCCAGCACGAGGTTGAGGTCGCCGGCCTCCTCCAGCGCCGGCCGCACCCGGCCGACGAGCTGGCGGACCAGCACGGGTGTGGGCAGGGTGTGCCCGGTGACGGGGTTGACGCAGCTGCCGCTGAGCCCGTCGCGGGCGGCTCGCCACCCGGCCGCTCGCAGCAGGTGCTGCGGCATGGCCAGCGGCGGCCGGGTGTCGTCGAGCGCGGTCATGACCATCGCTCGGGTCAGCGCGGCGATCAGCACGGCCTCGTCGGCGGTCGCGGCCACGTCGCACACCCGCATCTCGATGGTCGGATGCCGTTGCGACAGGCGGACATCCCAGTACGCCATGTTCCGGTCCATCGCCGCGCCCACCTGCATCAGCGACCGCACGGCGTGCTCGTACTGGTCGGCCGACTCGAACACCGGCGGCGGCCCGGCCGTGGGCCAGCGCGCCCACACCAGGTAGCGCCAGCTGGCGTATCCGGTGTCGCGTCCCTCCCAGAACGGGGAGTTGGCGCTGAGCGCGAGCAGCACCGGCAGCCACGGCCGCAGGTAGTTGCTGGCCCGGATGCCTTCCTCCGGCCCGGGAATGCCGACGTGCACGTGACATCCGCAGATCGACAGCCCGTCGGTGACGGCGCCGAACTCGCTGGCCATCTGCTGGTAGCGGGGGCTGTCGGTCAGCGGCGGCGGGGCGGCGCGGCCCAGCACCGGGGTTCCGGTCGCGGCCAGGCGCAGCCCGAGCAGCCGCGCGGCGACGGCCAGCTTTTCCCGGCTGTCCAGGAGATTCTCCCGCACCTCGGCCATGGTGTGGCAGATCGGCGTGGCCGTCTCGACCTGAAACTGAGTGATCTCCGGCTGCAGCCCCGGTATCTGCCCGGCCAGGGCGGCGAGCACGAGGGGTGCTCGCGGCGACACCCGCCGGGTGCGGTAGTCGACCAGCAGGAACTCTTCCTCGACGCCGACCGTGAGCGCCGCTCTGCTTGCTGCCGATCTGGGTGTGGGCACGGCCAACCGGCCCGCTTTGTCCTGGTGCTGCCGCTCGATTCCGTCAATGGTGTGCACCGAAGCTCCCGCCGCCGACTGGGCATAGTCGCGTTCCGTCACCGAAGCAATGCTAGGAGTGACCACCGCACCGCGCGTCCGGCGTTGGTGTGGTCCCCAGGCCCACGATGGTGGCAGCACTTCGATGGGCTGTGGGCGGTGCTAACCCGCTTGGCGGCGGCCTGACGCATGCACGCTTTCAGGCGCTGACGGCCCCACGCCGGGCCGGCGGCACCACGGGCGCGGCGTTGCCGCCGCGCAGCACGTCCATCCGGTCGGAACCCGGACGGCCGAGCACCCAGCTGTCCCCGCGTAGGGCCTTCGCGTGCTTCTTCAACGGTGCGAGCAGCCGTGACACCTCGCGGTAGTCGGCGACGGCGCCGGCCGAGCAGACCAGCGTGGCCAGCGACATCGAGATGGCCAGGCCGCCGGCCGTGTGCGCGGTGTCCAGCTGCCCCGAGGACAGCGGCACCAGGTCGTCCAGGCCCGCGACGAACACGAAGTCGTCGCCGCCGACGTGCCCGACCTGCACGGTCGGCAGCACCGCGGCCGCGTCGGCCAGGGCCCGACCGATCTCGCGGATCAGGTCGTCGCCGGCCGCGAACCCGGCGGAGTCGTTGACCTGCTTGAAGCCGTCCACGTCCAGCCAGCCGACGGCGAAGATCTCCCGGGCGGCGATGCGCCGGTCCACCTCGCGGGCCAGCGCGTCGCTGCCGGGCAGCCGGGTCAACGGGTTGAGCGAGGCGGCCTGCTCCACCTTCATCTCGGCGATGCCCCGCACGACGTCTGCGCTGTGCACGACGCCGAGGCAGCGGTCGTGCGCGTCGACGATGACCACCTCGTCGCTCATCCGCTGCCGGTCGGCCTTGGCCAGCAGATCCAGCAGGTCCAGCGCGGTGGCGTCGCTGGGCAGCAGGTACGGCCGGTCGGCCAGCCGGGCGGCGTCGCGCTTGGCGTGCAGCGCGTGCCCGTACGGGCCGGTGACGGCCAGCAGGAAGCGGTTGCGGTCCACCGTGAAGTGCGGCCGGTTGTTCTCGTCGACCAGCACGATGCCGCCCACCGTGCCCTGGTTGGCCAGGATGGACCGCACCTCCTCGGCTGTCACCGACACCGGCAGCATGGTCGCGGGGTGCAGGAAGTCCGTCACCCGAGGGCCGCTCGCCCGCCGGACGGGGCCGGTGAGCTCGGCCTCGGGCAGTTTGGTCAGCGCCGCCGCGATGGTGATCTCCACGTTGGGCCGGCGGCTGGCCATGGCCAGCAGGTTGCCCTGGGCCACGCCGAAGCCCAGGCGGCGCACCGCGGCCAGCTGGAGCTCGTTCTCCACGCCCTCGGCCACCAGTTGGGCCTTGTTGTGCTCGGCCAGCACGGCCAGGGCGTTGACCAGCGCGGCCTTGCCGGCGTCGGTCGGCAGCCCGGCGACGATCCGCCGGTCCAGCTTGATCATCTCGGGGGCGAGCTCGGTGTACAGGGACAGCGGCACGTCGCCGTCGCCGACGCCGTCCAGCGCGATGTGGAAGCCGCTGCTGCGGAGCAGGTCGAGGCCGTTGCGCAGGTTCTCGCGGCGCAGCCGTGAGAAGGGGGTGCCGATCTCCAGCCACAGCGTGTCCGGCGCTCGCCCGGTCTCCCGCATCGCGTCGAGCAGCGGCCCGATCGACTCGGCGGCCTTGGACACGGTCGCGGCCAGCACGTTGACGTGCAGCGGCACGACGTTGTTGTGCTCGGCCGCGGCCCGCACCGCGGCCGCGGCCAGCGCCACGTCGGTCTCCAGCAGCTCACCGGCGCGCGCGGCGTCGCGGAGCAGCTCGTAGACGGAACGAGAGGCGGGTCTCGCTAGCGCTTCGATCGCGATGACGCCGCCGGTGTGCAGGTTGAACAACGGCTGGAACGCGAAGCGCACATCCTCCAGCAACCCGGTCACGGTCCGATACTGGCGTGCCCGGTGTGACATTGCCGAGTGGCTTCACTATGTGTTCATCGAGTTGTTGCGGCGAATGCAATCGCGCTGCGTAACCGGGGTGGCGCGGACCGGAACAAGGCCAGCATCGCAGCCGCCGTACCGGTGAAGTTCTCACGTTCTGTGAGGTAAATCCGTTGATTTTCCGCGGGCAACCGGAAAAACAGCTCAAAAAACGCGGGAACGTCGGCCGGTGGCAGGTGGAGCAATGCGGACAGGCCCCTACGCCGCAATCCGTGCGTCATTCTGGCCGCCGGAGACCAGATCGTGCCACGAACTCGGCCCGGTGTCTCCGCGATCGCACGGGCCACTTTCGGCGCCAGGGTCAACGCGGTGGCCACGCTGTAGCCGGTCGCCGGGTGCACCAGGCCGGCGCGCGCACCGAATGCGGCGAGCCGGCCTTTCGGCAGCGGCGGGTTCAACGGGAAGCGCACCCGTTCGTGCTCCGGACGGTCCAAGGGCCAGCCGTGCACGGCCAGCCGCCGATGCAGGCGCTCGCGCAGCAGCGCGAACGGAAGCCCGGGCAGATGCGCGAGCGACGTCTCCTCGACCAGCACCCGCTCGTCGTCGAGCGGCAGCGCGTAGCAGAAGGTGGGCGGGTCGCCGGCCTGCCGCCAGTCCATGAAGATCGCCTCGCCGGGGGCGAGCACGTCGGCCGGCAGCGTCACACCGACGGCGGTCTGCTCGACGTGCCGCCCGCGCGGCGGGCCGGAGGCGTCCACCATGAGCTTCGCCTCGATCGTGCGGCCGTCGGCGAGCACGACGTGGGTCGGCGTGATCGACTCGGCGCGGCCGGTGATCACCTCGATGTCCGGACGGGACAGATGCCGCCGCAGATTCTCGTTGTGCAGCACGACGTATTCACCGTCGAGCCGGTGCTCGGTGAGCGCGAAGGCCTTGACCGTGGTCGCTCGTGCGGCGATCGCGTCCGCCGGCAGCGACGGCAGTTCATGCGCCCAGGCCCCGTAGGTGTGCCGCCACGGCCGGGTCGGCGCCCGATCCACCAGCGCCGTGCTGAGGCCGAGGTCCGCGCAGGCGGCCGCCAGGGCGGACCCGGCCGGCCCGGCCCCGACCACCAGCACGTCCAGCACGCGTTCAGGCTAACGTCACTGGCATGCACGACCTGCGGGCGCATCGCCGATCCTCGGACCCCTCGTCAGACCTCGCCGCCAGCCCGTTCCGGGCCGACCGGGACCGGGTCGCCAGCTCGCCGTTCTTCGCCCGGCTCGGCGGCGTGACCCAGGTGGTCAGCCCGACCGGGTCCGGTCTGCTGCTGCACAACCGGCTCACGCACAGCCTCAAGGTGGCCCAGGTCGCCCGGGCCATCGCCGAGCGGCTGACCGCCCGCGGCGACACCGCCGGCGTGCTGGACAAGCTCGGCGGCTGCGACCCGGACGTGGTGGAGGCGGCCAGCCTCGCCCACGACCTCGGGCACCCGCCGTTCGGACACCTCGGCGAGCAGGTGCTGGACCGCATCGCGCGCCACCGTTTCGGGCTGGCCGACGGCTTCGAGGGCAACGCCCAGTCGTTTCGCATCGTGACCACGACCGACGTGCGCGGCCCGGCCGCCGTCGGCCTCGACCTGACGGTCGCGGTGCGGGCCGCGTTGCTGAAGTACCCGTGGACCAGGCTTTCCCACCCCGCGCCGCATCCCCGCACGCTGCGCATCCCGCCCCGCGGGGCGTCGGAGCCGCCGGAGGCCGAGGGCAGCGGTTCGGCCAAGTTCTCCGCGTACGTCACGGAACTCGACGACTTCGAGCAGTCGCGGGCCCCGTTCCACGGGCGCATCGAGGACTGGCAGCAGACCGTGGAAGCGTCCGTTATGGACACTGCCGACGACGTCGCCTACGCCATCCACGACATCGAGGACTTCCACCGGGTCGGGGTGTTGCAGCACGCGACCGTGGCCGCCGAGTTGACGACGTGGCTCACCGACGCGCTGGAGCTGGCGGCACTGTCCACATCGGAGCTTGCCGCGCAGTCGCGGCTGCCCGGACGGTCGCTGGAGGCGATGCGGCGGCGTCTGCACGAGAAGGACTCCTGGGCCGTCGATGACGACGCCTTCGCGGCGGCCGTCCGTCGCGTGCGGACGGAACTGGTGGACGGGCTGCTCGCGGTGCCGTTCGACGGCTCCGCCGAGGCCGAGCAGCGGGTCGCCGCCTTCTCCGGGCGGTGGACGACCCGGCTGGTCGACGGCGTCGACGTGCTGCTGGACCCGACACCGAGGTCCGGTCACGTTCTGCTCGCGCCCGCGCAATGGCACGAGGTGGCTGTGCTGAAGTTCGTGCACCGGCGGTTCGTGCTGCTGCGCCCGGACCTCGCGCTGCACCAGCGCGGCCAGGCCCGACTGCTGACGAACCTGGTGGAGGCGCTGGATCAGTGGCTGTCCGATCGACACGAATCCGACCGGCTTCCCCGGCGGCTGCACGATCTTGTCGAGCTGGCGGACACCGAGTACCGGTCACTCGCCCGGACGGCCCCCGACTTGCTAGCCGGACCGGCGGGCGACGTTCGGACTGGGCCGGATGCCGTGCGCGCCTTGGCCCGAGGGCGGGCCGTGGTGGACTTCGTGGCGTCGCTGACGGACGGTCAGGCCGCCTCCATGCTCGATGCGCTGTCCGGGCGAACCGGACAGCTGTGGACAGATGCCTTTGTGCTGTAGTTATCGACAAAACGTGACGATTGGCCCACTTGGGCGACACCCGCAAGGCTGCTGTGGGTGATCGTGCGGAAACTTTACGTTGGGCTCACGGCTGGTGATCACCGGCCGTGTTGCCCACGCCGCACCCCTCGGAGGGCCAGTTGCGCAGATCCGTTCGACCCAGCACCACCCTGTTAGCAGCCGGGGCAGCCTGCCTCACCGCGGTGCTCGGCCTCACCTCGCCGGCCGTCGCCGCGCCGCATCCCAACCCCGGCATGATGTCCGCGAACACCGCGGCGCAGATCGCCACGCTGCAACAGCTCAAGAAGTCCGAGTCGGCGACCGACCGCAAGGTCGACAGCCGCCTGCTCGTCGAGAACAAGCTGCGCTCCGACCGCTCGACGCGCTCCGTGCTGCCGCAGGTGCAGTCCGGCCTGAAGGTCAGCGGCGACACCGTCGCGGTCGACATCCGCGCCACCAAGACGTCCGACGCGCTGATCGACGCCGTGCGCAAGGCCGGCGGTCAGATCCGCAACGTCTCGCAGCGCGAGGCCAGCATCCGCGCCGACGTGCCGCTGTCCGCTCTGGACAAGCTGGCCGCCCGCGGCGACATCAAGCAGATCGACGCCGCCGCCGACGCCATGACGTCGTCCGAGGCTCCAGGCCGCATCTCCAGCCAGCCCGACCCCGTGTCGAAGCAGACCCGTGACGCGCGGGTCGAGGCGGCGACCAAGCCGGGGCTGCGGGCCAACATCGCCGCCGCCATCACCAGCCAGGGCGACCGGGCGCACGCCGCCGACACCGCCCGGCAGCAGAACGGGATCACCGGCGTCGGCACCAAGCTGTGTGCGCTGTCGGACGGTGTGTCGTCGCTGGCCGCTTCCGTGGCCTCCGGCGAGCTGCCGCCGGTCGACGTGCTGCCCGGCCAGGAAGGCAGCGGTGACGAGGGCACCGCGATGCTGGAGATCATGCACGACCTCGCGCCCGGGGCCGCGCTGGGCTTCGCGACCGCGTTCATCAGCGACAGCAGCTTCGCCGACAACATCCGCGCGCTGCGCAGCCAGGCGCACTGCGACGTCATCGTCGACGATGTCTTCTACTTCAACGAGGCCACCTTCCAGGACGGCCCCATCGCGCAGGCCGTCAACGCCGTCACGGCGGACGGCGCGCTGTACTTCTCCTCCGCCGGCAACGAGGGCAACGTCGGCGACGGCACCTCGGGCCACTGGGAGGGCGACTACGTGGACTCCGGCCAGGTGATCGGCAAGTTCGCCGGCGGCGCCCACAACTTCGCCGCCTCCGCCGGCGGCACCCAGGTTCTGGAGCCGCTGTCCGCGTCCTCCGCGGGCGTTCCCGTCACGTTGTGGTGGAACGACCCGCTCGGCCACGCCGGCGACGACTACGACCTGTACCTGCTCGACGCGGCCGGCAACGTCGTGTCGTTCAGCCAGAACCTGCAGACCGGCACCCAGGACCCGTACGAGCGGGTCAACACCACCGCCGGCGGTCAGCGCCTGGCCATCGTGAAGTTCAAGGGGGACAACAAGTACCTGTCCCTGTCCGCCCTTCGCGGGCGGTTCGTCGCCGACGGTGGCCTCCAGGCGTTCGTGACGCCCGGGCAGACCAGCGGGCACTCCGCCGCCAAGGACGCCTACAGCGTCGCCGCCGCCCCGGCCGCTGCCGCCTTCGGACGACCGCTGGAGCCCGGCGACCCCGCCAACCCCGCCGGTCCGTACCCCGGCACGTTCAGCTCCAGCTCGCAGATCGAGCGGTTCAGCTCCGACGGCCCGCGCAAGATCTTCTTCAAGGCCGACGGCACCCCCGGGGCCGAGGTCCGGCAGAAGCCCGACATCACCGCCGCCGACGGCGTTTCCACCTCGGCGCCCGGCTTCTCCCCGTTCTTCGGCACCTCCGCCGCCGCGCCGCACGCCGCCGCCATCGCCGGTCTCGTCCTGTCCGGCAACCCCGGCATGTCGCCCGCCGACGTCCGTCAGGCCCTCACCGCCACCGCCGTCGACATCGGCGCCCCCGGCGTCGACAACCGCACCGGCGTCGGCGTCATCCTGGCCGACAAGGTCCTTGCCTACACCGGCGCCAGCCCGCAGCCCTTGGCCACCGCTCAGGCTCCCACCGTCCGGGGCCCCAACGGTTCCCCGTTCGTGAAGCCCGGCGACACCGCCACCGTCACGCTGCCCGTCTACAACGGCGGTGACGGCACTGCCGCCTCCACCAGCGTTGTCGTCGACTCGCCCACCCCGGGCGTCACCATCGCGCCTCGCTCCAAGCGATACGGCACCATCGAGGCCGGGCAGACCGTCATCAACTCGTTCACGCTGACCGTGCCCGCCACCCAGCAGCTCGGCGTGCCCGTCGTGTTGAACGCCAAGGTCACCTTCGCCGGGGCCCATTCGCCCACGACGCAGACCTTCCAGATCCCCATCGGCCAGCCGTCCTCGGTCGTGCAGAACTTCGCCTTCGCCGGCGACGCCGCCGCCATCCCCGACAACAGCACCGTCGGCGCCAGCGTCTCCATCCCCGTCACCGGTGTCGGGAGGGCCTCCAAGCTCACCTTCTCCATCGACGGCAGCGCTTGCAGCACCACCGCCGGCTCCACCACCGTCGGTCTCGACCACACCTACGCCGGCGACCTCACCGGCACCCTCACCTCCCCGTCCGGTGCCACCGCCGTGCTCTTCCAGCGTCGTGGCGGGGCCGGGCACAACTTCTGCCAGGTCGTCTTCGACGACTCCGCCTCCACCGCCTTCTCCACCGTCAGCTCCGCCAACGCCCCCTTCACCGGCTCCTGGCGTCCTCAGTCCACCCTCGGCTCCCTGCTGGCCGACCCGGTCGACGGCACCTGGACCTTCAAGGTCGTCGACGGCGGCGCCGTCGACACCGGCAGCATCCGTGCCGTTTCCTTGCATATCAACGGTTTCGTAGCCTGACCCTTTCTTCGTGGCTCACGGGAGTCCTTTGTGGACTCCCGTGAGTCTTTTTGTGCACCAACGCTTTTTACCGTTAGTGATTCGAGTCGATCATGCTGTTCCAAGCCCGATCAACACCCGACAACACGGCACGACCCCCGACGCTCATCCCCGTGGCGCGTACATGATCACTCCTACTCCCACCAGGCACACCAGCGCACCGAGTACGTCGAAGCGGTCCGGGCGGTAGCCGTCGGCGACCATCGCCCACGCCAGCGACCCGGCCACGAACACGCCGCCGTACGCGGCCAGGATGCGTCCGAAGGCGGCGTCGGGCTGCAACGTGGCCACGAAGCCGTACAGGCCCAGCGCGATGACCCCGGCGCCGACGAGCAGCCAGCCCCGCTGCTCACGGATGCCCTGCCACACCAGCCAGCAGCCCCCGATCTCGGCCAAGGCCGCCAACACGAACAGGATGATCGACCGAAACACCATGGTTGGCATCCTCGCACCGACCCCAGAGGTAGGTTGGCCCGGACAGCGCGAACCACAGGGGGAACACGGTGCTCGAGATCCACTGCGGCGACATCATCGCTGACGACCTCAGCCTGGACGCGGACGGGCGGTCGCGGTCGAGGGCGGAGGTGAACGTCCACGTCGAAGCGGATCTGGCGATCGTGCAGGACGGCCGGGAGCTGTACGCGGAAATCCTGTTCCCGGTAGTGGAGCTCAGCGCCGCTCTCAAGGCCTGGCAGCATAACCGAGGAACGTTCGAGTATGAGTCGATGTCGCTGGCAGAGCGGTGGGCGGTGCGGTTCGTGCCGGCCGAAGGCGGCTGGCGAGTGGTGAACGACGAGGACCCGCAGCGGGTCATCCGGGGCGGCGTGCTGGCCACGCACGAAATGGACGCGGCGGTGGACGAGTTCAGGGAGAGAGTACGCAAGTCCACTGTGGACCTGCTGGGGGAGTGGATCACGGAGTACCTGGAGTGAAGGGTCCCGGCCAACCCAGGACCAAGGTCCCGCCACAGACCTGACCTCAGGACCATCACCCCCGACCCCCATGGGAGTAGAACGGGCACATGGGGAAAATCGGGGGATTCACGGACAGCAGGTCAGCGAAGCAGTACCGACAGATCTACGCCCGGGTGCGGGCGCAGTGGCCGGCCGGCGCGGAGGACCACGACGTGCAGACCCGCTTCGGCCGCACGCACGTGATCCGGTACGGCCAAGGGCCGCCGATCCTCCTGGTGCCGGGAACGGGGGCGACGGCGGCGAACTGGTCGCCGAACGCGGAAGCGCTGGGCGCGAGGCATACGGTGATCGCGGTGGACACGCTGGGATTGCCGGGGCTGGGGGCGCAGACGGCGCCGATCCGAAGACCGGTCGATCTGGCGCTGTGGCTGGAGGATGTGCTCGACCACTTCGACATCGACACCGCCCACGTCGGGGGACTGTCGTACGGGGCATGGGTGTCGATGCAATTGGCCTGGCATGAGCCCAGACGAGTCGAGTCCCTGCTGTTGCTGGAACCGGGAGGCAACTCGCTCGGACGGCCGCCATTACCCAGCCTGCCCCGGTTCCTGCGCTTGTTGGCCGTACGAACCGAAGCGGAGTTCGAGCGGTTCGGCCGGTTCGTGGAAGGAGGATGGCCGAACGATCCGGACCGGCAGCGGGTGGTGAACTTCGGCATGGCCCACTACCGCCCGAGCGTGCCGATGATCCGTTACGCCAAGGACGCGCAGGTGCGCCGGCTGCACATGCCGACGCTGGTGCTGTTGGGGGAGAACAGCATCGTGCACGACCCACGGCAGGTGCTGGACCGGGTGCGGAGCCTGATGCCGGACGTGGAGGCCGACATCATCGACGGCGCACTACATCCGCTGGCGGAGACCCACGCGGGCACGGTCAACGACCGGATCCTGGCCTTCCTCACGTCGCACGAATGACGGTGCGGCAGCGGTCGATGACGGCCTGGCCGGGCTGGCAGGCGACGCTGTGGTGCTCCAGTTCGGCATAGCCGCCGTAATGGCCGTCGTCCTCGAAGACCTGAATGACGTCACCGGTCAGCTGATACGGGCCGTCCCGGTAGTCGCCGCCGGGGCGGACGTCGATGTGCCGCTCGATGACGAGACCCGGGAGCGTGTACCGGAGCAGGCCGGTGGCGACGGACGAGGTGAGGCCGAACTTGGACATGTGCTGGCCGGCGAGGTCGATGGCAGCCAGGCCGTCCAGCACGGTGAAACGGGCGGGGTCAACGGGAGAGGGGAGGTGGTCACGGAAGGAGAACTGGCCGGTGACGCCGATCTCCAGGCGGCCGCCGAGCGGGACCTGGACGATGCTCCACAGATCTACAGGGTGTCCACTCTGGACTTGGAGCACGGTCTCGGTCTCGTACTCGGCGACGTAGCGGGTGTCGGCCAGCACGGTGATGTGCCGCTCGACAAGGACGCTGGTGGGGGAGCCGGTGTCGCGGTTGACGAGGGTGGTGCCGAGCACCAGGTCGACGCCGTCGGGGCGCTCGTGCACGACGTCCCAGGGGCCGGGGTCGATCTCGGGCGGCACGACGTGCTGGGACAGGTCGTCCCGGGCCTCGCCGGCCCAGAACCAGTCCCGTTCCGGGCCGAGCCAGAGGCGGTCGCCGCCAAGGTTCCAGCCGGACGGATCCGGGGCCGCGACCCAGAAGGCGTCGCGGCCGCGCACCGAGGCCTGCAGGATCCGGCCGGAAGCGGGGGCGAACGTGATGGTCACGAGCGGTCCAGCACGATCACGTCGGCGTCCACGGACTCCCAGCTGACCGGCAGCCCGGCGGACATGAGATGAGCGCCGCTGTACGAGCCGTACCGGGCCGAGGCGTCCAAACCGGACAGACGGAGCCGGGACTGCCGGCCGGACAGCGCCGGGGTGCCGTCGAGGGGCCCGGTGTTCCAGGCCAGCACGACAACCCGATCGGGCCCGGCGTACTGGAGGGCGAACGCGGGATCGGCGGGAGTGCCGATCATCGTCACGGTGCCGGAGTGCAGGAACTCCCGAAGCTCCTTGTACTGCGCCACATACCCGGCGGCCTCCGAGCGCTGTGACGGCGTCCACGACCGGATGTCGGCGCCGATGCCCAGGGCGCCGGCCATGGCCAGCACGAAGCGGAACCGCAGTGAACGGGGCCGGCGATCGAACAGGCCGACGGCGTCGGTGACCCACGAGCTCATCACGTGTGGGGCGTGGGCGTGTAGGAAGCCGTACTGAATGGACAGACGGTCCAGCGGTCCGGTGTTGTCGCTGGGCCACACCACATCGGTGCGGGCGATGGTGGCCAGCTCGACCCGGCCGCCGCCGCCGGCGCAGCCCTCGATGGCGACGTCGGGGTGGGCGGCCCGCAGGTGGTCGAGCACCCGCAGGTAGTTCCGGGCATGGGCGCCGTCGAGGTCAAGCGACTCGGGATCGCCCAGGCCGGGGCGGCCTCGCTCGGTCGGCGGCCGGTTCATGTCCCACTTGAGGTACCGGATCGGATAGGAGGACAGCAAACCGTCCAGGGTGGACAGCACGAAGGAGAACACGTCCTCGCGGCCCAGATCCAGCAGCAGCTGGTTGCGAATCAGGGTGGGCTCGCGGCCGTCGAGGTGGTACACCCAGTCGGGATGCTCGGCGTAGAGCCGGGACTTGGGGCTGATGGCCTCGGGCTCCACCCACAGCCCGAACTCCAGGCCCTGGGCCCGCACGTCCTCGACGAAGGCCCCGAAGCCGTCGGGGAACTTGGCCGGGTCGGGCGTCCAGTCGCCGAGGCCGCCGGTGTCGTCGTCACGCCCGACGAACCAGCCGTCGTCGACCACGAAGAGCTCGGCGCCGAGCTCGGCCGCCACCTTGGCCAGCTCCAGCTGGCCGGCGGCGTCGACGGCGAACTCCGTGGCCTCCCAGGAGTTGTACAGCACCTGGCGGCCGCCGGGGGACAGCCGGCGCTCGTACGAATGCCACACCTGGGCCAGGCCGCCGAGGCCGTCGGCGCTGTAGGCGGCGGCGACCTGGGGCGTCTCCAACGTGGCGCCGGGTTCCAGCAGCACGGCCGACTCGTGGGGCTGACGGCCGACGCGCACCCGGCAGGAGCCGCTCAGCTCGATGTCGGCGTCGATCCGCCAGGATCCCGGCCACACCAACTGAAAACCCCACGTCGGCCCGTCCGGGGAGGAGTCGTCCTGCACGGCCAGCCAGGGGGAGTAGCCATGCCCGGCGACGCCCTGACGGCTGTTGATCTCGAACCGGCCGGCCGGCAGCACCACCTGGCGCAGCTGGAACTCCTGGCTCCACCGGCCGATGAGGAACGACACGCGAGCGGTGTCCACGGGCAGGCAGAAACCGGCGGAGTCGAAGCGTTCCAGGCGGATCGGCACGGAACCGGTGTTGGTCAGCTCCGCCCACCGCAGCAGCACGTCGGTGCCGGGAACGACCTCGTAGTACAGGTCGGTGCGCAGGCCGGTCAGCTGGTCGGCGAAGGTCAGGCGAAGGGAGGTTTCCTTGTAGGAAGCGGAATCGAACGTCCACCATGACTCGCGGGCCGCGTCGACGGGCCCGGCCACCAGGTCGGCCCCGGCGAACGGCCGCAGGCCGAACGGGGCGTACTCCACGGGCGCCCCGTCGGCCTCGGTCAGATAGGGCGTGCGGCCGACGTTGGCCAGCGGCGACGGGCCGTCCTCGACGCCGTGCGGGCCCCAGGCCCGCAGCTCGGCCCAGCGCCGGTGCTCCGGCAGCCCGACGGTGTACGAGGTGGTCGCCAGCCGCAGCGTCCACTGCTGGGTCACTTCACCGCCCCCAGGGCAAGTCCGGCCACGAAGTGCCGCTGGAACCGCAGGAACACGGCGACGGTCGGGATGGCGGCGATGACCGAGCCGGCGGCGATGACGTTCCACTGCGACACGTACTGTCCTTGCAGGCCGAGCAGGGCCGAGGTGATGGGCATCTTGGTGTCGCTGCGGATCACCGTGATCGACCACAGCAGGTCGTTGAACACCCAGGTGAACGCCAGCGCGGACAGCGACGCCAGCGCCGGCCGGGTCAGCGGCAGGATGATCCGCCAGAAGATCTGCATCGGCGACGCGCCGTCGATCACCGCGGCCTGCTGGATCTCGTTGGGGATGGCCCGCATGAAGCCGTACAGCACGAAGGTGTAGAAGCCCAGCCCGAAGCCGATCTGCACGCCGATCAGCGCCGTCAGGGAGTCGTAGATGCCGAGCATCTCGGCCATCTTCGACACGGGCACGAGCAGGATCTGCGGCGGCAACAGGTTGCCCGCCAGCATCACCAGCAGCACGGTCCGCCGGAAAGGCAGGTCGTAGCGGCTCAGGGCGAAGGCTGAGATCGCGCCCAGAGCCAACGTGATGATAACGGCCGGGATGGTCACGATGAGGCTGTTGACCATCGCCTGGAACTCGCCGCCGTCCACCCACGCCTGGCCGAAGTTGCCCAGCGTGAAGGAGTGCGGCAGGCTGCCGACGCCGTTCGCGGCCACGTCGTCGAAGCTGCGCACGCTGGTGACCAGCACCAGCGCGATGGGCAGCAGCCACAGTACGGAGATGCCGCCGGCGACGAGGTGGTAGCCGCCGGTGCGGAGGGGGCGCCGGCTCATGCGTCGGCGTCCCGGAAGGCACGCACCAGGTACGTGAGGATGACCCCGAAGGCCAGCACGAAGATCACCACGGCGAGCGCGGAGGCGTAGCCGAGGCGCAGCGACTGGAATGCGGTGGAGTACATGTAGGTGCTCAGCAGTTCCGACGAGTGGTAGGGGCCGCCGCGGGTCAGCGCCCACACGACGTCGAACGAGCGCAGCGAGTCGATGATGATCACGGACAGCACCACCGAGTTGACGCTGCTCAGCTGGGGCAGGGTGATCTTGGTGAACTGCTGCCACTTGGAAGCTCCGTCCACAGTGGCCGCTTCGTACAGGGTCGGGTCGATGCCCTTGAGCCCGGCCAGATACAGCACCATGATGTAGCCGATCTGCCGCCACAGCGCCGGCACGATCACGGCGTACAGCGCGGTGTTGGCGTCGGCCAGCCAGGAGTGCTGCCAGCTGTCCAGTCCGAGCGCCCCGAGCACGGTGTTGACCAGACCGTCCGGCTGGTAGATCGCCTGCCAGATCAGCGCCGTGGCGACGAGCGAGAACACCACCGGCGTGAACAGCGCGGCGCGGTAGAAGCCGACACCGCGCCGCTCCTTGAGCAACAGCATCGCCATGGCGAGGCCGCCGAGCGCGGAGAACCCCCCGAACAGCACCAGCCACAGCACCGTGTCCAGGAACGCCCTGCCGAAGGTGGGATCGCTGAACAGCTCGGCGTAGTTGCCGAGGCCGACCAGCGCCGCCGGCGAGACCCCGTCCCAGCTGGTGAACGACAGGTAGATGCCCTGGAGCGCGGGCCAGAACACCCAGAACGACTCCACGAGCAGCGGCACCAGCACGAAGGCCAACAGGATCGGCGACAGCGTGCGGCGCCTGCGGCGTGATCGCGCCGAGGACGGCGGGGCCACGGCCGGCGCCGTCAGGGTTGCGGTCATGGTCAGGAGGTCCAGATCTTCTTCGCGGCGGTCTGCCAGTCGGTGAGGATGGAGTCGATCTGCTCCGGGTGCTGGATGAACTTGATCAGCGCGTTGTCCGCGGTCGGCTGGAGCGCGTCGCTGGAGTCCCGGTTGAAGAACTGGGTCAGGTCGGGCGCCTTCTGCAGCATCTGCTTGCCCTTGGTGATCAGCGCCGTGCCCGCGTCCTTGGCGGCCGAGTTGGCCGGCAGCGAGCTGCCCGAGGACGACTTGAGGTACGCCTCCTGCGCCTCGACCGTGGTCAGGTACTTGAGGAACTCGAGGGTCTGCGGCTTGCGCGCGGTGTGGGCGCTGGCGAAGAAGCCGTCGGTCGGGCCCTCCTCGGCCAGCGGCACCGCCGGGTCGATCACCGGGAAGCGGAAGAAGTCGATGTCGTCGACGTCCTCCTTGGGCGTGGTGTCGAGCAGGAAGGTGCCGATCAGCATCATGCCGGTGCGGCCCTGCAGCAGGTTGGTGGTGGCGTCCTGGAAGGACAGCGCGGTGCCCTTGGGATCGAAGTGCGGCAGCGCCGTCTTCCACTGGTCGAACACCTTATGCACCTGCGGGTCGGCGAAGCTGTGCTTGCCGGCCAGCAGCTCACGGTGGTAGTTCGCGCCGTTGACGCGGATGTTGAGGTAGTCGAACCAGCCCGAGGCCACCCACGGCGTGGAGTTGTCCGCGCCGAGGCCGATCGGGGTCACGCCCTTGGACTTGATCGTCTCGCACACCTGGAGGAACTCGGCCCAGGTGGTCGGCGCCTGCACGCCCCACTTGGCGAAGTTGGACTTCCGGTAGAACAGGCCCCAGAAGTAGTAGCTGGTGGGGATGAAGATCTGCTTGCCGTTGTCGGTGCTGAGCTGCTTGAGGGCGTCGCTGTAGCCCGAGACGCCGTTCCAGGCGTCGCTGACGTCGAGCAGCAGGCCCTTGTCGGCGTAGGAGCGGGCCACCGAGCCGGCGTACCAGGTCATCACGTCCGGCGGGTTGGACGAGGTCAGGTACGTGGGCAGCTGGGTGCGGAAGGTCTCCGAGGCGACGGTGTTGAGCGTCGACTGCGAAGCGCCCTTCTTGTTGAAGCCGTCGATCAGCGCCTGCATGGCGGCCTTCGCGGACGGCGCGGAGAGGTTGGACTGCACGGTCACCGGGCCGGTGGCGGAGCCGCTGGACACCGAGCTGCCGGTCGAGGTCACGCAGCCGCCCAGGGCGGTGGCCGCGCCTACGGCGCCGAGTCCGGCCAGGAAGTTGCGCCGGGAGAAGCCCGTGGTGGTCATCAGCGACCCCTGTCGTTCACGTGGGTTGGGAGGTGACAGTGAGGTTGCAACCGCGAGGCCACGGTGTCAAGATATATTACTAAATTAGTATCTGCGGTGGCGGAGCGATACTGTATGCCCTCACGCATCACGGGTGGAGGGGTGTTGGCCGGGTACCAGCTCAGGGGAGTGCACGGGCAGACCGTCGAGGCGCTCGCGCGGCGAGTGCTGTCCGGGGAGATCCCCGAGGGGGCGACGCTGGATCTGCTCGCGCTGCGCGAGGAGCTGGACGTCAGCCTCACCGCGCTGCGCGAGGCGCTGAAGGTGCTGTCCGCCAAGGGCATCATCGACGCGCGGCAGAAGCGCGGCACCTTCGTGCGGCCCCGCACCGACTGGAACATGCTCGACGGCGACGTGCTGCGCTGGCGCTCGGCCGGGCCGCCCGACCCCGACCTGCTGGAGCACCTGGCCGAGGTTCGGTCCATCGTGGAGCCCGCCGCCGCCAAGCTGGCCGCCCAGCGCGCCACCGACCAGGACCTCATCGACCTGGACGATGCGCTGGCCCGCATGGGCGAGGCCGCCGGCAACCCCGGCAAGCTCGTCGAGGCCGACCTCGACTTCCACCGGGCCCTGCTCGGCGCCACCCACAACCAGCTGGTCGTCCAGATGGAACGGGTGATCGCCAGCGGCCTGGCCATGCGCGACCAGGTCGTGCACAACGCCGATCCCGCCGACGACCCGGTGCCCAGCCACCGCAAGGTGCTCGACGCCATCCGCGAACGCGACGCGGAGGCCGCCGAGCAGGCCATGCGGGCCCTGGTCGACAAGGCCAGCGAGGACTTCAGGCGGATCTCCGGGCAGTGATCGCGCGGGACGGCCGGGCCGCCATTGGCCACCCTCGTGACGAAGCCGTCGACGCCGAGGCCGGTGGCGCGTCGAGCACGTGCGGACCGACCTGCGCCGGGCAGATGGACGCTACGACGCCAGCTTGACGAACCGGGCCGCTCGCTCGGCCAGGGCGGACAGGTCGCCACCGGTGGCGGCGTCGCCGACCAGCGGGGAGCCGACGCCCACGGCGATGGCCCCGGCGGCGAGGTAGGCCTCGGCCTCGGCGACGCCGACGCCGCCGACTGGAACGAAGGGAACGGTCGGGAAGGGTTGGCGCAGCGCGGAAAGGTAGCCGGGGCCGCCGAAGGAGGCGGGGAAGAGCTTGACGGCCTCGGCCCCGGCGGCGACGGCGGACTCCACCTCGGTGGGGGTGAGCGCGCCGGCCAGGATGGGGAGGCCGGCGCCGACGCAGGCGGCGACGGAGGCGGTCAGCGCGGGGCTGACGGCGAAGGTGGCTCCGGCGGCGATGGCGGCCGAGGCGTCGGCGGCGGTTCGGACCGTGCCGGCTCCGAGCCAGCAGCCCTCGGGCGCCTGGATGGAGGAAATGGCTTCCAGGGCGCCGGGTCCGGTCAGGGAGACCTCGACCAGACGCACGCCGGACTCGAACAGCACCCGCACGGCTTCGCGGGTGTTGCCCACGCCGTCGCCCCGGACGATGCCCACCAGCCGGGTGGAACGAAGAACACTGCCGAAGGTCACCACTCCGCGAGACTCCCGTCCTCGTGCCGCCACACCGGCGATCGCCATGCGTGGCCGATCTCGGCGGCCCGGCGCACGGCGTCCTCGTCGATCTCGATGCCCAGCCCGACCCCGGTCGGCCGGGCCATCTGCCCGTCCACGAACGCGAACGGGCTGGTGTCCACAAGATAGCTGGTCAGCTCGCTGCCGGCGTTGTAGTGCAGGTTCAGACTCTGTTCCTGGATAAGGAAGTTGGGCGTGGCGAACGCCACCTGCACGCTGGCCGCCAGCGAGATGGGGCCGAGCGGGCAGTGCGGGGCGATGCTGGCGCCGTAGATCTCGGCCAGCGAGGCGATCCGGCGCAACTCGGAGATGCCGCCGGCGTGCGAGGGGTCGGGCTGCGCGACGGCGATGCCGGCGTCGAGCACGGGCTTGAACTCCCAGCGGGAGTAGAGCCGTTCCCCGGTGGCGATGGGCACCGGGGAACTGTCCACAACGGACTGGAGGACGGAAGCCGGTAACTCGGGCAGGATCGGCTCCTCGACGAACAGCGGCCGCACCTCCTCCAGCAGCGGCAGCAGGCGACGGGCCATGGCGGGGGAGACGCGGCCGTGGAAGTCGATGGCCAGGCCGCGGTCGGGGCCGAGCACCTCACGGGCTTCATGGGCCCGGGCAAGGACTCCGTCCACGTCGGCCGGGGTGGCGATGGCGTCGATGGGCCCGCAGGCGTTCATCTTCACGGCGGTGAAGCCGCGGTCGACCTGACCCTGAACGGCCTCGCGAATCCCCTGTGGACGGTCGCCGCCGACCCAGGAGTAGACCCGGATGCGATCACGGACGGGGCCGCCGAGCAACTCGTGCACGGGGACGCCGCGGACCTTGCCGGCGATGTCCCACAGGGCCTGGTCGTAGCCGGCGAGCGCGCTGGACAGCACGGGCCCGCCGCGGTAGAAACCGCTGCGCCGCAACACCTGCCAGTGCTCCTCGATACGCAGCGGGTCCTGCCCGCGCACCAGGTCGGTCAGCTCGTGCACTGCGGCCTGCACGGTCTCCGCCCGGCCCTCGACCACGGGCTCACCCCAGCCGACGACGCCCTCGTCCGTGCTGACCTTCAGGAACAGCCAGCGCGGGGGCACGAGGAACGTCTCGATGTCAGTGATCTTCACAGGGTCCCCGCCTCACGGATGGTCGCCGGACGTCGCTCAGGGTACATCAACTCATTAATTATGGATACTTCTGCGAATCGGTTTTCGCGCCTGGCTGGACCAGGTGACCGTCGTATCGAATGAACGTTCATTTGACAGTCTCACGCCGCCGTGTCACGCTCGGAACCGGTAATGAATGGACGTTCAATAAGGAGGTGGTGGCCATGCCGGCGACCCGGCCGACCGCGCGCTGGAGCCCGACCGACATCGGCGACCTGACCGGCCGCACGGCGCTGATCACCGGCGGGAACAGTGGCATCGGGCTGGAGACGGCCCGGGTTCTCGCCGACCATGGCGCCCGCGTCATCCTCGCCGGCCGCGACCAGGCCAAGCTGGACCGTGCGGCGGGCACGCTGTCCGGGGACCGCGTGGACACGCTGGCGGTCGATCTCGGCTCGCTGGCCTCCATCGCCGCGGCGACGGACCGCCTGGCGGCCACCGAGACCCTCGACGTGCTGATCAACAACGCCGGCGTGATGAACGTGCCGGAGCGCCGCACCACAGCCGACGGCTTCGAGCTCACGTTCGGCACGAACCACCTCGGACACTTCGCGCTGACCGCGGGCCTGTTGCCGGCGCTGCGGCGCGCGGAGGCCGCGCGGGTGGTGACGGTGAGCGCGATGGCCGCACGCTGGAGCGTGGGCCGGCTCGACGACCTCATGAGCGAACAGCGCTACGGCGGCATGCGGGCCTACGCGAAGTCGAAGCGCGCCAACGTGGTCTTCACCACGGAGCTGGCCCGGCGTCTGTCCGGCACGAACATCGACGCGGTGGTGGTGCATCCCGGGTCGGCGGTGACCAACCTCCAGCGGCAGCGCCAGGGCGTGCTCGACCGGGCGGCGGTCGCGCTGGCTCGCGTCCTGCTGATGGGCTCGCCGGAGGGCGCGGCCTGGCCGTCGCTGTGGGCGTCGACCTGCGCCGACATCGTCAGCGGCGGCTTCTACGGGCCGGCCGGGCGCGACCAGACCGCCGGCGCGCCGATCCCGGCGAAGTTGCCCCGTGGCGCGGACGATCCGGCGGAAGGATTGCGGCTGTGGCAGGAAAGCGAACGCCTCACCGGGGTCCGGTTCGCGATCTGACCGGCTAGCTTCGGCGCCAACGACTTCCCGGCCCACCACGCCCTGCTCGGGGCGGGCGTGCCGATCATCGAGGGCCTCGACCTCGCCGCCGCCGAACCCGGCCCCTACGAGCTGACCTGCCTGCCCATCCGCCTCACCGCCGCCGAGGCCGCCCCGGCCCGGCCCGGCCCGGGTGATCCTGCGCCGCTGACCAACGCCTGACCCTGATGCAGGGAAGGACGCCTTACCCGCGTTCAACGAGGGTAAGGCGTCCTTCCCTGCATGAGCTGGTCACGCCGAGTCCTTGTGCACGGTCCAGCCGCCGTCGACCACGAGGTCGGCGCCGGTCACGAAGGACGCCTCCGAGGACAGCAGGAACGCGATCACCGACGCCACCTCGGCCGGATCGCCGAGCCGCCGCATGGGCGTGGAATCCTGACTGCGCAAGCGGTCCTCTTCGGACACCCGATCCCACGCGCCGGTGAGCACCGGCCCCGGCAGCACGGCGTTGACCCGCACCTCCGGCGCGTACTCCACCGCCAGCTGCCGCCCGAGCGACACCAGTGCGCCCTTGCTCGCGGCGTACGCGGGATGCCCCGGCAGGCCGGCCAGCGCATGCACCGACGACACCAGCACGATCGCGCCGTGCCGCTCCCGCAGCGACGGCAGGAACTGGCGCGCACCGAGGAAGGCGGCGGTGAGGTTGACCTCGATCTGGCGGGACCACTCGGCCGGCGTCTGCTCGTGCAGCGGCTTCACGACGACGGTGAAGGCGTTGCTCACCAACGCGTCCACCGACCCGCCGACCAGCTCGGACACCTCGTCCCAGGTGGCCTGCGCGCTCACGTCGCCGCGGACGGCCACCTCGGGACCCTCGGCGATGTCGACGCCGATCACCCGGTAGCCGTCCGCGGTGAGCCGCCGGGCGGTGGCCGCGCCGATACCGGACGCGGCCCCCGTCACGACTGCAACTCTTTCAGACAAGGAAACTCCTAGTCACAGCACGGTCTGGTGCACATGGTCGTCCACACCGCGGACGGCCACCCACGCCGAGCCTCCTGCGCCGGCGGCGACACCGAGGGTGCCGACGATGGCGTTGCTGGCGTACTCGCCGCGGGGGAACCATCCTCCCCACTGACCGTCGGCGAAGTTGCGCTGCCACAGCGTGTAGTCACTGGCTCGGGCGAACATGTACAGCCGGCCGGAGGTCGCGAGCAGCGTGGGGGCGGTGCTGATCACGCCGCCGAGACCGGTCCAGCCGGTGCCCTGCTCCCACAGCCAGGCGCTGTCGTCGAACGCTCGCACGACGATGTGCGTTCCTCCTGCGTCCGCGACGGCGCTGGGGCGGCCGTAGATCGGCTTGTCGCTGGGCGAGCCCAGCGACGTCCAGCTGCCGGTCGTGCCGCGCTGCCACACCTTGCCGTCGGCGCCGCGGGCCACCAGGGTCCACTGCGTCGGCGACGTGAAGGCGACGGTGGGGGAGTCGGTCACGGTGCCGCCGAGCTTGATCCAGCGACCCCAGCAGCCGTGCTCGAAGGTCCGCTGGTACACGGCGTTGTCCGTGCCGCGCACGAAGACGTCCACCCGGTCGGCGCCCGAGGCGTAGACCGCGGGCTGGCCGACGATCTGGTTCTGGGTGGGGCCGCCGAGCATGGCCCACTTGCCGCTGCCGACCGTGCTCTCCGCGAGCTGGCCGGACGCGTCTCGGACGAAGGTGTACGCGTGCGTGTCGTCGAACCGGGCCAGGGCCGGGCTGTCGCTGGCGTTGCCGCCGAGGTCGGCGCCGGGGGCCAGGTCCGTGCCGGACAGCTTCAGCATCACGGTGCCGTGCGCCGGCACGGTCGTGGTGTACGAGCCGGTGGCGCTGCCCTTGTCGGCGCGGGCCCGCAGGTCGCGCACCTTCACCGTGCCACTGAGGCCGGCCTTGGCGAGGTCCACGGTCATGTCGGACGGCGCGGTGCCGCGGTTGAGCAGCACGACGGCCCGGTTTCCCTTGCCCGACAACACCTTGCTGTAGACGTTGCCCGAGCCCGAGTCGCCGATCCGGACGCCCTGGATGGCCAGCGGGTCCTGGTCCACGGCGAGGATCTCCGGGTTCTTCAACGTGTCCAGCATCGACTGGGGCAGCGTGCGCGGGTCGGAGCCGATGATCAGCGGCGACGACATCTCGGCCCACATCACGAACTGCGTGGTCGACTCCTCCTCGGTCAGCTCGGTGCCGCCGGTGGGGAAGGGACGCATCGGGATCAGGTAGTCCGGGTCGTTGTAGTGACCGGGGCTCTGCGCCTCGGGGTGCGCCGCGTTGTCGTCCATGTTGCGCAGCACCGCCGGCCACTCACCCGCGGTCGCGTTGCCGAAGGCGACGTCGGTGTCGGTGCGCCAGGAGGTCGCGTTGCCCGGGCCCCACGTGTAGGCGTAGCCGGCCTGACGGGTGGACGGCCAGTCCGGCACGCCCCACTCGCCGGTGACCGGGTCGCACAGGTTGAGGATCATCTTGCGGCCGGACTGGGCCACGGCCTGGGAGAACTGCTGGAACACCACGGCCGGGTCGAGCTTCTGGGCCAGGCCGCAGAGGAAGTCGATCTTGACCGCGTCGAAGCCCCACGTGGCGAACTGGTCGGCGTCGCGCTGGTAGTAGCCGCCGCCGCTGCCCAGGCCGCAGTTCTTGCCGTCGTAGGCGCCCGCGTCGGTGTAGATGCCGGCCTTCAGGCCCAGTCCGTGGATGAACTTGACCAGGTTGTCCAGGCCGTGCGGCCAGCGCGCCGGGTCGACGACGAGGTTGCCCTTGCTGTCGCGGGGCGTGGTGTCGGCCTGCCAGCCGCCGTCCAGCCACACGATGTCGTAGCCGGCCTTGGCGAGGCCGCTCGACTTCAGGAAGTTGGCGACGCTGTGGACGTTGTCCTCGGTCGGGCGGCCCACACCGAAGTAGGTGTTCCAGCCCATGTACGGGGTGGGGGAGACGACGCTCGAGTCATGCTGGCCGGCGCCGTGGCTGTCGGTCTGGGCGGTCGCAGCGGGCACCGCCACCGAGCCGACGCCGAGCGCGATCGCGCAGGCAAGCGTGAGTCTGCGTAACAAGCGGGACATCGATGGTTACCTCGTTCCTGGCGGCTGCGCTGCTGCCGGGAGGAAGGTAACCGGCGAGGTACCCGGGCTGTCAATAATTATTCCTAATTTAGTACAACGAGTCGGTGGATAGACCGTGGCCGGCCAACACGCCGAGCGCTGCTCTGGCCCTGAGCACGAAAAAACCCGTCGCCGGGGCATGGCGACGGGCTTCTCGGGGAGAGCTGCTAGCGGCTGGGCCAGTCCCAGCGGATGCCGAAGACGCCGGGGCCGAAGCCCAGGGCGACGGAGTGCACACCGCCGGACGGGTCGAGCGTGAGGTTGCGGCGGCGGGACGGGCCCTCCTCGCCGGCCGGCACCGCGTACTGCTGGCAGCGGGCCGGCAGCCGCGACTGGTCGAAGCGCACCTCGATGACGTACTCCCGGACCGGCAGCCGGAACTTGCGGCAGTAGGCGTTGCCGCTGGCCGGGTACTGCGGGCCGGGGTTGTTCAGCTGGTACTCCATGATCACGGTGTCGCCGCGCGCGAGCGTGCGGTCGAAGACCAGCTCGGCGACCATGATGCTGGACTCCTCGTCCACCGCGGTCCGGCCGACCCGACAGTTGCTCAGGTTGGTCAGCTCGGGGATCATGCCGGGCCCGGATTCGGCGTCGTACACCAGAACCCAGCGGTCGGCGCCGTCCTGCTCGGCCCGCAGCACCTGGCGCACCCACAGCGAGCGCTGGCCGCCGTCGGGGGCGACCTCGATGCGGTCGTGCTGGCTGAGCCGGCCGAGCCGGCAGTCGGAGGTGGTGTCGACCCGGGCCAGCAGCGCGGCCAGCCGTTCCCGGCGCGACCACAGCGCGTCGATCGGCAGCACCCGGGTCGGACGGCTGCGGCGGCCCCGCGGACGAGGCGGGCCCAGCAGCGCCGTCAGCGAGCTCGGCGGCACGCCGAGCACGGCTTCCAGGTGACGCAGTGCTTCCAGGGACTCCGGCCGCTCCGGCCGTCTCCGGCCGGACTGCCAGTAACTGAGCGTGGCGACGCTGATCGTGATGCCGCGCAACCCCAGCCGGTGCTGGATGCGGTCCAGGCTCAACCGGCTGGTCTTGATCGCGGCGCGCAAGGCGTCGGGAAACGGACCGGTGGCCAGCAGGCCGACCAGTTCGTCCCGGTCGGCTGGCACCGTGTCGACGAACGACAGATCCGGATGACCAGCAGCGATCGTCATAGTGACTCCTCGCTGTCAACTTGTCACGCAGCAGTGACACTACTGGGTGAGCACGTGACCGTGGCACCTCTGAACGGAGGCTGTGTGTACTCCTGATGGCGTAAAGTATTACGTGGAGTCGCCAGGTGTCCAGGTGTAACCGGTTCGACGGTCCCGCGTACGGGTTGGTTCACCTTAGTGTCGGGCCGGGGGCAAGCCGCCGGGTGGCGGACCCGTAGTCTGGCCGGCGTGACCACACCGAGACCCGCGGGCGACCGCGTGTTCGCCGACGTGGCCACCGCGGTGCTGGGTCCGGGCGACCACCGGTTCGCCGATCTGCTCGACGTGTTGGCCCAGATGCCGGCAAATCCCGTCGATGTGGTGCATGCCAACGACGACCTGCTGCCCCGTCTGGCCCATGAGAACGGCCTCGACGCCGCCCTCTCGGCCGCCCGGCTGGCGCTGCGTCCCGGCGGCCTGTTCATCGCCGCCGTCCCCGAGCTCGACAAGCTCCGCCGCCTGCGCCCCACCGCCCCGCCGCCGCGCGTGTCCGGCCGCGGCGAGCAGCGCCAGGTCACCGTGCAGCTGTGGGACTGGGCCGAGGACGGGCAGTCCTACGGCCTGGAAGTGCTCCAACTGGCCCGCTCCGGCAGCCAGTGGGAGTTGATCCGCGCGGTCTCCACCCGCCATCAGGTGATCACCGGCGCGCAGGTCACGGCCGGGCTCACCGCCGCCGGTTTCGCCGCCGTGCAGCGGCTCACGCCCAAGGAGAGCGGCCACCCACTGCCGCTGTGGGTGGCCGTCGCGCCCTGATCGAAGGCGACGTGCTTGGACCAGACGGCCAGCAGGTCGGCGTCGCCGGTGAGGTCGATGTGCCAGGCGGCCTCGGTGTCGGTGCCGCGGAAGGACAAGGTGCGGCCGGGGGCTCGACATTGCGTGGAAAACCGCTCCGACCTCGGAGTCCCGCGCCGTAGGATGCGTCCCATGTGGGCGATTGTTCTGATTCTGACGGGGGTGTGGCTCCTCCTGATGGCGCTGGTGCACCTCTGGGTGTCGCATGCCGCGCTCCGCCGGGCCGGCATTCGGTACCTGAACCTGCGGACGCCGATGCGCGAACTGCCGAAGCCGGAGCGGCGCAGGCTGATGCATGCTCTTCGGCGCCGCCAGGTCCCGGCCCCGGAGCACCGGGACGTGGCCCGCCGCTGGGCCGGCGAGGAGGTGCTCCGCCGGGGCATGTCCTGGTCCTTCGTCTGGCTCACGCTGGCGTGCGGCGTGCTGCTGGCGGAAACCACCCTGGACGCCGGTGCGTCCACCGCGTTCTCGTACTGGACCTTCGTGACGCTGACGGTCGTGTGCGCCCTGATGGCCGTCCTGATGTGGGGCAACCAGGTCACGGCGCGAAGGGTGCTGCGGCAGACCGATCCCTTCGACCTCAGGGACACGCCTCCGCCAGCTTGACCACCCCGAAGTCGATCTTCACCCCGGCCTGGATCCGGGTGCCGGCGGCGATGTTCTGGTTGCACACCTTCCAGTCCCGGTCCAGGACCTGGTGCCGGCCCTTGCCGCTGACGTCGTGCGAGGCGCTGAAGAAGATCTCGTTGCCGGTGAGCTTCTGGATGGCGTCCTGGGCGTCCTGGAGGCCCGAGCCGACCAGGTTCGGCATGGCCCAGTGCTGGATGAGCGGCGAGGTGGACGTGGCCGGCGGCGCGCCCGGCGTGGTCCCGATCTGATTGGGGCCGCAGCTGGTGGCCACGGCGGCCAGCGCGACACCGACGACGAACTTGAGCAAGGCACAAACCTCCCCAGGCGTGGTCACCACGTGACCGGCAGGCTCTTGACTCCGTTCTGGAAACTGGACCGTAGCCGGATCGGCTCGCCGGCCGGGCGAACCTCCCCCAAACGGTCCAACACGGCCGTGAACACGGCGGTCATCTGGGCCCGGGCCAGCTGGGCGCCGAGGCAGAAGTGCGGGCCGTGGCCGAAGGTCAGGTGGTCGTTGGGGGTGCGGCCGACGTCGAAGCGGTGCGGGTCGGGGAACACCCGTTCGTCCCGGTTGGCCGAGGAGAACCACACCACCACCTTGTCCCCGGCGCGAATGTCCACTCCGGACAGTGTGGTGTCGGCGGTGGCGGTGCGGCGGAAGTGCATCACCGGTGTCCACCAGCGCAGCATCTCGTCGATGGCGGTCGGCAGCAGCGACCGGTCGGCCAGCAGCCGCCGGTACTCGACGGGATGGGCCATCAGGGCGATCAGGCCGCCGGGGATGCCGTTGCGCAGGGTTTCGTTGCCGGCCACGGAGAACAACCAGAACAGGGTCTCGAACTCTTCGATCGACACCCGCCCGCCGTCGTCGTCGACGTGCCGCATGAGGTTGCTCATGACGTCGTCGCCCGGCTGCGAACGTTTGTGCTCGCCCAGGGCGGTCGCGTAGGCGTACAGGTCGGGCATGCCGTTGCGGCTGCGGGGATCGGGCATCAGGCCGTCGGGCCCGGGCTTGGGGCGCATGGCCAGCGCGGCACGGGCCATGTCGGTCACGCCCGAGGCGTCGACGGTGTCGATCGCGGCGTACTCGGCGTCCTGGAAGCCGATGGCGCGGCTGCTCCAGTCGAACATCAGCCTCCGATCCTGCTCCGGCACGCCGAACACCTCGGCCAGCACCAGCAGCGGCAGATCGGCCAGTTGCTTGGCCAGATCGCCGCCGCCGTCGCCCTGCACCGCGGCCACGAGGTCGTCCGCCCATACGGTGATCCGATCGGTCAGCCGTGCCACCGCCCGCGGCGTGAACGCCCGGGCCAGCAGGCCGCGCAGCCGGGGATGGTCCGGCGGATCCATGTTGAGCATCATTCGCCGCACGTACCGGAGATCCTCGGCCGTCAGCGGATCGCGGATCTGGGTGCCGCCCAGCGTCGACGAAAACAGTTGTGGGTTGCGAAGCACCTGCCGCGCCTCGGCATGCCGCAGCACCGCCCAGAAGTCGTCCACCCGCACCACGGCGGATTCCGCCCGCAGCGAGGAGAGAACCTCGTGCGGCACACCGCGCACATAGGTCTCCGGATCGTTGATCACGCTGGCGTCCACGGCCACGACGCTAGCCCGCCGGGGCCGTGGTGGGGAAAGATCCGGACGGTGGACACGTTGAGGGTGCGAACAGGCGGAGCCGGCGGACCGACCGTGCTGCTGCTGCACGGGTTGGGCGCGACCGGCGCGGTGTGGGACGGCCTCGTCGAGCGGCTCGACCGCCGCTGGATCGCCCCCGACCTGCCCGGGCACGGCAGATCCGGCCGGCTGAAGCGGTACTCCTTCGGCGCCATGGCCGGCGCGGTGGCCGAGCACCTGCCGGCCGGCGAGCCGGTCACCGTGATCGGGCACTCCCTGGGCGGCGTGCTGGCGGTCGCGCTGGCCAGCGGCTGGTACGGCGTGGAGGTGCGGCGCGCGGTGGCCGTCGGCGTGAAGGTGGAGTGGACCGACGACGAGCTGGCCGGGGCCGCCGCGATGGCCCAGCGGCCGGTGAAGACGTTCGGCAGCAAGGAAGAGGCTGCTCAGCGCTACCTCAAGGTGTCCGGTCTCGGCGGTCTGATGCCGGCCGATCCCGACGGCCTGGCCGCGACCGGCGACGGCTGGCGGCTGGCCCTGGACCCGTCGACCTTCGCCGTGGGCCGGCCGGACATGCGTGGGCTGCTGGCCGCCGCGAAGTGCCCGGTGCTGATGGTGACCGGCGAGAACGACCCGATGAGCTCCCCCGAGCAGGTCCGCGCGCTGGCCGAGAACGTGGAGGTGCTGCCCGGCCTCGGGCACAACCTGCACGTCGAGGAGCCGGGCACGCTGCTGGACGTGATCAACCGGACCGGCGGCTGGTAGGAAGGGCGGCATGACTGCCCTCGGCACCGTGTTCCGCCCCCAGTTCCCGCCCGAGACCCTGCGCCCCATGGCCGAGACGGCCGAGGCGCTGGGCCTGGAGCAGCTGTGGGTGTGGGAGGACTGCTTCTCGGAGAGCGGCATCGCCGCCGCGGCCGCCGCACTTGCCTGGACGGAGCGGGTCCGCGTCGGCATCGGCCTGCTGCCGGTGCCGCTGCGCAACGTCGCGCTGGCCGGCATGGAGGTGGCCACCCTGCACCGGCTGTTCCCCGATCGGGTGATCGTCGGCGTCGGTCACGGCGTGCAGAGCTGGATGGGGCAGACCGGGGCCCGCGTGGCCTCGCCGATGACGCTGCTGCGGGAGTACCTCGACGCGCTGCGGGCGTTGCTGCGGGGCGAGGAGGTCACGGTCGGCGGCCGGTACGTGAAGCTGGACCGGGTCCGCCTCGACTGGCCGCCGTCGAGCCCGGTGAAGGTGTTCGCCGGCGGCCAGGGGCCCAAGACCCTGCGGCTGACCGCCGAATCCGCCGACGGCACGCTGCTCGTGGCCGACGAGACCGTCGAGGGTGTGCGCCGGCTGCGGGAGTTCATCGACCACGAGATCATCGCAGCCCTGCACGTGGCCACCGGCCCCGGCGCCCTGGAGCGCCTGCGCCGCAACGACCCCCAGCACGGCGTGGCCGGCGACGCCGAGACGGTCGCGGCCGCCGTCCGTGAGCTGGCCGACGCCGGGGCCGACACGGTCATCCTGCAGCCCACCGGCGACGAGCCCGATCCGGTCGGCTTCGTGCGCTTCGTGGTCGAGCAGGTGCGGCCGCTGGTGCCCTAGATGCCGGTCAGGAAGCGGGTCGGCGGGGCGACGTCGACATCGGCGCACCGCCGGTCGCGGCTGAGCGGCCACTGGGTGATGTAGCGAACCTGGCGGCCGGTGGCGCCGATGGCCTGTCGGATGCCCTGCGCGGCCAGGACGTCGTCGAAGTAGGTCTCGCCGATGATCCACGGCTGGCGGTAGCCCAGCGCGGTCATCTTCTTGTCGGCCTGTACGAACTGGGAGTACTCGTCACCGTTCCAGCTGTCGCCGTAGAGGTGCACGTCGAACAGGTCGGGCGGATTCGAGCCGTAGACGGCGGGCAGCTGGGTGGCGCGGTCGGCGATCCACACCGTCATGGAGAACCCGACCGTGTCGGCCTTGCCGAACTTCGCCGTGTAGTCGGCCCACAGCCGCTTCGCGTACTGGCGCAGCACCGGCTCGGTCGACATCGGCATGCCCTCGTTGAGCAGATCGATCTTGTACGGGAGGCCGGCGGCGGCGATCAGCGGGTGCAGGTTGGCGATCAGGCTCCAGTTCTCCCGGTACGCCTGCTCGTCCATGGCGTCCCAGTCCTGCGGGGAGTCGTCGCCCTGCGGGTGGAAGGCCACCTCGATCTCGTGGAAGCCCGCCTTCTTGACGGCCGCCAGCAGCTCGGTCAACTGCCGGCGGTCGGCGGGGGAGAGGTCGCCGGTGCTGGAGTCCATCACCGTGCCGGTGTCCCGCCCGTGCTGGTGGAAGATGCCGATGCGCAGCCGCCGCTGGCCGGCATCGTACATCTGGCTCAGCTGCTTCTCGATGACGTCCCGGCCGCGGTCAAAGCTGTCGACGGTCCCGTACTGCTCGCGACTGCAACCGCCGCTCAGGCCGTAGAAGTCGTAGTTGGAGCCGCCGACCTCCCGCGCGTTGCCGGCGGGGCGGACCCCGGCCGTCACGACCACCACCAGGATCGCCAACACCACGGGCAGCCACCGACGCATCACACGCCCCAGATTGGCAGACCCCCCGTTTTGAAGTTCGGAAGGGACCATTCCTCCACACCGAGGTGTGGGGTTTGGGGAGGTCGAAAATGTTTTTTTGTTGTTTGCGGGGGGGCTGTCTG